>JALENJ010000062.1 GCA_022767445.1 Erysipelotrichaceae bacterium | reverse complement strand
ATCGGTAAGGTACCGTATGATATTGCTATGCAAGATAAATGTAAAAAAGCTTACGAAAAAGCACAAGAAGATAAAGCATTCTACAATTGAGGTGGAAGATGAAAAAAATTAATATTTTCCTTATTAACATTCACAGCATGTAGTTTTGAACAAACGATTAAATTTATTGAACAACTG
Organism: Erysipelotrichaceae bacterium; assembly: GCA_022767445.1. Classification (GTDB taxonomy): domain Bacteria; phylum Bacillota_I; class Bacilli_A; order Erysipelotrichales; family Erysipelotrichaceae; genus Bulleidia. The sequence continues at coordinate 79,280 of JALENJ010000062.1, read as the reverse complement.
AAAAAAATATTTGCCACGTAGTAAATGTAGTGTAAAATTATTGCATTGAATATATATAATATGTATAGCAATAAACGTAGGAGTTAAAAATGAAATTTATTAAGAAAATTTTTTCTATGTGGATAGTATTAACGATTATTTTCGGTTCTTTGCCACTTCCATATGTTAAAGCAGTAAGTGATGAAGGTATTACATTTAGACATATACAAATACCTTCCTCTCGTACGGATACAACAGAATTTTTGACAGGTGAGATTATGCAATCTACTTTAATATTAAAAGCTAATCTTCCTGAATCAGAATATTCTGGTACCTACATCGAGTTAAGTATACAAGATAATGTTGGTCAATATGTTGATCAGCTTGATGTATTAGTGCCATCAGACTCGGAAGTCTTCGAGAATGAACAAAAAATAAATAATTCGACATGGCGTATTCCTGTTAAGCCAAATGATGATGCAAGAGAAGTACAGTTGCCTATTTATACAAAATTTAAAACTTATGTTACGCCTGATAAAACAAATTTATCAATAATAGCAACATTAAAAAAATCAGATGGAACAGTGGTAAAACAAGCGGAAACAGTACATTTTTTAGCAAAAGCTGGTGAAGCAGATTATTCTATGAATGTTCGTGGTGGTCAAAATCAAATTGGCGGTTTATCATCTAATGGAACAACGTTAGATGCAGTAGGATTAGTAGATGTTGTATTTAATTATGAAACTTTTGTGAAAAGTAGTCGAGATGATTATGGCATTTTTACGCAAACGGATTATGGTCAAAGAGCATTTGATTATATTACATTAACACAACCATTACCTCCTTTTGCTAAATTTGATGCTAGTAAAAATCCAAATTGGACATATGATGCACAAACCAATGTAGCAACATATACTTTAAATCGTAAAGATTATAATGATATACATGGTTATAATCCTGTTGCTTTAAGATTAACATTTCCAAATGCAACATTAAATACAACTTACACAGCAACATCTACGATGGTTTTTCATCCATTGAATAAAGGTGATAATGAACAAACAATAACAACATCCAAAGTAGTGAATTATCGTTTTAATCATGAAACAACAAATGGATTACCTTTCCAAAAATATTTTAGTTTCGAATCTGGAGATGGATATCAACAAGGTGTTCATACTGTTACAAATATTTCAAATCGATTATCAAAAGGATTAAAATGGAATTTACTTGTTTCTAATACAGGTAATGAAATGATTGAATTTATAGAATTTAAAGATTATAGCTTAGATTCTAGATTATATTATACTGGTGTAAGTATGCCAAAATCTGATGATATAGTCCTTAATGACTTTTCAGGTAATGTATACGATAATATTAGTAATATTACTGTAAAAGGTATAATGGAAGATGGTAGTATACAAACATTAGGAACTGTTTCGAGCGGACGTACCCTGAATTTTTCAAGTGCAGTTGCTAGAAATATAAAATCTATATTTTTTGAATTTCCAAGTCAGTATAAATTAGCACCTAAAAAAATAGTAAGTTTTAATATTAATACAGCATTTAGAGAAACACCTACTATTAGTACAAAAGATGATGAAAATTATTATGATAATTCAGGTAGCTATAGTGCTATTTATACTCGTGGAAATGGTACAACATATACATTTACTGGAAATGACACAGCAAGATTTAAATTAGTAGATCCTAAACCTAATTTTGGTGTAAAAAAATTATTGTCAGAAAAATTAGGGACGGGTTGGTTTAGTAGAACAAGAGAAGAACCGAATCGTGCAGATGGAGAATTAGCAATTTGGACAATTGATGTACCTTTTGATGAAGATTTTGTAAAAGGCGTATCTTCTTCAACTGTACTAAATAATGTTGAAATTGTCGATTTGTTGCCTGAGGGTGTGACATATGTCAGTGCTTCAGCTAATAGTGGATTTTTCGTAACAGGTAAACCAACTTCTATAACATATGTTCCAAATTATAATGATTCTGGATTAAATGCAGTAGTCATAAGATGGAATTCTGTTACAGCAAGACAAATTAATAGTTTTTTAGCCAATTCTGATGCTATTCAAATTATTACGAGAGTAAACTCTAATTCAACACCTGGACATAATGATAATTATGTTTTAGTGAAGTATGATGGAGAATTTGTTCATACAATAGAAGAAAATCATATGGATTGGGGATATGGTGGTATACCATATAAGGATAATCGCGATATTGATCAAGATGGTGATACAGCAGAAGTATTTTCAGCAACATCTGCGTATTATGAATATAGTGCTAGAAATGAAGTATTATCTCGTAAATATATTGCACGTGAAACAGTTGATAATTGGAATAAAGAGGGATTAAAAACTGGAGCAGATACAGCATTTCGTTATAAATTATGGAATTATAATAATCAAGAAAATTTATCAAATTTTGAAATTTTAGATATTTTACCACATCGTGGAGATACGTCTAGTGCAGCTGATGCGACAACTAATAGATTGCAACCTAGAAATTCACAATTTAGCAATGTAATGACAGGGCCTATTCAATTTACAAGTTCTATAGGAAATAAGTTTGAAGTAGAATATACAACTGATGCTATTGTAGGAGAAGTAGATCATACTAATAATAATTTATCATGGACAACAAATATAACTGATTTTACTCAAGTGACAGGTATTAGAATTAAGTTGAAATCAGGTCAAACGTTTAATAGAGGAGAGTTATTGGAAGCGATAGTGCCAATGAAAGCGCCTAGTGCAGGACAACTTGGCGATAGAGCATTTAATAATTTCTCTATTGCAACTAGAAATACGCAAGCGACACCAACTAATTTAGTATGGAATGAATTATATATTCCATCATCATCATTAAAAATTGTAAAAAAATCTATCGAAGGTGATGTGTTATCTAATGCTGTATTTACAATTACAAGTAAAAGTGATCCCACAAAAACTTATGAAGTTACCACACAGGATAATGGAGAGTTTGAAATTATTTTACCATTAGGTGAATATGAAGTCGTCGAAAAAATAGCACCAAGTGGATATATAAAAGATACAATAGTATATACTGTATCAATTATAGAAGATGAAACGGCAACTTTAGAAGTTGTGAACTATCCGTTGATTGATATTTCCATTAATAAAGTTTGGGAAGATAATATTAATCAAGATGGCATTCGTCCAAATGAAATAAAAGTAAACTTATTGGCAGACGGTGTTAAAGTCCAAGAAGTAACAGTTACATCACAAGCAAATTGGACATATACGTTTAGTAATTTACCAAAATATCAAAATGGTCAAGAGATAGTTTATACAATCGATGAAGAAGATGTTGTAGGCTACAATAAAGCGATTAATGGCTATACAATTACTAATACACACGAACCAGAGACAACAAAAATAGTCATTAAAAAACTTTGGGAAGATCGTAATAATGAATTTGGGCAAAGACCAAATACGATTGTTATACGTCTGTTCGCTAATGGAGAAGAATATAGTGTTCATCAAATTACACAACAGATGAATTGGAAAAAAGAAATTAGCAATTTACCTATTTATAAAGATGGTAAAAAAATTGTTTATTCTTTAAAAGAAGATGCAATTGCAGGCTATCGTAGTGAAGTCAATGGATTTGTCGTTACAAATTATAAAGATACACCACCGATACCTCCACATTCTAATTTACCTAAGACAGGGGATGCGATGGTTAATAAAGTGTGGTTAGGGATTATCTTTATTGTTTCTAGTATTGTTACATTATATTATTACAAGCGAAAAAATAGTTGATTTTAAATCATAAACTTAAATATTTTATATAGCCATAAAAATATAAATAAAAATGAGGGGCTGTAACGATTAAGTGAATTTGCTTAAGCGAAATTAGTCGTGGGTTTGACTAAAATGCGCAACGAAATCAGTTGTGGGTTAATCATATACAAAATAAGGATATCTATGTCATCATAGCTGGTGACTAAGATATCCTTTTTTTAGAAAAGATTGAAGTATAGTTTAAATTTCATTCGTTTAATGTATCAACAATTTGTTTGGTATATGTACCACGTTTTTTGTGTTCTCGTTTTCTGGAATACAGACATGTTGTCAAGCAATAGAATAGTTTGTCATTTAAGCAGTATAGTGCACGTGCACGAAAACGTTCTAGGTTTGTATATCCATTGGATACCTCGATCAGTAATCGAAGTTTCTGATTGATGTTTTCAGCTAATGCATTGGATTGTCGTCTATCATCATAAGGCCTTTTAAAGCTATTGATAATTTCTGGTTTCCAGTGTTTCAGTAGAGATATAAATTCCTTATAGCAGTCTAACTCTGAGTGTTCAAATAGTTCGATCAGATAATCAAGTTGTGCACCAGCTTCTTCAAAAGAGCAGCGTTTATTGAAGTCTCTATATAGCTCCTTTAATTCATACGCAAGCTTTAAATCAGGACTTATCTCCAACAACATGTTGTAAAGGTCCCTGTAATTCATCTTCTGACGAAATTTTGAATTATATCTTGGCTCGTTATCGAGGTCGAATGAATCGGTTTCTAATAACTTATGCCAGGTCTTAAGCAGATAGTAACTAGGACTGTCGTAGACACACTGTTTCATGATTCCTACACGCATGCGTGTAAAGCACTCTGTAAGGTGTTTGATAACATGGAAAGGGTCTACTGCTATTTCGCAATGTCTTAGGTACTTTTTACATACATCTCTATAAGGTTCCCACATATCAATCGTCACATACTTTACCTTGTCTCTCTCCGATTGTGAAATCATTTCAAAGTGTTTTGATAGTGTTACTTTCGAACGGTTTGGAAGTATCTCATTTAATGTCCTGTTATTGTTATTTACGAATACACACAAGTATGAACCACCATATTTCGCCATGGAAGAAGATATCTCATCGATACCAAGATTCTCAGGAAGTGTTAATCTAGGTGCTCGGATGAAACTATCTGCATATATTCTTACGATAGTGTCGGATACATGGTATTTATGTGCAATATCCTTGTATGTCATACGAACATTGTGCAGATCTAAGGTAATCGCATTGAGTACTGCGTATGACTGGTGGAAGTTCTCTGGGCCAAATGGACTTGGCTCGGAGAAGGACTTCCCACATTCTTTACAGACATAGCGTCTTCTTGTCCAATCTATGATGGATGGAATCCCCGCAACGTCAAGGTGGTTATAGCTATACGAAGAATAGTCCTTTATTTTTGTATTACCTCCACAACAGGGACAGGTAGGGTGAGTATCATTCAGTTTTATAAAGATGTGTAATTTGTCAGATGATTTATGTGTATCAATCGAAAAAATCATATCGTCACTAACATTAAGTGTGGATATGATAAAATCATTTATAGCCATATGGCGCCTCCTATCGTTATTATTCAATCTTTTTCCAACTTGAATTCTAACATAGGAGTTTTTTATTAGTTGAGACCCCGAGTAAATTTGGAGGGTATCCCCGAGTTGTAAAAAAGAGGTCAAAATTTGACCCCTAGAAATTTCGGAGGGTCACCCCAACCATGACTGATTTTTGAGTGCCAAAATATACCCCTTTCCTTATTAGTCAAGGAAAGGGGTATATAACATATTTCTTTTATTCGAATTAAACAATTAGTATTTTAATAATTCTCTGACTTTGTCAGCATAAGATTCGACTTTAGGTCCATAGATTACTTGGATATGTGTTGAACTTGGTTTAACTATTCCTATAGATCCTGTTGCCTTAAGAATGTTATCATCAATCTTATTCATTTCTTTGACGTCTACTCTAAGTCGAGACATACAGTTGTTTACGTTTACAATATTATCTATACCACCAAGACCGTCAATAATCGTCTTTGCAATCTCAAATAGTTTATCATTAGTGCCTGCTTCTTCATTTGTGTTCGTTGGTTCTTCTGCATTAACATCAATGGATAAATTCTTTTTGCTTAGATATGTCTTAAATACAAAATAATAGATTGCAGCATATACTATTCCAACGATAATTACCCAATACCAATTGGATCCTGGTTGGAATACTCCCCAGATAAAGAAGTCGATTAAACCTCCACCGGTATTGCCGATTACAACACCTAGAACTGACATTAACATGAATGATAATCCACCCATAACTGAATGGAATAGGAATAATTGTGGTGCTATAAACATGAATGAGAATTCAAGTGGTTCTGTGATACCTGAGATTGCACTCGCTGCAACACCTGCAATCATAAGTGCTTTTACTTTTCCTTTTTTCTCTGTTGGTGTTGTTTTATAGATGGCGTACGCAGCTGCTGGGAGGCCAAACATCATGTATGGCATTTTTCCTTGTCCTAGGAATTTAGTAAATGGTGCAAGTTCTGCAATATTCACTTTATCAATAAATTGTAGGAATATATTTAAGCATCCTTCTACACCTTCATAAACGCCACCCAATGTGGTTGTTCTAAATAATCCATTTAATACATGGTGTAATCCAGTAGGGATGAGTAAACGTTCTAGCATACCATAAATGAATACGCCAAAGGCTCCTGCGTTAGCGATGAGGCTTCCAATAGAGTTAATTACAACGGAGATAGGTGACCATATAAATGGCATAATTAGACCTAATATTCCTGAACATAGGATTACGATAAGTGCAACGAATCGTTTGCCACCATAGAATGCAATTGCGGCTGGGAATGCAATTTTGTGAAATTTATTATGAAGATAGGCGGTGAGTAAACCAATGATAATTCCGGCTATCGCTCCCATATCTAATGTTTCTACACCAAGAATAGTGGAAATCTTCATTGCACTAAAATTGATAACTTCTGTTGAAATAACTAAGGAACTACCAACTAAGAATGTGTAGTATCCGATAAATCCAGCAAATGCTGCAATTTCTTTGTCTTCTTTTGCTAGTCCTAAAGCAATGGAAATTGCGAATAATACTGGAATTAATGTAAATACAACTGCGGATATTTTGTATAATGCAAGAATTATAAATTTAATACTGGCTATTTGCAAAAATGGTAATAATGAAACTACTTGAGGTTTCATTAAGGCTGAAGATAAACCTAATACGATGCCACATGCTGCTAACGCAGCAATTGGCATCATTAGGCTTCTTCCGAGATTTGAAAAGAATTGAATTATTTTGTCTTTCATACTATCCTCGTTATTATTTTTTTATTAATGTAGTTCTGGCCACATTCCTTTATTTGCTTCAAGTAATGCATCTAATATTTCTCTTGCTTTTTTAGCATCGTTAATTAGACGGTTTAAGGTTAGAGCTTGCAAAGCTTTTTGATAGGATTTTTCGTAGTATGCATCAATTAATAGCTTCTCTGATGATACCTGCTGTGCAAGCAAGCCGTAATAGAATTGTGGAATGTTACCAACTGCCATTGGTCTTGGACCATTGATTCCTAGTTCACATACAACTTCTACCATTGCATCATCTTGTAGGTTATTGATTGCTCCATTATTTTCTACTATCACAATGAAGCGTGTATTTTTATTGAAGGCAATTGCTTCTGCAACTTTAATCATCATCTCTGCATGTGCATCTGAGATATTATGGAATCCATCGCCAAGTTTACCTGCAACTATAACTTCTCTGCATTCTTTGAACACACGTTTTTCACGTCCATTAATAACCTCGTCTGCACGAGTATATTCGTGATCTAAATGACTGTATTTATATTCAGGATACAAGTAATAACCATCGTATGTATTTGGTAAATAATCTGGGAAGTCATTCATAATGTCTTGGACAAATCCATATGTCTCTAACCAAGAAGGGTCTCTTTGCTCCGCATCTTGTGGAAGGAATCCTTTTTCTTTAATGATTTTTCTGATTTCAGGTAATAAATCTTCTCCGGTATTTTTATTGTATACGTGTGTAAACCAACCATAGTGGTTAAGGCCAAAGTATACTGGGTCTAAGTCTTCCCACGAACAATTCAACAATCTACTAACTGAACGCATGACGTTTTCTGGTTGATCACAGATATTAAGAAGTCTTTTATCATTAGGGAATTCTCTTCTTAATGCTTCAGCAACTATAGCTGCTGGGTTTGAATAATTTAATATCCATGCGTTAGGTGAATATTGTCTAATTTGTCTAACTGCGATAATCATATCAACAGTTGAACGCAATCCGTATGCCATTCCTCCTGCACCACAAGTCTCTTGACCAATTTTGCCTAAGCGGAATGGAATGTGCTCGTCTTCTTGACGCATTGGAAGTCCACCAGAACGCATTTGCATGAATACGAAGTCCATATCTGCATATGCTTCTTTTGGATCTGTCGTATAGGAGAATTCTAGTTCTGGGAAACGCTCGTTATATAAGATTCTACCGAATTCCCCGATTACTTTTTGTCTTTCTGCATCGATATCAAATAATACTAATTTTTGAATAGGAAATTCTTCTTTGAGTCGAACAAAAGATTTTAGAAATCCTGGTGTATATGTGCTACCGCCACCAACAATACATACATTATATTTTTTCATTTTATCCTTCTTTCCTTTACATTCGAATGTCTAAATAAAGATTACATAGTTTCTTGATAGTAGTAAATAATTCCGATAAATATAGAATATAATTTTATTTATAGAAATTATTCTATTTTATGGAATATTTTTTATATAATTAAATTAGGTGATAAGAATGATAGATTTTAATTTGGATGAAGAAATACTCTCTTCGCTAAATAAAAGAGAATTAGAACTTTTAAAGTATATATACTTAAATGCAGATGATATTGTGAATAAGAATATCCAACAATTATCAAAAGAGGTTTTTATTTCTTCTAGTTCGATAATGCGCTTTTGTAACAAAATAGGATTATCTGGATTTTCAGAATTAAAATACATAATACGGACTAAGCTTGAGAATCGTTTTAATAATATTGGCTCAGAAATATCACTAAGCAATATACAGAAAAACTTATTAACAGATATTGAGGGATCCTTAGGGTTTACTAGTTCAGAGGATATTAAAAGTATTGTAGAGCTACTAGCTTCTTCAAAAGATCTGTATCTGTATTATCCTGGTGGAATTACAGACACATCGCTAGATTATTTAGAACGACAATTACTATTGAATGGAAGGCATAATATTTTTCAACTACATTCTTCGAAAACTGCGAATCATTTTTCATCGATTAAGAAAGATGCGATTTTCCTTTTTATTAGTGCTTCAGGTACATATTCTAAGACAATCCAAATTGCGAAGAATGCGAATTCTCACGGAATAACTTGTGTATCGATTTCACCATTTTTCCAAAATGAAATTGCTAGTTTATGTAAATATAATTTACGATTTTTTACATCACCAAAAGAAAATAGTGGAGCTGACTATACCTCGAGATTTGTTATCTACTTTATTATTGATATATTAATTAACTTGTATATTGAAAAGGTAAATGGGTAGGAACTGTTATGATTGAAAATTTGAGAGTTGAAGATTTAACTCCTTCAGAGTTAGAAGTGTATAAGTTTATTATTGAAAACTATATGCATATACCAAAGCTAGGTATTTCTGATATTTCGAAATCTGTATTTTGTTCTAATACTAGTGTACTAAGACTGTTGAAAAGACTGGGATATTCAACATATAGTGACTTTAAATATTCGGTAAAAAAGAGTATTGAAAATGATGGATATGAGAAGGCATTTAATGCTAATTTAGCGAAAGATCAGATTAAAGAAAAACTATATACATTTGATAATGAGAAAATTGTTGAAATCTGTAATCTAATAAAAACCATGCAGACAACTTATATCTATGGTAGAAATATGTCCTCAGTACCTGCGAAATATCTGCATGAAGTACTGATGTCTTTAGATTATCCATCTATACTATTAGAATGGATAGATGTATTGATGCCTCTTTCAAAAAAATCATCTGAAGGTGATTTGATTATATTGTTTACTGAGCATATGCATAGTGCATATTTTCCAATCATTAAAAATTTTAAGAAAAATAACTCAAAGATTATTTGGATTAGTAATACTAAAATAAATAAAACAATTAAAGATAATGTTTATATCTTTATACATGCAAAAGAATTAGATATATTTAATAAATCTAATTCTTCAAAATTGGTATCATTGTTGATTGCACAACTTATCTTAGATCAAATGTAATTAGGCAATTTATTCAATGCAAGATGCTAAATAATTAATGAAATCTTCATGGGTAGATACTTTTATTAGCTTACTCAAATTTTCATGATTAGTTAGTATCATTGTGAGTGGCTCAAATATTTCATTGAAAATGTAACGGTCATTTTTGTTGAATGCAAGCATGATGATTAGTTGGACATTTGTGTTATCCCACACAAGTGGGTTTTGTAATATCATGATATTCATTCCTGTTTTCAAGGCACTCATTTGCAATGCATGAGGAATGGCAAATGCACCAAAAGCAGTACTAGAGATATAATCTCTTTCAATAACCTCTTTTTCAAAAGTAGAGTCAACATACCCAAGGGTTTCTAATTTTAAAGTCATTTCGTGAATTGCAGTTTCCTTATCCTTGATGAAATCTTGAACTTTAAATAATTCTGGTTTTACCAGAAGCTGAAGATTATCCTTGAATAGTTGTCTTCTTTTTCTTTTTTTAAGCTCTGAAATTGTTTGCTCGATATTTGTGCAGTCGGACTCACTTAAGAATGGGCTGACTGTAAGTACTAATGATTGTGTTCTGATGTGGGTTTCTAGTGTGCATAGAATAATGTCTGTATGAACTGATGAAAGGAGTTTTTCATCTGTTATTACATCCGTTAAGATAATTTGTTCATGGAATCTTGAATTGACTTTCTCGGTAAAGCTTGTATTTAAATCATAGTAATTTGGACAGTATGCACATACAGTTATCTTTGTGGTAATTGTATTTTGCAACTCGACTGCACCGCCAATATGGAAAGCGATATATGCAATTTCATCATCATTTAAATAAATTTGTTTCTTACGATATATGAGTCTTGCGGCGTTTGCAGCAGCATCATAAATCAATGGACAGTTTTGTTTAATAGATTCCGTCAAAGGATTTTTTGAGAAGTATCCGCTATTTGCACGAATCATTACATTCTTGATATGCAAAGCGAAACGGACAAAGAATTGTGTTTCAGATAAGTTGATATAAAAATACAATTCAAATTCTTCGATGATATCTTTTGTTAGGCTATAGATATCAGCACCAATATAATCAACTATATTTTCATCAGTGATTTCTTTATAGTTGAGATTTGAAGCACGTGAAAGTATGAGTAACGTAAATTCCGTAAGTTCATTTTTATTGAATTGTATATCAAAGTGGTTTTCTAATTTCTCAATTATCTGCTTAGAAAGTTCATATTCGTGTAATGGAATGTATCTGGTATATTCATTATTCTCATTGATATATCCGTTTTTAATTCGATCAATCGTAATTACAATATGTAGTATTAAATTCTCTAATGAATAGTCATTAATAAAATAACGAAATAAACGGAAACTTTCCATAATTGTTGATTTTATGAATTGTATGTCATCTGCATTCATAACTGCGGTCATATTTTCGTATCCAATAAATCCGTTTTTAGACTCGGAATACATAATAGAACTCAACAGCTTACGTTTGTTTTTTTCCAGTCCCTTGATTTCTAGTTGGTTGTTGGTGCTGGATAAATCTAGATTGGCATCTTGCAATCTTTTTTTAACTTTTTTCAACTCCCCACGCAGAGTTGAATATGAGATATACATTTCATCACATAAGTCAAAAATGTTGATTGATCCTCTTTGTATAATTTGATTAATTATAAAAGTTACCCTTTCAGGGCTGGTCTGAGGAATGGTATTCTGTGAGCTATCTAAAAATTCTTGTGCAATCATCTTATCAATGACATATCCTTTTTGTGATGAAGTAATCGCATTCAATCGGATAGAATTGATTTCTTGAATATAATTTTTAATCGTTCTTGAAGAAACTCCTATACGGTTACTTAGCTCTACGGATGTAAGTGGGTCAACAGAGTTTTTGAGTTCTTTAATTAACGAAAGTATCTGCATTTTCATAGCTATATATTACATGCATATATAAGTTTTGTAAGAAGTATTTTTATGAGGTTTTTCACTCTGTTAGTGAAAAACCTTGGTCGATAAAATATATCTAGAGATTGATAATGCATGTATAGAACAGAGAGGTCAAATTATTATGGAAAAACTTAGAGTATTGCTAATATGTGGGTCTGGAGCTTCTTCGGGGTTCATGGCTGCTAACATTCGTAAAGCAGCCTCTTCTAGAGGTATAGAAATTAATGTGCAAGCAAGAAGTGAATCGACTGTAGAGGATTATGTTGAAGATATTGATTGTCTAATGATTGGACCACATCTTGCTAGTATTAAGGAAGATATGGAAGAGATTTGTGAAGGATACCCAATTCGAATTGGGGTAGTAGATAGGGAGGCATATGCACATCTAAATGGCGATAAAGCGTTAGATCAAATTTTAGAGGTATGTAAGTAGAGGATAGATAATATGAAAAAGTTTATGAATTGGCTGGAAAATGTATTTGCACCAAAACTTCAAAAAGTAACAAACTTAACATGGATTGTTGTTATTAAGGATTCATTATTGCAGATTTTGCCATTTATTTTGGCAGGTTCAATTTTCTGTTGCTTAGCTATTTTAAATGATTATATTCCATCTTTACCTAGTTTCTGGGTTCCGTTTGGATGGACAATGTCAAAGATTTCTTTGATGGTTGCGTTCTTAATTCCATTTAATTATTGTGAAAAGAAACGCTTTAGAAAACAGAGAATTTTAGCTGGCATTTCTGGTTTACTATTATTTATGATTTTTATTGAACCTAACATTCAATCTGCTGGTGTTGTAGGGCAGGGCCAAGATTTATATGGTGCTGCTGGTATGTTTGTGGCTATGGTTTCAGGTATTGTTGTAGGCTTAATCTTTGGCGCATTTGCGAAGTTCTCATTCTTCAAAGAAGATTCTCCAATTCCAGATTTTGTTCGTCAATGGTTTGATGCATTATTACCAATTATTTTGACTGTTTGCTTTGGATGGATTTTATCTGGAATTCTAAAGATTGATATCGCGGGATTGATTCAACAAGTGTTCATGCCACTTGGATTGTTTGCAGATACATGGTATGGAATGACAATTATCTTATTCTTATATTGTGTAATTTACTCAATGGGCATTTCTACATGGGTTTTAACACCAATGAGTCAGCCATTAAAATTACAGTTTATTGCAGCAAATCTTGCAATGGTAGCTGCAGGTACAGCAACTGTTGCTAACTTACATATCTTTACAGAAACATTTATCTATACATGTTATCTTTGGGTAGGCGGTGTAGGTGCTACATTATCTCTGGTTATCTTGATGTGCTTCTCTAAATCTAAAGAATTGAAAGCATTAGGTAGAGCTTGTCTAGTTCCTAGTATCTTTAATATCAATGAGCCAGTAGTCTTTGGCGCGATTGCATGGAATCCGCTCTTAATGGTTCCAATGTGGATTCAAGGAATTGTGTTACCATTATTAACTTGGCTGTTTACAAAAGTAATTCCTTTTGCACCAATTCCCCGCATCCAATTTGAATTGTGGTATACACCTTATCCGCTATCAACATTTATTTCTACACAAGGATCAATTCTTGGTGTGATATTTGCAGTATTAACATTCCTTTTATCAGGACTTATCTGGTATCCATTCTTCAAAGCATATGAGGCTGAGAAAGTAGCAAAAGAAACATTATTAGTTAATACAGAAAAATAGATTAAAATAGTTGGAGGTTTTATGACTGATTTAAACGAAAATGAAATAAAAGCCAATGAAAAGATTGAGTATGTCATTAATAAATCAATGGAAATTATCATGAACTCAGGGGATGCACGTAATTTTGCTTCGGAGGCGATGGGAGCGATAGCAAAATGTGAGTTTGATAGGGCTAAAGAGCTTCTGTCAAAGGCTGAAAAAGTACAGACTGAAGCACATGTAATTCAAACTGAAATGATTCAGGGAGATATTCGTGGTGGAGATGAAAAAATGATTTATTCTGTATTATTTGCACATGCACAGGATACATTAATGACAATCCAAGTTGAAATTAATATGACAAAACAACTTCTAAAACTTCAAAAGGCAAATGATGAAAGATTTAAAAAGTTGGAGGGGAAAATATGAACATTCCTGAGAGTTTTCCGAAAGGATTTATTTGGGGCGGTGCATTAGCAGCAAACCAAATGGAAGGTGCATGGAAAGAGGGTGGAAAAGGTTGGTGCCTTGCAGATATAAATCGTGCACAATATGACTTAGACCCTACAGAACGATATAACAACGAAATTGATTCAAAGTATATTGAAAAGGCAATTCATGAAGATGATAAATTATACCCTAAACGTAGAGGAATAGATTTCTACCATACCTACAAAGAAGATATTAAGTTACTTGCTGGTACAGGAATGAATGGATTGCGTACTAGTATTAACTGGGCAAGAATCTTTCCGAATGGTGATGATGAGCTACCAAATGAGGAAGGATTAAAGTTTTATGATGATTTGATTGATACCATGCTTGCAAACGGTTTAGAGCCACTAATTACTCTTAGCCATTATGAAATGCCGTTGAACTTAGCAACAAAATATAATGGCTGGTATAGTCGTGAATTAGTTGATTTCTTTGTGAAATATGCAAAGGTAGTTTTTAATCGATACAAGGGGAAGGTAAAAAAATGGATTCTAGTAAATCAAATTAATTTGATTATACATGAGAGCTTTAATCACCTAGGGATTGCTGAGGATAAAGTAGATAATCTATTGGAAGCTAAATACCAAGGTGTCCATAACGAAATGGTTGCATGTGCTATTGCTACAAAACTAGCACATGAAATTGATCCGGAGAATCAGATTGGTATGATGTTCTGTTCTAATCTTACATATCCTTCAAGTTATGACCCTGAGGATGTTTTCTGGAATCAAAGACATAATCAAATGGAGTTGCTGTATGGAGATGTATTATCAAGAGGAAAGTATCCCGGATTCGCTCTAAGATATTTCCATGATAATCATCTAAATATTAAATTCTATCCTGGTGATGAAGAAGCATTATCGACAGGAACTGTTGATTTTATATCCCTCAGTTATTATTATTCGCGATTATCTGGAAAAGATGCCTATTTAAATACTCGATTAGGGCAAATTCCAAATCCTAACTTGAAAGGTAGTTCATGGGGGTGGGCAATTGATCCGGTTGGATTACGTTATTCATTAAATGAGTATTGGGATCGATATCAAAAACCTATCTACATAACCGAAAATGGTTTTGGAGAATATGACAAAGTATCTGAAGATGGTAAGATTCATGATCAATATAGAATTGAGTACTTAAAAAAACATATAGAACAGATGCTTGAAGCCATCAAAGATGGTGTCGATTTAAGAGGATACTATCCATGGGGGCCGATTGATATCATTAGTTGCTCATCTAGTGAAATGGAAAAACGCTATGGATTTATCTATGTCGATTATGATAACTACGGAAATGGCACTGGAGAACGTAAGTTAAAAGATAGTTATTACTGGTACCAAAAGGTAACAGGTTCAAACGGAAAAATTCTAGAGTGAATGTATTTTCAAGCGTAACAGTTTTATGGCTGCTACGCTATTTTGTATATTACAAATAAGCGTAGGTTGTACGAAATCACCAACATTAACATATCTTTTTTTATTGGATGGAATAATATGACTCTGTTGGTTTAAAACAATATTAAAAGGTTAAAAAATGAATACAAAAGAATATTTAAGACTTATAGTAGATGATATACATATAGTGATTGTTGTTACTGTAGATGAAGATTGGTTACCCGTTACAGCTGCAATTGATATGATGGATGCGGATGAAAATAGTCTGTATTTTCTGACGGGGACTGGTAAGAGTTTTTATCGTAGATTAAAGGATAAGGGTTATCTGGCTTTTACCGCATTAAAGGGTGAAGATACGATGTCTTCGATTGCGGTGTCTGTAAGGGGTAAGGTTAAAGAGTTGGGTAGTGTGAAAGCGAAAGAACTCTGTGATAAGAATCCATATATGTATGAGATTTATCCTACGGAGGAATCTCGTAAAGTTTTAACTGCTTTTCAGATCTATAAGGGTGAAGGTAATTGGTATGATTTAACCAAGAAGCCTATTGATATTCGTTCTTTCACTTTCAGTGTGGATGACTAGTTACATGTATGCATATGTTTTTCGTCATTGATATTTGACAAAGTTTTTGTTTTGTTGCATAACTATAACAAATATAAGGACGGAAAATATACATATGAAAATTCATTATGGGAATAGGGAGTTAGTGGTTTTAAAGACCTATGATACGGTGATTGTCGGTGGTGGAAGTGCGGGTAGTTCTGCTGGTTACACTTCTGCTAAGAATGGTTTTTCTACTTTAATTATTGATAAATCCATTCGTTTGGGTGGTAGTGCAACCAACGCACTTGTGACACCGATGATGAGATCATTTACATACCATCATCAAAATTTCTATGATTTGGAAAATGAGATGAAGAAGTATGGTGAGACTCGAGATAAGCAGGGTACGGCGCAGAGATGGTTCTCTGCGGAGGCGATGGCCGATGCTTGGGAGAGTCTATATACTGGTGTTGGTGGTGAGCTATTATACGATGCTAGTGTATGTGATGTGATAATCGATAACAACAAAATCACCTACGTCATCGTCAATACGGTAGAGGGCCTAGTTGCGATTGGTGGTAAACAGTTTGTGGATGCCAGTGGAGATGCGGTGTTATCTCGCCTTGCTGGGGTGAAGGTATTATGTGGTGATGAGGATGGTAATAATCAGATTACTTCCCTTCGTTTTGAGGTTGGCGGTATCGATATTGAGAAGTATCGTGAATATGTATTCTCTTTGGATGATACATACAGTATTCATCGCTTGAAGGGTGACCAGTTTGAATCTGCGATGGTGGCTGGTAAGAACTTTAAGATGGAGCCACTGTTTCAAAAGGGTGTGGAAGCTGGTATTTTGATACCTCAGGACTTGCATTACTTCCAAAACTTTACAATTCCTGATAAGGCAGGTGTGATGTCCTTTAACTGTCCACACTTAGTGGAGTTAAAGAATAATACATATGCATTAGAAAGATCGAAAGCAATCGTATATGGACACCAATGTATACGCAGACTTGTTCGTTTCCTAAAGGAAATGATGCCTGGATTTGAAAACTGTTATCTAGTACAGGTAGCGAATATGCTAGGTGTACGTGAGTCTTGGCAGATTGTTGGTAAGCTTTTAATGCATGAAGAAGATTACTCACGTCAGGCAAGATATGAGGATGCAGTAGCTCGTGGGGATTGGTATATTGATGTGCATTCTGCCAACAAGAGTTTAGTACATCAGATTTCTTATCAAGAAGGGGATTATTATGAGATCCCATATCGTGCAATGATTACCGATGAGATAGAGAATTTGGTTGTGGCTGGCAGATGTATTTCGACAACGTTCTTAATGCAGGCAAGTGTTAGAATTATTCCGACCTGCATTGATATGGGTGAAGCTGCTGGTATGGCAACTGTCATTGCTAATCAGGGTAATACAGTGTTGAATCAGCTGGATGGTAAGACTATCGCTGACAAACTTGGTGAATACCGTTAGTGTATGTAGCACTCTTAGGAGTGCTTTTTTTATCGCTTTCTAGGAAAGCGTTTACAAATTTATCTTGCATATTTTGGTGTGTGGGTGTAATTTAAAAAGTGTAATTTATTTCGGAGTCCGAATTAAAGGAGTAGGCATGATAAAAAAGGGACTAAAAGATATTAAAAATCAGAATACCAATTTGATCATGCAAGAAATCATGCAAGCAAGGTGTATTTCTCGCATTGAGCTTGCACAGGCTACACATTTATCTCCCAGTACTGTTGGGTCAATTGTCAGCGATTTATTAGCGAAGGGTATCATTGTTGAAGTTGGTATGCAGACAATTGAAAAGGGTAGAAGTCGCAAGGATTTATCAATTGCGAGTGACTTTGGTAGTGTGGGTGTATTTGAAGTTAGCCGTCACGGTGTGTTCTTTTGTTTATTTGATATGTGTTTGAAGTCAAAGTTTTCAACATGCATTACAAAAGAAAGGGTGACGGGGAATGACTTACTACAGGTGATAGTGGATACTGTCAAACAACATGATGAAGATCATATTCTGGGTGTTGGTTTACTGCTACAGGATGATGTACAACCAAGTGATTTGAATATTATCTATGATACTGGATATTCATCTGCGACGATTCGCTTGAAAGATGCTTTGGTGAATCTTTTACATATTCCTATTAGTGAGGAGACCTGTGCTAGTTTTACTATCATGCATGCATTGAATCCTGCGTATGATGAAAAGGTAAATTGTGCACATGTGATGATTGGTGAAAAGGTGTTTACGACAATAACGATTGATGGTCAAAAGGTACCATTGCGTTCGACTTTCTGTAAGGAGGTATTGTCGGATACTACAAGTAGTCAAGAAGTAAGTCGTTTATTGAATATGTTATGTTTGATGTTTGATATTCAGAAGATCTTTATGATGGGTGTTGATACGAAGTTTTATCAGTCATTAAAGATTCAGGATAAAGATGTTGAACTTGTACAGTTGTATCAAAAGGATACAGAGATGTTAACGCCAAGGATGGCGGAAATCGTCAGAGATGAGTTGTTGTTGATTTAGGAACGAACGACAATAGTCGTGTTCATATAGGAAAGGGGATTTATTTATGCTTCAAGGTATTCTAATTATTTTAGCCTTTGTTGTTATCGCTACTTTGATGATGACAAAGAAGATTCCTACGTTATTGGCGTTACCTTTAATGGCAGTGGTTATCTGCTTGATTGCGGGTGTTCCTGCAATTGGTGTCAACGCTGATGGGGTAGCGATTGGTTGGCTTCAGGCTGTATTAGAGGCTGGTACTGTTCGTATGGGTGCCGCTATCATGGCTGTTATTTTTGGTTCTTGGTTAGGTCAGTTGATGAACAAGACTGGGATTACTGAAAATATCATCAAGAAGTCTGCGGAACTTGGTGGTGATAAACCACTCGTAGTAACATTGATTCTCTGTGTTGCGGTAGCTCTATTATTTACAACACTAAGTGGACTTGGTTCTATTATCATGGTTGGATCGATTGTGCTTCCAATCTTGATATCGATTGGTGTTCCGGCTTTATCTGCAGCTTCCATCTTCTTGATGTCTTTTACAACTGGTTTGACATTCAATATCGCTAACTGGAAGATGTTCGCTGGTATTTTCTCTTTAGATATTGAGCAGATTCGTAACTTTGAGATTTATCTGATGGTTGCCACTGCAGTAGCGACTCTAATTCTCATCTTTGTTGAATTCAAGAAAAATGGAATTAAGTTTGCTTTCTCTGCACCTGTAAAACCTGATGTTAAGAGTACACAGTTATCAGGTGTTAGAGGAAGTCTTGCAATGTTGACACCATTAATTCCAATTGTCCTAGTTGCTGGTCTTAAGGTTCCAGTATGTCCTGCCTTCATGGTTGGTATTGCATGGGCTTTGATCTTTACATCTTCTTCTGTTGCCAAGGCAATGAACACACTGACGAAGACTTGCTATGATGGTATTACAGACGCAGGACCTGCAATCATCTTGATGGTGGGTATTGGTATTCTTTATTTGGCTGTTACACATCCAATGGTAAAAGAGGTTCTAAACCCATTCTTATTGGCTGTAACTCCTAAGTCAGTTGTATCGTATATTCTATTCTTCTCACTACTTGCGCCACTAGCGCTATATCGTGGACCTATGAACTTATTTGGTTTGGGTTCTGGTATCGCTGCTTTGATTATTGGTTTAGGTACATTATCTCCATTAGCTGTGATGGGTGCGTTCCTATCTGCTGAAAGAATTCAGGGATGTGGAGATCCAACCAATACACAGAATGTATGGACAGCGAATTTCTGTGAGGTAGATGTCAACAGTATTACACGTAAGTTATTGCCATACCTATGGGTAATTGCAGTATTTGGTGTTGTACTATCTGCAGTATTATATTTCTAAAAATTGAAACTGAAGGGTGCTTATTCTTTAAGTACCCTCAGTTATTTAAAATGAGTACAAGTTTGACTTGTGTTGATTTTAGATAGAATGGAGGAGCTATGAAAGTTCGTATTGGTATTGATGTTGGTGGTACATTTACAGATGCGGTAGCCATCAACAATGAAACGTATGAGTTAATTGGATCTGTTAAGATTCCAACAACACACTTTGCGCCAGAAGGCGTAGCTGCTGGTATCGTGCAGGTATTACATAAGATTATGGAGGAGTATCACATTCAACCAGATGATGTCGTGTTTATTGCCCATGGTACAACCCAGGCAACCAACGCATTACTGGAAGGTGATGTAGTTAAGGTTGGTGTCATTACACTTGGTAAAGGACTACAAGGTGCCAAGTCAAAAAGTGATACGACAATCGATAATATCGAACTAGCAAAGGGTAAATACCTATACTCAGAAAATGAGTTTGTGGATACATCAGATGCGTCCAAGATTGATGAAGCGATTGTCAATGCAATCAAGTCTTTACAAGATAAAGGTTGTCAAAGTATTGTTGCGGCTGAGGCTTTCTCAGTGGATGATCCAACCAATGAGAATTTGGTGATCAAACATTGCACAGAAGCGAATATGCCATCCACTGCGACCAATGATATTTCTAAATTATATGGTTTAAAGATACGAACACGTACTGCTGTAGTCAATGCGAGTATCATGCCTAAGATGTTGGAAGCGGCTACCATGACAGATGAATCCATCAAGAAAGCTAGTATTCAGAATCCTTTGATGGTCATGCGTTGTGATGGTGGTGTTATGACAGTGGATGAAGTGAGAAACCGTCCTATCCTAACAATCTTATCTGGACCAGCAGCTGGTGTAGCAGGTGCTTTGATGTATGAGAAACTAACAGATGGTATCTTCTTTGAAGTAGGAGGAACATCGACAGATATCTCTTGTGTGAAGGATGGAAAGGTCATGATTAAGTACGCCGAAGTTGGTGGACATAAGACATACCTAAACTCTTTGGATGTACGTACAGTTGGCATTGGTGGTGGCTCCATGGTAGAAATCAAAGATGGTAAAGCTGTCAACATCGGACCACGTTCTGCACATATCGCAAATCTAGAATATGAAGTCTATACAGACCCAAGTAAAATCGTGAATCCAGTTTTGAAGACCATTCAGCCAATGCAGGGTGATCCCGAGTATGCATATATTGAATGTGAGAATGGAGTTAAAGTATCTTTGACAATGGCTGGTGCAGCTAATATTGCAGGCTATGTCAAAGAGGATGATTATGCCTACGGTAATATAGAGGCTGCTAAGAAAGCTTGGCAACCACTGGCTGATAATATGGGTTTAAGTGTTGTGGATACCGCAAAAAAAGTTATGGCGTATGCGGCTGAAAAGAATGGCAAAGTCGTGAAAGCCTTAATGCGTGATTACAATATGGATCCACGTACAACCTTGTTTGTTGGTGGAGGTGGTGGTGCTGCTAGTGTTGTACCACATCTAGCAGAGACGATGGGCCACCAATTCAAGATTGCAAAGAACGCACCAGTTATCTCTACGATTGGTGTAGCGCTGGCTATGGTACGTGATATGGTAGAACGCTCCGTATCTAATCCAACACAAGAGGATATCATCAGTGTACGGCGTGAAGCAGAGCTAAAGGCAATCCAAAATGGCGCATCACCGGATACGGTAGAAGTCTCTGTGGAAGTTGATACACAACGCAATATCATACGTGCAATAGCGGTAGGAGCTACCGAACTACGTAGTAAAGATAGATTTAAGCAGAATCTAACAAAAGAAGAGCTATTGGATACAGTTGCCCATAACTTAAATGTTAATGCCTCAACACTAGGGATCAGTGCAGATAATGGCAGTATGTATGCAGTACAGGCAACGATTACAGAGAAGAAACTCTTTGGCTTTGTAAAGAAGACAACACATCCATTACGTTTAATCGATGATGAGGGTGTCATTCGCTTACAAAAGAAGAATGCATGGGCACGTCAATCATCCGCATCTAGTTGGCAAGGAGACGTAGATTGGATGATTGAAGAACTTACTGAATACAACGATGGAGGTGCGAATCTACCAAACTTATATATCGTTTTAGGTAAACGCATCATCGACTTATCAGGGTTACAGAATGGTGATCAGATTAAGTCCATTGGTGGTGTTGAACTCAGTGGTATCTCTTCTGATACAAAACTCATTGTCATAGCGACAAAGAGAGTTGATGGATAGTATGGTAGGCTTTACATATCCATTTCCAACCAAAGACCTTGCATATCAAGAACTAACTTATGATTATTGTTATGTCAAGATTAAGGAAGAGGATAAACAACGTATCGTTGATCAAGCTTGGCTTATGGGTGAGGATACTGCGAAACAGATATACAAGAAGTTTAACGGAAGTTATGACTTCCGCAGTATCTGTGTACAGTCAGGTTTAAAGTTGAATGAAAAAGATACAGATTATGTTGTTGGTAACCAGAGATACTTTAGTGACTATATATCTGGTACCAACCAAATCAATCTGTATCTAAAGTCAATTGCCCAATGGGCAAAAGAGAATAACCTAACTCAACAAGAAGCTATCAATCTCATTCTCAGTCACGAATACTTTCATTACTTAGAAATGAATGAGATTGGACAACTCAGTAAGTCTTACTTAGTACCGATGATTACCATTGGCAAACTCAAGATTGGTAAAACTGGTATTCATGCATTATCTGAGATAGGAGCGCATGGCTTTGCCCATCAGTATTATCTTCTTGCGACACAATGATTGTTAAAACAGCAGGTGATTCATCTGCTGTTTTAATATGACATATGTTGATACAATGATGAAAATTGAGAGGTTCATATAGGAGACTCAATTCGTTTAATTAAACAACGGGAGAAGATGATGAATAGAAAAACAAGGCTATCAGCGATAGTATTAACAGGATTTCTTGCGATATCACCACTAGCGAGTGTCATCGTAAATGCGGAAACTACGGTCATTGAACAGGATACAACAACAGTTGCGCCTTCAGCGATTAACACAAGTGTTTTACTACGCAATCTGGCAATGATATTAAGACAGTTGCGAAGTTGGATGGTGTATCTTCTATAGATGTCAATGCGGATGCGACGACGATTGTGGGTGATTTTGGATTTGTAAGAGTACTGGTTGGTGAGATAATTATAGACAGTGGCCAGATTACACATTTCGTGAAGGATAACTTCTTAGGTGGTGGAGCAACTCCATTGATCTATGATTCAACTGGATATAACAATCTAGGTACTAGAATGACTACAGCGATTGGTCCTATGGGACACTCTGTAGATGGTGTCTTCTATCCTGTTGGTACAAATAATCCATATGTGGATGTAACTTCGACTGGTGTTGTGAATGGACAAGATGGTAATGTACAGTACAGTTTCCTGGGAAAACAATCCACACAAGGACATGATGTACGTGTATAATTCAATGTTCAAATTTGGGGATATAACGCCGCAAATACAGATACTGCTTTGTTTGTACGTAATGTGGCATATAAAGTAGAGGTTGATCGTCCTACAACAACTTGGAAGGCTTACATGCACTATAACGCAAATGGTGGAACATTTGCGGATGGTAGTTCAATGTTAAATGAAGAGAAGGCTTTGGATAAGGTGACTACATTAGCTTCTGGTGGTCTTTGGGATGATCCTACGAGTAAACCTTTAACATATAACTATGAGATTACAAATCAAGTTTCAACTCGTCCTGGTTATCAATTTGCAGGATGGAAGGCAACAGAGACTGGTATCGAATATTCACCAGCGGATGCTTTACAGTTAACCTCTGTACAACCGGTGTTGCATATGGTGGCATAGTGGCAACCTGTACCTGTCGTTCCACCTACACTTACTACACCTGGAACAACGACTCCAAATACGCCAGCAACACCGGGTGTGACAACACCAAGTACACCAGCACAGCCTACTACGACTGTAGCACGTACACCACAGACATCTGATCACAGTTCCGTAATGTTATGGGGTATGGTTTGGTTGAGTGCTGTTGTATTATCTGCTGGTATGTTGTATATCCGACGTAAGAATTCTTAATAAATATGTTTATAAGATGCCTGATGTTTCGTTATTAGGCATCTTTTTATATAGTATACTTTTTATACTATCTATCAAATATCTGCGTGCTTGTATTTGTTTCTAAAGATAGTATATTTTATATACTTGATTGTAAGAATGAGAGGGTAAAGATGAAAAAGAAGAGTGATGTAAAGAATATTATCGTTAGGGGTGCGAAGGTCCATAATCTAAAGAATGTGGATGTCGATATTCCTTTAGGTAAGTTGGTATCGATTGCGGGTGTATCTGGATCTGGTAAGTCTTCGCTTGCCTTAGGTACGTTATATGCGGAAGGTTCTAGAAGATATCTGGAGGCTTTATCGACGTATACTCGTCGACGTATTACGCAAGCATCTAAGGCGGATGTGGATGAGATTAAGCATGTGCCTGCTTCACTTGCATTACATCAAAGACCTGGTGTTTCAAATGTTAGAAGTACGTTTGGAACTGCTTCTGAGCTATTGAATAGCTTGCGTTTGATGTTCTCTCGTTTGGGTAGTCATGCCTGTCCAAATGGACATTTATGTCCACCAAATATGGGTGTGGCATTGATGTTGCCGATACATTGTCCTGTATGTGGGGAAGAGTTCTATGGACCGGGTGCTGAGGAGATGGCTTTTAATTCGGATGGCGCTTGTCCTACTTGTTCTGGTACGGGTGTTGTTCGTACGGTAAATGAGGCTTCTCTTGTACCGGATGAATCTTTGACAATTGATGAGGGTGCGGTTGCACCTTGGCAGACTTTGATGTGGTCCTTGATGAAGGATGTTGCCAGGGACATGGGTGTCCGTACGGATGTTCCTTACAAGGATCTAACAGATAAGGAAAAAGATATTGTCTTACATGGACCAGCAGAGAAACGTCATATCTTATATGTCAATGAGAAGACGAATGTCTCTACAGAGATGGACTTTACGTATTACAATGCGACATATTCTGTAGAGAATGCATTGTCTAAAGTACGTGATGAAAAGGGTATGAAGCGTGTTGAGAAGTTCTTACACCAATCAACCTGTCCTAGCTGCCACGGTACAAGACTTTCAGAAAAGGTGCGCTCTACAAGACTTGCAGGTAAGAACTTAGCGGAAGCTACCGCAATGACTCTTGCGGAATTGATTCCTTGGATTAAGTCCGTACCTGAAACATTACCAAAAGAGATGAGGCCGATGGCTTGGAGTATTATCCAATCCTTCTTGGATAACGCAAAGCGTCTATGTGATTTGGGATTGGATTATCTATCTCTTGATAGAGCTAGTAGTACTTTATCAACTGGTGAGCGTCAACGCGTGCAATTAGCACGTTCTGTTAGAAATGAAACAACAGGTGTTCTTTATGTATTGGATGAACCTAGTATTGGTTTACATCCATCGAATATCGATGGCTTAATGGGTGTTATCAATGATCTAATAGATGATGGTAACTCTGTTGTATTGGTCGATCATGATGTACAGGTGTTAAAACAATCAGATTATATGATTGAGATGGGTCCGATGGCTGGTAGTAAGGGTGGTACGATTTTATCCCAGGGTACAATTGAAGAAGTAGCTAAGAATCAAGATTCTAAGATTGCGCCATACTTGGTATCTGATGATAGTATGCATGTAAGAAAGAGAGCATCTGTAGAGGAACTATTCTCTTTGGGTACAATTCATATGAAGACAGAACCAATTCACACCGTTAAGGGATTGGATGTGAAGATACCAAAGGGTAGATTAACTGTGGTAACTGGTGTATCTGGTTCTGGTAAGACAACGATGGTCTTAGAGAGTTTGTATGCAGGTTTATCTGCCCGATGTGAGGGCAAGGAATTACCAAAGCCTGTTGTAGAGCTGGAAGATGGTGGTATTCATCGTGCTAATCTGATTGACGCTACACCTATTGGTACAAACATCCGTTCTACTGTTGCGACATACAGTGGTATCTTAGATTACTTACGTAAGATGTATGCAAGCACACAAACAGCTAAGGAACAAAAGTTACACGCATCTGATTTCTCGTATAATACAGGATCTTTGCGTTGTCCTACTTGCGATGGTACTGGTCAGATTTCCTTGGATGTACAGTTCTTACCGGATGTAACGATTACTTGTCCTGATTGTAAGGGTGAGCGTTATGGTAGGGCTGCCAAGAAAATACGTTGGAAACCGCAACATCTTGAAAAGACATTCTCTTTACCGGAGTTAATGATTATGACGGTCGATGATGCAATGGAAGTATTTTCTAAGAATAAGAATGTGTATACAAAACTACAGGTCTTACATGATTTAGGGCTTGGATATTTAACAATTGGTGAGGATACACCTGCCTTATCTGGCGGTGAGGCACAACGTTTAAAGTTAGCCAGTGAAATGGGTAAGACACAAGATGATGCGTTATTCATCTTCGATGAACCAACCATTGGTTTACATCCATTGGATGTAAAGGTGCTATTGGATGTATTTGAAAGACTTGTACAAGCAGGTGCAACTGTAGTGGTAATCGAACATGACCTGGATGTGATTGGTAACGCTGACTACATCATTGATATGGGTCCAGGTGGTGGAACACTAGGTGGTAAGATTATTGCCAGTGGTACTGTTGAAGAAGTAGCTAATACAAAAGAAAGTATTACAGGTAAATATTTAAAGGTATAGAAAGTGTAGGAAAAGTTTGGAATTAAATGATTTAGCGAAATACGCAAATGAAAAATATCAAATCATCGAGGAATTCAAATGGGAGAAATTTCCAAACTTTTCCGTATTGTGTAATCCATCAAGTTTAAAATGGATCGCACTTTTTATGCGCCAATGGGATACGGATAGTGGCGAAGAGATTGAGTGTTGCGATATACGAAGTGGTAGAGATACACTATTGAACTATCATGAAAGCTATATCAATCCTCCCATACGCATGCATGGACATGATTGGGTAAATATTCGCTTTCATGAAAACACAAATCCAAAGATTGTATTTGAATTATTTGAAAAAGCCAGAGCACTCACAGATGATTTAAAACAAGAAAAGATTTATCATGGAAGAGTTGTGAATAAAACCTATGCAGATACACCATTATCATTTAAGGGTGATGTTGTTTCTCGCAACAAATCGATTGTTGATACGCCACAACGTATCAAAGATATGAAGAAGTTATTCCATTATGAGATTACAGCCAATCGAACTCGTACATTGAATTTTTATCGCCAAGGTAAGTTTATGGAGGAATTTGAGGATGACTATAAAGCTGAAGGAGAAATCAAGTATTCTTCAACATATCCTACATACCATGATTTCTCCTTCGAACAGCTAAGATGTTATTTTACTTGGCGTACAAGTATACGTAAACATGTGTATTATGCGGCTCCAGAGAATTTTGTGTACATGTATATGAGTGAGTTATTTTCTGGAATTGGATCTACTTCAGCATTGGATGCAGTAGAGAAGTTAAAAGAGTTTATTGAAATGTATCAACCCTATGCAAGTGGTACTCCATATCTATTAGATAGTATTCATCAATGCATGTTTGAATATTGTATGATGCATCAATTGCCATTGGATGGTATTAATCTTCCAATTGATACAAAGAAAGCATTGGAAGAAGATGATATGATTGGTATTTTAAAGGATGCACAGAAATACTCTGATACCAAAGTATGTATGGCAATTGATGCATTGACCCAAAACAAATTATTTGAATCACCAGTCTTTAAAAAAGATCAAAAAAAAGCGGAATATCTTTATGCAAAGGCATGGAATGTATTACTACAGAAAGAGAATGCATTTGAAAAGTGCTTTGGTAAACTGGAAAAGACAGTATGGAATCCTTTGCGGTATGTTGTATATTATGATCAATTTGTGATTGAAGATACTACATATCAAATAAATGAAACAAGAAGTTATCAGCTCAGTAATGGTACCTGGTATATCGAAAAATATTATCCAAGTGCTGGAAATAAGAGATTGTTTAGGGGTTTTGTGCATGGCACTGAGATGTTATTGCGTAAATATATGAATGCAGGTCGTGATCTAAAGAATAAACCTGAAGATGCTTGGGTTATCGATGCCATCTCAGATATCATACAAACTCAAAAAGAAGAAGACATGCAAGCACTCAGTCCAAAGGTAGAGATTGATTTATCGAATCTTGAGAAGATTCGAATCGATGCCTCGATTACCAGAGATAATCTATTGACGGATGAGGAGAGACTACAGGATATTGATGAGGTTGAACCTGAAACAAATACAGCACATCAAATCGATGGCTTGGATGAAATACATACACAGATATTAATGCATGTTGTAGAGAATAAAGATATTACACAATTATTACGTGATCATCATTTGATGGCATCCATTGTGATGGATACCATCAACGAAGCGCTGTTTGATACAATTGGAGATAATGTGCTAGAGATGGATGATGATCAATTGAGATTGGTTGAAGATTATAGAGAAGAAGTACTTGAAGAATTAGGAGGTTAGCATCATGGAACAAATTAAAATACCAAAAAGAATCTCACAAGCAGTATTGAATTCTTTAAAGGGTGGTGTTGTGCCAAGAATTGGTTTGCCATATATTACCGTAGGAAGAAAAAATGAGATTGACGCACTATTACATGATGTCGATATTATCAAAGAGGGAGGAGCTTCCTTTCGCTTTATCGTTGGTAGATATGGATCTGGTAAGAGTTTTTTGATACAGACAATACGTAACTATGTGATGGATAGTGGGTTTATTGTTGTAGATGGAGATCTATCACCAGAAAGACGTCTACAAGGCACAAGAGGTCAGGGGCTTGCGACGTATCGAGAACTCATTGGCAATCTTTCTACTAAGACTAAGCCTGAAGGTGGTGCTTTGAGCCTTGTATTGGATAAGTGGATCAATTCGATTCAGATGTCGATTATGCAAGAGACAAACGTACTACCAGGTGATGTAAATCTTACAAGACAAGTCGATCAAAAGATCTTCGAGGTGACTTCACAATTAAGTGAGTTGGTACATGGTTATGAGTTTGCGATGTTATTGTCGAAGTATTACCATGCGTATATCGATAGTGATGAGGAATTGAAGTTAAAAGTCTTACGTTGGTTCCGTGGGGAATATAATTTAAAGCGTGAAGCGAAAGAAGACTTGGGTGTAAATATGATTATCACAGATGATGATTGGTATGAATACCTGAAGTTATTTGCAGTATTCTTCCGCTTAGCAGGATATGCAGGCATGTTGATTATGATTGATGAACTTGTCAATATCTTTAAGATTCCAAATTCAATTACACGTCAATACAACTATGAAAAGATATTAACGATGTACAACGATACCCTTCAAGGTAAAGCCAAGTACCTAGGTATTATTATGGGTGCTACTCCACAAGCCTTGGATGATAAGCGTCGTGGTATCTATAGTTATGAAGCGTTGCGTTCTCGTTTGGCTGAAGGTAAATTCTCAAAACCTGGTGTGCGTGATATGTTAGCTCCTGTGATTCGCTTGGACCCATTAACACCAGAGGAAATGTTGGTGTTGTGCGAGAAACTAACGGATATGCATGCAAGTTTATACGGATATCAAAAACATGTAACGACAGATGATTTAAGTTCGTTTATCAAAATAGAATATGGACGTGTTGGAGCGGATATGAATATCACACCTCGTGAGATTATTCGTGACTTTATTGAACTGTTGGATATCATCTATCAAAATCCATCACAAACAATGCGTTCCATTCTTGATTCCTCTGAATTTACTTTTACGAAATCAGAGGCAGTCTCTGATGAAGCAGATCAAAACTTCGTGGAGTTTACAATATGAATGTATTTGAAAGATATGCACCATTTATACAAGACTATATTTATCAATCAGGTTGGCAAGTACTACGTGGTATTCAAAACGCTGCTGGTGAAGCAATCTTCAATACGGATCAGAATGTGTTATTAACAGCGTCCACTGCCTCTGGTAAAACGGAAGCTGCCTTCTTTCCTATCTTGACACTGCTGGATGAAAATCCATCTACCAGTGTTGGTGTATTGTATATCGCTCCCTTGAAGGCACTAATTAACGATCAGTTTGAACGTTTGAATGTCATCTGCCAGGATGCAGGTATCCCTGTTACCAAGTGGCATGGGGAAGCTTCACAAACACAAAAACGTAAATTGATTAAAAAGCCTGCTGGAATTGTGCAGATTACACCGGAATCCTTGGAATCTTTACTCATCAATAAGCATATGGAGATTCCAAGCTTATTCTATGATTTACGCTTTATCGTCATTGACGAAATACACTCATTACTACGAGCAGATAGAGGTTTACAGACATTTTGTTTGATTGAAAGATTGTGTAAGATTGCCCAGTGTAATCCTAGAAGAATTGGTCTATCTGCCACTATTGGTAGCCCTGAGGAAGCAGGTAAATTTTTATCCGCTGGTAGCGGTAGGGATTGTATCATTCCATCGTTTGAGGCAACGAAGGAAGTTTGGCGTTTGTCTATGGAACACTTCTATAACAATGGTCATCAAGCTTCGGATGGAAAAGCATTGAATGAGAATCTTCCGGTTGTTGAGATGCCGAGTGATAGAGCACCTGAGAATGCCGATCCTGGCATTGGTTATATCTTTGAACATACCAGGAATCGAAAATGCTTGATATTTACAAATTCGAGAGAAGAATGTGAGTCGGTATGTCAGTATCTAAGGCAATACTGTGAGGTGAATCATGAGCCGGATCGTTTCTTAATCCATCATGGAAATCTATCTGCCTCGTATCGTGAAAGTGCAGAAGAGGATATGAAGGACAATGATTCAAATATGAGTGTCTGTGCAACTGCAACACTTGAATTAGGTATTGATATTGGTAGATTAGAGCGTGCTTTCCAGATTGATGCGCCATTTACAGTATCTGGTTTCTTACAAAGAATGGGACGTACTGGCAGACGTGGTACACCATCTGAGATGTGGTTTGTGATGCGTGAGGAACATTCAGAAGCCAGAGCGATGTTACCGGATTTGATTCCTTGGTATTTGATTCAAGGAATTGCATTAGTACAGTTGTACATCGAAGAACGTTTTGTCGAACCACCAAAGACAGATCGATTACCATACAGTCTTCTATATCATCAGACAATGAGTACACTTGCTTCACATGGTGAAATGACACCAGCAGAGCTGGCAAGTCGTGTATTGAGCCTAAATTGTTTTAAACGGATTGACCAAGAAGATTATCGTATTCTATTGCATCATTTGATCAAGGCGGATCATATCAATCAAACAGAAAACAATGGTTTGATTCTTGGCATTACAGGAGAAAGAGTTGTCAATAACTACAAGTTCCTTGCGGTATTCCAAGAGAATATCGAATATACTGTTCATGCTGGATCTGAGCAATTAGGTACAATCGTAAAACCACCACCAGTAGGTGATAAAATTGCGATAGCTGGTAGAGTTTGGGTTGTTGATGAAGTTGACCACAAACGCAGAGAATTATACGTAACACTTGTGAAGGGAAATATTCCTGCATACTTTGGTGATGTGGCTGGTGATATCCATACACGCATCCTTGAAAGAATGCACCAAGTTTTAAATGAGGATACGGTATACCCATTCCTAATGAACAATGCAATCTATCGTCTACACGATGCTAGAGAAACGTTCCGTAAGGCCAACATGCAAGAAAAGCCACTGATTCATCTTGGCGGTAATATGTGGGCATTATTCCCATGGCTTGGTACCTATGCATTCTTGTCATTAGAACGTTTCTTAAAGATACGTTGTGCAAAAAGATTAGGTTTAAGAGGATTAACCTCTTTTAGACCATACTACATTCAATTCACCATGCAAGCAGATGAGAAGACATTTTATCAAGTGCTAAAGGAAGAGGCACAGAAGGGTATTGATCCAATGGAACTAGTATATCCAAATGAGGTTCCCGTATTTGAGAAATACGATATGTATGTTCCTGATGAACTTGTTAGAAAAGGATTTGCGTATGGTGTATTAGACATCGAAATAATGATGAGAAGAGTTCTATCTTGGAATACAACAACAGGAGGCAACAATGAATCACAAACCTAGAGAATATATGAGTTATGATGATTACCTTGTTAATTTAAAGAAGGGGATCATCACAAAAGATGGTAATTGCCCAGTCACACCATTATTGGTAATGTTACAAGGAAGATGGAAATCACAGTTGATGTATGAAATGTGTATCCATGAAACAGTACGCTTTGGACAGTTAAAGAAAGATTTGCCAGATATCACCAATACAATGTTGACGAAGGCATTGCGAGAGTTGGAAGATGATGGACTCATCTCGCGCAAACAATACAACGAAATACCACCACATGTTGAATATTCCCTAACCACTATGGGAAGGGGACTCATTCCAGTATTTTATTCCATCATGAACTGGGGATTCCAGTTTGAAAAGGATTTATATCCTAAGAGTAAATAGACAAACACCGTTATACTTTGGTCATACCAGTGTATAGCGGTGTTTTGTTTATATAGTCATGTTGAAAACAAGAGATTATTTCAGTTTCTTCTCGTTTTTTAAGATATTAGTGTAGGCTTTTGTTGAGATTCTTAACTAGCTTCTCAATGAATAGGACACGTTTTTGGATTGTTTTTCTCATGTTATCATCCTCCTGTATCTATGATTAGTTTAGACTAACTAACTATTAAATGCAAGTATTATGCATGCGTTTTAAAATTGAACTACAAGTTCATTGTTTGGATATTGTAAGTTACGTAGAATAATAACTGTACCAAGCAGGTACATACAGTGAAGCTACTGTAATAACCCAGTGCAGATGGTCTACTCAACTTGCTGGGGAATCTGGGATAGGCTCGGGACCTTGGATAAGGATACTTGTTCATAGGTCGACCGCATCGAAATAGTGATATTAGATGAAGGGTGCAATTCCTGAAAGTTACAGGTGGCATGTATCGTTGTGCAATATAGTCCAGAATACATATCGGTGGAATAATAGAGGGTTGTATGAATAATACGCCTGAATCTTAGTGAGGTATGCGATGGCTTCGTGTATAAACCTAAGAAGGGCCATAATCCATTTTGTCGTGAAGCGGGAAATCCGTGTATAAGATATGGAATGAGATTCTCCAAGTAGCCTAAAGACAAACGTCTAATCTTGGTTAAACATAAGATCAGAAGAATAAGGACGCTGAAGAGCGAGGTGAAAGGTGTGGGTAATCACTCCCACTAGAGCTGATGTGACATACGTCTAGGGAAGAGATGTAAAGAAGTAGCTAGCTTTACACAGCCTCTTTTCTCTCTATCGGATAACAATATTTATTGCAATGATACATAGGGTGAATAAAAGCCCATTACAGTAGTTTCACTGTATGTATCTTGGTATTTACAAATAGATTGAAAGAGTGATATATTGGTGTACCACTCTTTTTGGGTGATGAACTTGGAGGTGATTGTCATGCATTATCCTGTTGTTAATTTAAGTGCTACTGGTAGTAATATTCGCCGCTTGCGTAAAGAGCGCAATGTGAAGACCATCGATTTAGCGAATTATCTTGGTTTCTCCGACGTGCAAGCTGTATACAAGTGGGAACGTGGTGAATGTTTACCAACACTTGAGAATTGCTTTGCGCTGAGTAAGTATCTAAATGTTCAAGTTGAAGACATCTTGGTCTGCGCTGACGAGTTGCCTTCTTTTTTTATGCTTGCATATTGTATAATGTAGACAAGAAATCCAGTGAAAGGAAAACATAATATGAAATTTAAGAAGAGATTGAAGTATGCATTTGAAATTGAAAACCACTCAGACATATCACTTGAAGGGATGATTAAACATCGTGATAAAAAGTATGATGATTCGATGGAATACTTTCATCTAGCAGCTGCGATGGGGAATGCGCAAGCAATGGCAGATTTAGGAATGTGTTACTTTCATGGAAGAGGTTGTAAGAAGAATTATGATTTGGCTTTTTCCTACAGTCAGTTAGCCGCCAAGAAAATGAATATTGATGGACTTTATTACCTGAGTTTGATGTATGAACATGGACATGGTACAGATAAAGATGCAGAAGCTGCTGATTACTATTTAGGTACAGCTTTTGAAATGACATCGTCACTAGGGGATAGAGCTGCATATGAATATCCATATCTCTTCTACAGTATTGCGAAAAAATTAATTAAAATTGGAACGGAAGATTGTTTACAAACGGCTTATAATGCGTTGCTCGATGCTAGAGATGGCTATGCGGATGACATTGAGGGTGGAGCGACTTACTTTAAGGAGAATTTAGCAGAAGTAGAAGCCCTACTTAAAAAATCCATTTTTGATCCATTCCGTGATGATGAGTTTGAAGATTGGGACGATGAAGATGATGAAGGGTTGTTAAGTTAGCACATGAATCAAAAAGAGAGAATGGAAAAGGGTCTTATTTATGACCCAAATGATGAGGTAGTCGCTGACTTTCAACGTGATTGTATGGAATTGCTGTATGACTACAATCAGACAAGACCCCATGAACTACAAAAGCGCACTACACTTCTAAAACAGATGTTTGGTAAGATTGGTGAGGATTGTTATATTGAACCACCACTACACTCAAACTTTGGAACAAGACACGTATTTATGGGTAGTGGTGTATACGCAAACTACAATCTAACACTTGTTGATGATGGCAATATCTATATTGGTGATCATGTGATGTTTGCACCAAATGTCATCGTCGCTACTGCTGGTCATCCTATCTTACCAGAGTTAAGACTAAAGGGATTACAATACAACAAGGATGTTCATATTGGTAATAACGTATGGATAGGTGCTGGTGCGATTATCATGCCAGGAGTATCGATTGGTGAGAATACTGTGATTGGTGCAGGTAGTGTTGTGACCAAGGATATTCCAGCTAATGTAGTAGCCTTTGGCAATTCGTGTCGTGTGATACGCAGTATCAATGATAAAGATAGAGAATACTTCTATCGTGATGAAAAGATTGATTGGGAAAACTTATAAGTAAAGCAGAGTGAATCATTCATGCATGGTGGATGATTCACTCTGTTCATTTTGTTTATCTAGTAATTCATAATACAACCAAGTAAAGCGTTCATCAAAGAAAGATAAACGATCAACTGCATCTATTAACTCTTCTTCGTTTAGTATTTCAGCTTTACGATGTAATGTAATATCGACTCTACGTATTTGTGGTGCTTGTTCATCGTCTTCTAAATCATCACTGTATAATCCGTAATCAATTCCCTTACAAGTAAATAAGTAAATGATGGAATTGAATCCGGCAGAAAAGGTCTGTCCTACAGGATATGTGTATGTATGGTATTTTTCAAAGTAGTTTTCATTTGATGGATGTACTTTCTTTTCTGTAGGGTGTAATACTGCGTTGGTCTGATCAATATAGGATGTATTGATCAGACTAACAGGGATATACCCATTATGAATGTCAATGGAAAGTGGTTTTGTCTCGTGGATACTATAAACTTTATCACGATATGGGATACGTATATTTCCATAGTCATGGCTGTAGAGTTTATAGGCTTGTGCTATGTTTTCGGAAAGTGAATAGATGTAAAAGAGTTGTCTTTCCTTACGGACAATCTGACCTGCATGAATGGGAGTCTCTACATCGATTGATGGTTGAAGATGTGATGGATGAGAAAGGTAGATACTCTCATTTGCGGATAGGATATCTTGGTAATGAAGATGGCCGTTATGATAAAGGATGTGGGTAGGTGGTAATACCAACACATTGGATAGATTGATATTGCCATCTTTGGAGACACGATAATCACTAGCTAAAAGTGGAAGGAAGTATTGATACTTACGATTTTGATTGGATGTTCCACAATACGCTAGGATGTAGTCTTTTTCTTTCTTTGCGACAATAAATGGACGAATGCGATGTGTTGGTGCGATACGTTGTAGTTGGCTGAGTGAACATGGTAGGATGCCGATTACGATATCTCCTGGTTGTATCTTTTGAAAGACTTGATTTGTATCGACATACTTCAAGTCTTCCACAAGATTTTGTAGGGACTTCTTATCTTTGGGGATGAGAAATCGTTTGATTCTATAGTATAAATAATGTATGAGTAATAGAATTATTTTCATTGTTGGTTACTCCAAAAATATCTATTTCTATTATAGTTGATTCTTTTGTGTTTGTTATAGAAAGTTGAGTGAATGAGGTTGTTTATGATAACGGTTGCTAGGTATCATTCGGTATTGGGAGATATGAATATCGCTGAAGATCAGGATGGATTGATTGGTGTATGGTTTGATGATCAAAAGGATAGAAATGAGTGGTTATTACAGCAGGATGTTGTGGTTGGTAGTAATCGTGTGATTGAGGATACTATCTTGTGGTTGGATCGGTATTTTTCTAAGCAGATTCCTGATGTTGATATACGGTATCACTTCCGTGGTTCTTTGTTTCAAAGGGCTGTTTTGGAGTGTGTGGAAGAGATTCCGTATGGCTGTGTGAAAACATATAAGGATATCAAGGAATCTGTATGTCATAAGTTAGGTGTAACAAAGATGTCATATCAGGCAATTGGTCATGCCATCGCTACCAATCCTTTCTTAATACTGATACCTTGTCATCGTGTGATTGGCAGTGATGGTAAACTGCATGGATATGCGGGAGGACTACATAGAAAACAGTGGTTGTTAGAGAATGAACATCACTTGTAGATTGGATGAAAGATGTTAAAATATCCCTTGCATTAAAGGAGTGAGGGATATGAAACGTAATCAAGAGATTATTCGTACAAGTATATTAGGAATTGTAGTCAATCTATTATTGGCTGCTTTTAAGGCAGTGATTGGATTGTTGTCTGGATCAATTGCGATTGTATTAGATGCGGTTAATAATGTATCGGATGCTTTTTCTTCGATTATTACAATTGTAGGAACTAAGCTTGCTGGTAGAAAACCGGATCATAAACATCCATTTGGTTATGGCAGAATTGAATACCTAAGTGCTTTAGTCATTTCCTTGATTATTATGTATGCAGGTATTACATCATTGATTGAGGCTGTAAAGAGTATATTGAATCCAAGTACCCCATCCTATACAGTTGTTGGATTAATCATTATCTTTGTGGCTGTACTTGCGAAGTTCTTTATGGGTATGTACGTGAAAAAGACAGGAGAGAGACTAAACTCTGGTTCTTTGATTGCTTCAGGTGAGGATAGCCGTATGGACTCTATCATTTCAGCCTCAACACTTGTAGCTGCGATCTTATTCTTAACACTGCATATCAATATTGAAGCATATCTTGCGGTTGTAATTTCTATCATGATTATTAAAGCAGGTTATGAGATTGTCGCATCAACAATTTCAACGATATTAGGCGAAAGAGCAGATGGAGGAGTTTCCGCACATATCAAGCGTATCGTTATGGAGTTTGAAGGTGTACATGGTGTCTATGATTTATTCCTAAATAACTATGGTCCTAATACAATGAATGGTTCATTGCATATTGAAGTGGATGATAATATGACTGCTTGGCAAATTGATAAACTGGAAAGAAAGATTGCAGATCGTGTTTATCAAGAAGCGCATGTGGCAATTACCGGTATTAGTGTGTATACATACAATACAAAAGATGATGAAGCCAAACGTATCTTTAAAGATATACGCAAGATTGTTATGTCCTATGATCATGTCATGCAGATGCATGGTTTCTTCATGAATGGAAATGATATTAGTTTTGATATCGTTATTGACTTCCAA
Organism: Erysipelotrichaceae bacterium; assembly: GCA_022767445.1. Taxonomy (GTDB): domain Bacteria; phylum Bacillota_I; class Bacilli_A; order Erysipelotrichales; family Erysipelotrichaceae; genus Bulleidia. The sequence goes on along the minus strand of JALENJ010000062.1, from coordinate 41,387 downwards.
TGTGGCGATCGTAATGCGTTATATCATGAGATTGTTGACCATGTACGCAAACAATACCCAACATATCATTTCATCACAACATTGGATAGTGATATCAGTGACTAACACCATGCTAGCTAAAAATGTTATTTCATATTAGAATAGGTTTGTAAAAGATAGGTGGTAAAAAATGAAAATACTAAGTATAGCTGTTCCTTGTTATAACTCACAAGAGTATATGGAACATTGTATTGATACATTGTTAGTGGGCAAGGAAAGAGTAGAAATCATTATTGTAGACGATGGTTCTAAGGATGATACCGCAAAGATTGCGGATGATTTAGCTGCCAAATACCCAACAATTATCAAAGCAGTACACCAGGAAAATGGTGGGCATGGTGAAGCAGTCAACACAGGTATTAAAAACGCAACTGGTGTATTCTTTAAGGTAGTAGATAGTGATGACTGGCTTGGCGAAGAAGCTTTCTTGAAATTACTAGATAGATTAGAGATGTTTACAAATCATGGACAGGATATTGTCAATGTTCCCGATTTGATATTGTGTAATTACATCTATGATAAAGTTGGCGTAAAACACAAGAAGGTTATTAACTACAAAGGATATCTACCATTAGAACGTACATTCACTTGGAATGATATGCGTAAGATGCCTCCTGGCAAATACATGACAATGCATGCATGTATCTATCGTACGGAGGTATTGAGAAACATTGGACTTGTATTACCTAAACATACATTCTATGTTGATAATATCTACGTATTCCAACCATTACCATTTGTTAAGAACCTATATTATCTAGATATTGATTTATATCATTACTTCATTGGTCGTGACGATCAATCCGTTAATGAAAAAATTATGATTAAACGTCTCGACCAACAAGCACGTGTTAATCGCATCATGATTGATACACTAAGCCAGTATGATAAATCAAATGCAAAGTGTACAGAGTATATGTACTCTTATCTGGAAATCATTACTGCAATTACAACGGTACTTGCGATTCTATCACATACACCAGAACACTTAGCAATCAAAGATGAACTATGGCAATACATGAAGAATACAGATGAAGAAATCTATCATAAGATTCGTCATTCCCTCGTTGGTAGAGCAGTGAATATGCCTGGTAAAATTGGTCAAAGCGCATTACTTGGCATTTATAAATTAGCACAAAGACTTTATGGATTTAACTAAGCGGAAATTTCCGCTTTTTTCATATCTATAAATATCGTTTAAAATATAATTTAAAAAAATACTGTAGTATAATCTTGAATAGGTGTATAATAAATTCGTTGCATAAAGGAGTATATGAGATATGGATAAAACAGGAAAAATGATTTTAGATTTAGTGCCCGAAGAAAAGATGAAGAAGATTCCATTCTTCATTCGAAATCATGCGACTGGTAAGACAATTGAAAAGATTGCGAATGAACATCCTGACTTATATAAACAAGCCCAAGAATGTGAAACATTAGAAGGTGACCTGAAAGAGCAGTTGAGTCAGATCATTAACGATATCTTTGATCTAAAGATGAAAAAACATGGATATCAGTAAGAATTAGGGACCTAGTCCCTTTTTTACTATCTTGATTTGTCCATAGGTAAACCGTGTATCCTGTGATAAAATGATGGCGGTGATAATATGAAAAAAGTAATAGCGATCGTCGAAGACGAAAAAGATTTAAATGAACTTGTAAAAAGATATCTAGAGAAAGAGGAGTATGAAGTACGCTCTTATCTAGACTTTGATGAAGCGTATGCCCATATCTCGGATGAGGATGTGCATTTGTGGATTTTGGATATTATGTTGGGTGATAAGAGCGGTTTTGATTTGATTGATTCGATTCGTCTACATAATTCTGAAGTGCCTGTCATCTTTATGTCTGCACGTGATAAGGAGTTTGATCGTATCATTGGTTTAGAAAAGGGTAGCGATGATTACATCACTAAACCTTTCTCTCCTAAGGAGTTGGTGTTGCGTGTCAATAATTTAATTCGTCGTATCTATAAAGATGAAGAGGCTTTTATCAAAGTGGATGGATATGAGATCGATGAAGTGCAGAGAATTGTTTATGGCAGTAAGGAAAAGATTGATTTGACTGCCAAGGAATTTGAATTATTGATGATGTTTGTCAATAACCGTGGTACGGCTTTCCCACGTGAGCAAATATTAGCGCAAGTGTGGGAGGAGAACTACTTTGGTAGTGATCGTGTCGTGGATGATACATTGCGTAGACTTAGAAAGAAGATGCCGAATTTAAGTATTCATACAATTTATGGCTTCGGCTATAGGCTCGGATAATGAAACGCATACGGATGTGGTTGCGGGAGTTGAGCTTATCACAACAACTCCTCAGCATGATCTTCTTTTTCATCATGGTCTTTGCGTTGTTTGTCGTCATCTTTTTATCTCCGTCGATTGAACGTTTTACGGAGGCGGAGTTATATAATCGTTTGCATAGTGCACAAGAGAGTTTAATCTTGTATGCGGATAATCATCCTGGAGAATCCATTGATTTTGTACAGACAGATGGAACAGTTAGTGCGTATGTCTTTGATCATTCAAGTAATATCTTCTCTGTGATTTATGGAGATAAGATTGATGAAGTGCTAAAACAACGTTTATTGGCGAATGCGAATTCGCCATACTCTGGTACGCTAGATGCGTATTATACAAGTGATACAAATCGTATCTTGTATTCAAAGACATTGTTAAAGGATGGTAGAGAGCTCATTACCGTCATGTCCAGTGCATCCCAACAGCGTTTAAGAAGTAGTCTGATCAATGGGGTTGTATTGATGAATGTGACCTTTGTATTAGGTTTTATGGTGATCCTGTTGGTATGGGTAACAACTTTGATTATTCCGCTATCGCAGATTAAGTTGTATATCGCAAAGATAAAGAACGAAGAAGAAGCGGAGTTGGCTATCAAACGTAACGATGAGATTGGAGAGGTGGCAGATGCCCTAAGGGATATGAATGCCCAACTTAAGAAACAAAATCGCGAGAAGGAAGAGATGATACAGAATATCTCTCATGATTTAAAGACACCAATCGCTACTATTAAGTCTTATGGCGAATCCATCAAAGATGGAATCTACCCATATGAAACATTAGAAAAATCAGTAGACGTGATTATCGAACATGCCAATCGTTTAGAGAAGAAAGTAAAGAGTCTTATCATCTTAAATAAGATGGATTATCTAAAGGATACAGGTGAGGATGGCAATCACCTGAATATGAATCAGGTGATTGATAAAGCATTACTATCACTCAAAGTGATTCGTCCTGAGATTACTTTCGTAAAGGATATTGATCAGGGTGTATTCTTCCATGGCGAAGAAGAGCCATGGCGTATTGTGGTAGAGAACTTGATTGATAATGCGTTGCGTTATGCAAAGACATATATCAAAGTCAGTCTCCATGATGGAGAATTATGTATCAGTAATGATGGAAAGAATATTTCCAAGGAAAGATTGGGTACACTGTTCCATCCATATGAGAAGGGAACAGATGGCCAATTTGGACTGGGGTTATCCATTGTACATCGTGTTGTGAATACCTATGGATATCATGTTGAGGCAGAGAATTTAACGGATGGCGTAAACTTTAGAATCTGGCAAGATACCGTCGTGAGTAAAAATAAGACCAATGGTCGTAAGTAATCTATGATAAATAGATGAAAAAATCGATGAATTCGATTAAAATAGTAAAACGTATGAAAAAGATTGAAGAAATATATGGTGTAAAAACTGCTTATGTCACCGAAGGTGATGGGCAAGATATGATTTTGTTGCATGGATGGGGACAGAATAAAGAGATGATGCAGGCTATCTTTGATTACTTTAAGGATAGTTATCGCGTATACGCTTTTGATTTTCCAGGCTTTGGCGAAAGTGATGATCCAAAGGAAGCCTGGGGAGTACCTGATTATGAATTGTTCTTAGAAGCTTTTGTGAAACACAATCATATTGTAAATCCGATCTTGGTTGGACATTCCTTTGGTTGTCGTGTGGCGATTCGCTACAGTGCAAAGAATCCTGTGGATAAGATGTGTCTGACAGGTGCGGCGGGAATTCGTCCAAAACAAAGTCTTGAGGATCAAGTGAAAGTCAAGATGTATAAGGCAGGTAAGTGGTTCTTGAAAGTGACAGGACAAACAGAGAAGTTACAGGAGTTGCAGAAATCCTCAGGATCTGAAGATTATCGCAATGCGAAGGGAATTATGCGTCCAACCTTTGTAAAGGTTGTCAATGATGATGTCACCCCAATCTTATCGGATGTCAAATGTCCTGTATTATTGGTGTGGGGTGATTTAGATACAGCTGCACCATTATGGATGGGTCAACAGATGGAAAAGATGATGCCAAATGCTGGTCTTGCGATATTTGCAGGGGATGATCACTTTGCGTATTGGCACCAAGCAGATCGCTTTAATCGCGTGCTTGAAATCTTTCTAAAGGGAGAAGCGTAGGATGGAAAAATATATACTGGGTGTTGTTACGCTAATTGCGATGGTTGTTAAATCAAAACAACCATTACATATGTTTCAACAGAATCGCTATGAAATTGGTCGTTACACCAAATGGCTACAAGAAAACACAAGTAAACTAAAATCAGAAGTGATACAGGCTTTATTTGAACTTGCAGTATATGCATTGATTCTATATTTCTTCCATGCAAGTGTGTATGCATGGCTTGTTAGTGTACTACTGGTTTTATTTACATATATCAATATCGTACAAGAGCGTAAGAAGAAATATATCAAACCACTTGTATATACAGGTCGCGTAAAAAGACAGATTGTTGTGTTGGTAGTGTTAGAAGCGTTAGTAATCGCATGTAATGTGATCTACTTACCTGGTTTTATCTTTATGCCTGCACTGGTATCTCTATTACCTTGGCTTTTCATCTTCTTGGTGGGATGGCTTACATCACCAATTGAATACCTGGTAAAACAATGGTATATCTTACAAGCCAAGAAGATTCTAAACGAAGATACAGACTTGATAAAGATTGGTATTACCGGTAGTTATGGTAAAACATCTACCAAGAATATCATGCATGCGATGGTGGGGGAACACTTCAATTCCTTGATGACTCCAGCTTCCTACAATACACCAATGGGAATCACAATTACGATACGTACATTGTTAAAACCTATCCACAGAGTATTTGTGTGTGAGATGGGGGCTGATCATGTTGGTGAGATTACATATTTAATGAAGTTTGTACAACCAAAGATTGGTGTTGTGACTTCGATTGGACCACAGCACTTAAGTACATTTGGTTCACAAGAGAATATCATCCATGAAAAGATGCAGATGATAGAACGCCTTCCACAGGATGGCTTAGGTGTACTCAATTATGATAATGAATTGATACGTAACTATCAGGTTCAAAATCCAGTTAAGATTGTAACGTATGGTATTCAAAATCATGATGTGGATTATTACGCTGAAGATATTACGTATACACGTACTGGTTCATCCTTTACAGTTGTACATGAGGTTGAAAGAGTGCGTATTGAAACAAAACTTCTCGGTGAGTTAAATATCCTAAATATCTTATCTTCTATCTGTGTTGCACGTCACCTGAATGTACCATGGGGTACCATCCAACGTGCCAGCAAGAATATGAAGCAGGTTGAACATCGTCTAGAACTTAAGACGATCAATGGATATCGCTTCATTGATGATGCGTTTAACTCCAATCCTGTCGGATCAGCCATGGCACTAGAAGTACTACAAAGAATGCCAAATACACGCTATATCGTTACACCAGGTATGATTGATCTTGGTAAGATCCAATATGAAGCCAATAAACAATTTGGTGAAAAGATGAAGGGTAAAGCAGATGTTGTTATCTTGGTTGGTGAGATACAGACAAAACCAATCTATACAGGATTACAGGAATCTGGTTTTGATATGCAGAAGGTGATCGTAACCAAGACAGTAAAAGAAGCGTTTGATTATATTTATCAAAACGCTTCTGTTGAAGATACAATTTTATTGGAAAATGATTTACCTGATGCATTTAGTCACTAGGACTCGAAAGAGTCCTTTTACTTTGTGAGGGATGCTTTGATAAAGAAGAAGATACCCAACAAGAAGAATACAGTGATACTACCTACACCAGCATTGATGGAACCTGTCATCTGAGAGACGAGTGATACAGATGCAGTACCTAAGAAGGCAGCACCTTTACCACAGATATCCATCAAACCAAAGTACTCACCAGATTGTTCAGGTGGAATAATCTTTGTAAAGTATGATCTAGATAATGCCTGTATACCACCTTGGAATAGACCTACACATACTGCGAGTATCCAAAACTCAATCTGTGTATCTAGGAATATCGCAAATACAGCAATCCCTAGATATGCAAAGATACATACTAGAATTAGCTTGGTTGTATCGACCTTCTGTGCAAGACGTCCAAACGTAATCGCAGCAGGGAAGGCAATAACCTGTGTTAATAAGAGTGCTAATAATAGGATTGTACTGCCTAATCCTAAAGCCTTGCCATAGGCAGTTGCTAAGTCGATGATGGTATATACACCATCGATATAGAAGAAGAATGCGAGTAAGAATAAGAAGATCTTTTTATGCTTTGTTGCGTGTCTTAGAGTACTTGCTAGACGTCTAAAACTATCTGTAATTGCATTCTTAGAATGTTCTACATAGTGTTTTTGTTGGTAAGTACGAATTAATGGTAAAGAGAATATTATCCACCAAAGAGCGGTAATCGTAAAGGCGATTGTCATCGCAAGACCAGTTGGAATTCCAATACGTGGTCCACCAAGAATCACAACCAAAGAGATCACAAATGGAATACAGGAGCCGATATATCCCCAGGCGAAGCCTTGGGAAGAAACATAGTCTAATCGATCATCCGTTGTAATATCTACCAACATAGAATCATAGAAGATTAAGCTAGATGAAAATACAGCTTTTGATAGGACAAAGAATATTAAGAATAATAACCAATCGGTGATAAATCCCATGATGAAACACAATAGTGAACCTAATAGTACAGCAGCTAGGAAGATCGGTTTCTTAAGACCTTTAAAGTCAGTGATTGTGCCAATGATTGGTCCAAGTATGGCTACACATAACGTAGCAGCTGAAGCCGCAAATCCCCAATAAGATAGATAACTAACAGAACTAAGACCTGCCTTTTCTGCTAAGGAATTAAAATACAGGGGCATAATTGTCGTGACAAGTAAGATAAAAGCAGAGTTTCCAACATCATAAAGTATCCAGTGTTTCTCTGCTTTGGTTAATTTTATTTGCATAAGTCAATCTCCTCATAAAATGATTATGCGCCAAAAATAGTGATGAAACAATATATTTTGTCACAAAATAAAACAAAAAAATGTTGATTAAAAAGATGATCAACATAAAGAAAAACCGCATATAAATGCGGTATTCATTAGGAGCGAGTGAGCGGAATTGAACCGCCGTGTCCACCTTGGCAAGGTGGCGTTCTACCATTGAACTACACTCGCAAAATAATGGCGGTCCCGACGAGATTCGAACTCGCGATCTTCTCCGTGACAGGGAGACGAGATAAACCACTACTCCACGGGACCAATGTATGGCGAGGAAAGAGGGATTTGAACCCTCGCGCCGGTTTCCCGACCTATGCCCTTAGCAGGGGCACCTCTTCGGCCTCTTGAGTATTTCCTCAACAATTGCCAAGTGCATACTGACTAACCGTTCAGCGCTTTACTATAGTATCATGCACTTTTTTTCATTGCAAGCAGTTTTTTCAATTTTTAACCTTCTCTTTGTAAGTTTTTTCTAAAGAAGGCCAATCTTGTTACGACACTCTCACGAGCAGCACAGATTTTATCTGCCCAACATACCAACCAAGCCTCTTTGGATTGTGGGGGATATAGCGTTAATGGAAACATGTGATGGATGATGATATCTTCCTCAACTGGTGTTAGTCCATAATCATCTTTTGCGTTTTGGGCAGCGATATATGGATGGGTAAAACCATGTAATCCATATTCGATATGTGGTACATGCCAATCGTATAGGAAGTAATCATGGAGTAATGCGCCTTTAATCATTGATGGATAGTCAACATCAAAGTGATAGTTTTCTGCTAATTTGCAGGCGGTGATAGCGACGTCAATACTATGTGCATATACAGATGTTTTGCCATGTTGCATAAAATCCTTAGCTTGGCTATAACGTCCTGTATCTTCCAATGTTTTTACAATATCCATTACCATTTTGGAATATTTGTTTTCTGTACTCATAGTAATAATGTATACGATTTAGCCTAAAATGGGTAGTGATATTATCGATTTTTAGTTGTAATTGAATATTTTACGAACAATCACTTTATTATGACAAAGAAATATACTGGGCAAGTGATACAATTAAGTTAGTTGATTTAAGAGGATAGAGATATGCTTGTATATGAGGGAATAAAAAGAGATTTTTTAAATGATGTAGTCAATGATTACATCGCTGAAAGTATCGAAAATAAAATTCGTGAGATGATGCATCGCAAGACATTGAAGAATGAATTTCGCTCTGGGTAAATTCGTTGGAATATATGTACAAGGTACTTACGGATGATGAGATTCCAGATAATGCAGGTATTGCGATTGAGTATAATCTACCACAGACTGCCAAACGCGTAGACTTTATCATATCGGGTTATGATGAAAAGCAGAATTCGCATGCGATTATTATCGAGTTAAAACAATGGGAAAGTGTGGAGGCGATACGGTGGATGGATAATATCGTAAGAACATATGTTGCAGGTGCGAAACGGAATGTTGTTCATCCATCGTATCAAGCTTGGTCGTATGCCTCTATCATCCAAGACTATAATCGCAATGTACAGATGGGTGATATTGCTTTACATCCTTGTGCATACTTACATAATTATCATAAAGTTGCTCCAGAAGTGTTGGAGAGTGAACAATATCAGGATGTTGTTGAAAGTGCACCGCTATTCTTTAGGGGAGATGTACCTAAGTTAAGAGAGTTCATCAAGAAGTACGTAAAGAGTGGTGATGATAAGAAGCTATTATATGAGATTGATACTGGAAGGATAAAACCTTCGAAGAGTTTGCAGAACTCTATCAAGAGTATGTTAGATGGCAACCAAGAATTTGTAATGTTAGATGAGCAGAAAGTGGCTTATGAACAGATTCAAACAACAGCTCTAAAATGTGCAAAAGATCATAAGAAATGTACGAATATCGTTAAGGGTGGACCAGGTACTGGTAAGACTGTAATCGCAATGAACTTACTTGCCAGATTAACCAATCAAGAGCTATTTGTGCAGTATGTGACTAAGAATGGAACATCCAGACATGTATATGAAAAGAAGTTAACTGGCCATAAAAAGAATCGTATCCATGCGATGTTTCGATCTTCAGGACAGTATACCGATGCGCAAGAGAATATCGTTGATGTAGTACTGTGTGATGAGGCGCATCGTTTAACAGAAAAGACCCAAAATGGACCTGTGTGTAAAGGTGAAAATCAGATTAAGGAGCTTATAAAGGGAAGTTTGTGTAACGTGTTCTTTATTGACGAAAGTCAACGTGTCACGTTAGCAGATATTGGTAGTATCAATCAGATACGCAACTGGGCAGAAAAACTAGGTAGTCAAGTATCCGTACTGGAGTAAACTTCACAATTCCGTTGTAATGGAACAGATGGCTATTTAGCTTGGCTTGATCATGTGTTGGAAATCTGGGAAACCGCAAACTATGACCTAAAGGATATCGACTATGATATTTGTATCTTTGATTCCCCATCTCAGGTATATGATTTAATTAAAGAAAAGAACAAGGAGCGCAACCAATCTTGCATGCTTGCAGGTTATAGTTGGGATTGGAAGAAACAATATCGAAATGATAGTTCTTATCATGATATTCAAATTGGGGATTTCGGCATGAGTTGAAATCTGGGTAACAGTAAAACATTTGCGATTGATGAATCCTCCATTCATGAGATATGATGTATTCATACATCACAGGGTTTGGGGTTTGATTATGTTGGTGTTATTATCGGCGATGACATGCGTTATCAAGACGGTCATATCATCACCGATTTCACGAAGCGCTCTAAACAAGATTAATCCCTAAAGGGAATCAAAAAATTATACGGACAGAATCCAACATTAGCTTTCATGGAAGCTGATGAAATTATTAAGAATAAATACCGCGCGCTGATGACAAGAGGAATGAAGGGTTGTTATATCTATTGTACAGATTTAAACCTAGCCAACTATCTTCGCCAATAGCTAGCCAAACAGAAATGAGGTTATTATGAAAGAAGAAACAGTCAATCGTATTCGTCAATTTGTAAGTAATAGAGATTGGGATCGGTTTCATTCACCATCCAATCTAGCAAAGTCTATCGTGATAGAAGCTGCTGAACTCTTGGAGTGTTTTCAATGGTCGGATGACTTTGACATGCAACATGTAAAAGAGGAATTAGCAGGTGTATTAATCTATAGTCAACAGCTATTAGATAAGCTTGGTTTAGATATGGATGATATCATCAACATGAAGATGACGATGAACGAAAACAAGTATCCAGTCGAAACCGCAAAGGGTAGTAGTCAAAAATACGATTTACTATAGGAGATGATATGAAAGTATTAAGCTTTGGTTCTTTAAATTTTGATCATGTATATCAGATGCATCACTTCGTAGAAGCGAAAGAAACAACCTCATCCCTTTCTTATCAAAAGGGTTTTGGTGGTAAGGGGTTAAATCAATCCATTGCTTTAGCCAAGTCTGGAATTGATGTCTACCATGCTGGCAGGGTTGGTGAAGATGGACAACCATTTATCGATTATCTGCAAAAGTATGGAGTTAAAACAGACTATCTAAAGAAAGATGTTGATGAAGTCACTGGTCATGCAATCATACAGGTATGTAATGGTGAAAACTGTATTATCTTGCATGGTGGTGCAAATCAAGCAATTGATGAGAAACAGATTGATGATGTTTTACAACATTTTTCTTCACAGGATATGTTGTTAATACAAAATGAGATATCCTGTTTAGATTACTTGATACGTCAAGCACATCAAAAGGGTATGAAGATTGCCTTTAATACAGCACCGATGGATGAAAAGGTATTTAAATATCCTATAGAGCTTGTGGACATCTTTATTGTCAACGAGATTGAAGCGATGGGATTAGCAAAAGTTCAATCACATGATGTTGATGATATCATCAAGGGACTTCAGGATGCATATCCTGATAAACAGATTGTTTTAACTATTGGTAGTGATGGTTCTTACTATATAGGCAGTGGTAGAGTGATTCATCAAGATGCCTATCAAGTACATGCAGTTGATACTACGGCTGCAGGTGATACATTCACTGGGTATTTCTTAGCGAGTTTATTACGCGATGAAAGTATTGAAAATGCATTACGTATTGCAAGCAAAGCTAGCAGTATAACTGTAACGAAGGATGGTGCAGCACAGAGTATTCCTTCGCTTCAAGAAGTTTTAGGTAGTTTATAAAAAGGATTTGCTTACGATGTAGGCAAATCCTTTTGTCTATTTACTGTTTTCAAGTTTAAAGATTGCTTCAAGTGCGGTTAGGATCTCTCTTTTTTCACCCTCCATGGTTTTGGTTGCTTGGTTTGCGTAATCACTGATGGAATCAGAGGTATCTTGTCCATATAGGACAACATTGTTGAGGATAGACATGGTTCTTATATGACGGAGTCTACCTACGGTAAATAGGGCAGCAGTTTCCATATCTGCACCTAGTGCACCCATGCTGGACCATTTCTTTTCTTCTTCTGCGTTGGTATCGATATAGAAGCTTTCATGGCTGTGCACAATACCTGTGTGGTATGTCCAGTTGTTTTCTTTTGCAGCTTCGATGCATTTTTGTAGGAAGTCTGAATCCGCAACGGCTGGATAACGTATATCTGCGTAGGCTTTGGAGGTTCCCTCATCTCTTATTGCTCCTAGGGCGAAGATTAGATCACCAAGTTGGATGTCTTTTTGGAGTGCTCCGCATGAACCGATGCGTATCATGGTATCAACGCCTATGTGTTTGAGTTCTTCAATCGCGATGGATGCCGAGGAGCCTCCGATGCCCGTGGAGATAGCGATGACTTTGACACCTTTGTAGTAACCTGATACACTGCGGAATTCGCGATTGTATGCAAGTTTTTGTACATCATCTAAAAATGGAATAATACGATCAATGCGTGCAGGGTCTCCTGGCATGATGGCGTATTTTGCGTTAACGCTTGAATCTAATTGAATGTGTGCTTCTAGCATGTTTGATAATCCTTTCTTGCTTGTGTGATAACATGTATGATTTCTTGTTTTTCATCTTCTGGAAGAAACGCACTTTGTGCGGCGTAAAGATTCATCTTGAAGATATCGTCTATTGTAAATCCCATATCCTTTATGCAGCGTTCATATTCATCGGCGATATGTACTCCAGCAAAGGTATCATTGTCGGTATTGACACATATGTGTACGCCTCTATCGTATAGCTGTTTCATTGGATGTTTTTGGTAAGATGGTACGGTTTGACATTGGACATTGGAGGTTGGACAGATTTCAAATAGAATTTGATTGTCGATTGCACGTTGGATGAGGCTTTCATCGAAGTATACGTGATGGCCATGTCCAATGCGTGTAACGCCAAAGTCCATTGCGTCTTTGACTGTATCTGGACCTTGGCTATCGCCAGCATGGCATGTCATAGGAATGTTGTATTGTTTTGCCCTAGCAAATAGTGGTCCAAAGTTGGAGAGTGGGACGAAACCCTCTGCACCAGCAAGATCAATTCCTACCACGCCTTTGCCAAGGTAGTTCTTGCAGACATCAACAGTTTCCATATTCTCTTTCTGATTGATGGTATCCAGTCCTACACACATCATGCATGTTATGATACCGATGTGAATATTTGGATATTTCTCAAGTGCTTGTTTGCGCCCTTTTAAAACTGCCTCTAGTGCTTGGCTTTGGCTTAGTCCTTTTTGTGTATGTAGTTGTGGGGCGAAGCGTATTTCAGCATAGATGTAGTTTTGCAAAGCAAGATCTTCGATCAATTCATATGTAATACGAGAAATAGAATCTTGATCTTGCATGCATTTGAGTGGGTCATCGAACATTTTGAGATATTCATTGACATCTTTTGCGTTGGCACAACGCCTGATGAATTCCTTGTATTCATCAAGGGTTTCGGTTGGCATTTGCACATGTTGATCCTTTGCCAACTTCCATATTGTCTGCATGCGAAATGAACCATCTAGATGCAGATGTAAGTTTATTTTTGGTATATTTTCGTACATCTTTTTATCCTCTCTAAATATTAGAAAATGTGTATTGACTTATTGATTTTGCACTAATAGAATAAGAGTACATGAAATCGCTTACACATAATAGTATTTTATATTCTAGTGTGAGTTTTGAAAATATATGGGAGGAAAATTCATGAAAAATTTTTTGAAGGCAGCGTTGGTTGCGTCCATGCTTGCACCACTTGTTGGTTGTGGTGGTAATAATGCCAATGAACCAGCCGCAAATAGTTCTGAATCTGATAAAAAGGTTTATAACGTTGCGTATTTAGTTAATGGTAATTTAGGAGATAAATCATTCTTTGACTCCGCAGCTGCCGGTTTACAGACACTTGAAAAAGATGGTCGTATCACTTTAAAGACAATTGAAATGGGTGGTACAGATGCGGATAAGCCTAGATGGCTATCTACTCTTTACGAAGTTTCGGAAACTGGTGAGTATGATTTGATTATCTGTGGTACTTATCAGATGCCTGACTTCCTAAAGGAAGTTGCGACAGAGTATCCTGATCAAAAGTATGCAATCTTTGATGACAATACATACGCTGGCGATAATAATAATGTATTGAATTTAACTTATAAGCAGAATGAATTGGGATATATCATCGGTACTTTCGCAGCTAGTATGACAACAGATACTTCTGTTGATCGTATTAATCCTGATAAGGTAATCGGCTTTGTAGGTGGTATTGATAGTCCTGTTATCAATGACTTCTTATATGGATACATTGCTGGTGCACAGAATGTTGATCCTGATATCAAGGTGGATACTCGCTATACAAATGACTATGTAGATACAGCGATTGCTAAGGAATATGGTCTATCCATGATTGGTGACAATAAGGCTGATATCATCTGGGGTGTTGCTGGTAATGCTGGTAATGGTGCAGCAGAAGCAGCTCTTGAAAAGGGTAGTGCTTGGTTTATTGGTGTTGACTCCGACCAAGAATCTACATTCTCTGCAGATCTTGCGGCTATCACATTAACTTCTGGTTTGAAGAATGTTGGTAATTCCTTAATCTGGGTATTTGATGAATGGGATGCCGGTAAAGAATACTGGGGTCAAGAAGTTACATTAGGTCTTAAGGACAATGGTGTAGGTGTTGTTACTGATAAGAATTTTGATAAGTATGCTTCTCAAGAAACAAAAGATAAGGTAAATGCTGCGATTCAAGATGTCTTAGATGGTAAGGTTGAAGTTCCAACAGCGTTAGGAAATGCTTCAAAAGATTTAGAAACATTACGTGAAAGCGTTCGTCCTTAACGAAAACGTTGCAGTAAAAGATTCATAAATTGTTTTGCGTAAAGGTTTCGTATGTTTCATCCGGTCACGAAAAAACAATCTATTTGATTAGTATCTTTGGTGTTTTATGAGTCCAGTTTCAACTGCCGAGAAAGTAGAGATTAATAGCTTGAAAGGGTAGTTGTGACTGGACTTTCTTATTTAGGAATATATAAAGAGGTAATAGTGATGAGTGAAGAATATGTCATTCAAATGAAAGGGATACGTAAGATTTATCCCAATGGTGTAGTCGCTAATCAGGATGTTGATTTGAATGTACGTAAGGGAGAAATCCATGCATTAATGGGTGAAAATGGTGCTGGTAAATCAACACTGATGAAGATGTTGTTCGGCCTAGAACAACCGACGGAAGGTGAGATTTATGTCAATGGTGAAAAGGTACATCTTTCCTCACCAAATGTAGCGATATCAAAAGGAATCGGAATGGTTCACCAACACTTCATGTTGGTGCCTAGCTTAACGGTTGCGGAGAATATCGTCTTAGGTATGACACCGAAGAAGAATGGAATTTTTATTGATAAACAAAAGGCAATTCAAATTACAGAAGAATATGCAAAGAAGTTTAACCTGATTGTTGATCCAACAGCACGTGTCGTTGATATTCCTGTTGGTATGAAACAGAAGGTTGAAATACTAAAGGCTTTGGTACGTGGTGCTAAGATTTTAATCTTAGATGAACCTACTGCTGTATTAACAACCCAAGAAACAACAGAGTTATTTAAAGAGCTAAAACATTTAAAACAACAGGGTTATACTTTGATTTTCATCTCTCATAAGCTAAATGAAATCATGGAGATTACAGATCGTCTGAGTATCTTGCGTGGTGGTAAGTTTATGGGTGTCTATGAGACAAAGGACGTAACGCCTGAGAAGATTTCTCGTTTGATGGTTGGCCGTGATGTTGTACTACAGGTACAAAAGGATGCCGCAAAACCAACAGACACGATTCTAAAAGTACGAGATTTACATTACGTTAATGACTGGGGAAAGAAGATGTTAGATGGTGTTTCCCTATCGGTACGTAAGGGAGAAATACTTGGTATCGCTGGTGTTGAAGGAAATGGTCAAAAAGAGTTGGTAGATATGTTGTTTGGTTTAAATACACCAAACAGTGGAACCATCACCATGAATGGCGAAAATATCATCGGTCTCAATCAACGTGAGTTACGTCAAAAGCATATCTCTCTAGTTCCAGAAGATCGTATGTTGTTTGGCATTGCGGCCAATGCGACGATTGAAGAAAATATCATCTCTGATCGCAGTGATTCAAAACAGATGAACAAGGGTTTACTGTTTGATATGAAGAACATGCATGCAAAGACAGATGAATTGATTGAAGAATACAAGGTGTTATGCAAGAGCCGCAACCAGAAAGTTGGCATGTTGTCGGGTGGTAATATCCAAAAGGTGGTTGTAGCGCGTGAGTTTTCAAATCAACCAGATTTGATTATCGCCGATCAACCAACACGTGGTATTGACGTTGGTGCGACGGAGTTCATTCGTAAGAAACTAGTTGATTTGTCTCGTTCTGGTATTGGTGTGTTACTCGTATCTGCGGATCTAAATGAAGTTATGGAATTATCCGATAGTTTGATTGTGATGTACGGTGGTAAGATTGTTGCTTACTTTGAGGATACAACACAATTGGATGATGAGATTATGGGTCAGTATATGTTAGGCATTAAGAAACAGAGTGCTGAAGAGATTGGAAGGGTTACACATGAATAAGAAAAGAAGTTTGATGTTTAGCGTAGTGCGTGGTGCACTCGCAATTGGAATTGCCTTATTGGTAGCTGCCTTCTTGATTTTTGTCAGCTCAAAAGGTAATAGTTTTGGAGCACGTTTAGGTGCTACGTTTGAATCACTCAAGGCGATGTTGATTCAACCGCTCATTCGAACAAACGGTAGCTTTAGTGTAAAGGGATTTACGGACATACTTGCAGGTATGATTCCGATTATCTTTACGGGTCTTGCGACTTGTGTCATGTTCTCAGCGAATCAGTTTAACTTAGGATCTGAGGGTGGCATCTTGCTTGGCGCATTTGTGACATCGTTGGTTGCGGTATACGCTCCACTACCTGGTGTATTATTACCAATCGTTGCGATTGCGGCTGGTGCGATTGCGACTGCAATTATGATGTTGATACCGGCAGTACTGAAGGCGAAGTTAAATGTCAGTGAAATGGTTAACTCCTTGATGTTGAACTATGTCATCATGTATGTCATCAAGTTCTTGATGAATGCATTTATCGCAGATAAGACAAAGGGTACAGTACAGACTAGTAACTTCCAAGCAAACGCTGCACTACCTCAGCTAATTAACAATGGATCCAAGTTATCAATTGGCTTTGTGATTGCGATTGTTGTGACAATCTTAATTGCGCTATTTATGTATCGTACACGTTGGGGTTATGCAATTCGTATGATTGGTATTAACCAGAAGTTCTCAATGTATTCTGGTATGAATGTTGCGATGGTAATCATTCTTGCCCAAGTCATCGGTGGATTACTTGCTGGTATGGGTGGCGGTATCGAAATGCTTGGTCGAAATCTGTACTTTGACTGGTTAGCACAGCCAGGATATGGATGGACAGGTGTTACGGTAGCGATTCTTGCGGGTAATAATCCTGCATTTGTACCACTAGCGGCTTTCTTTATGGCATATCTTGAAAAGGGTTGTACATTGATGTCCACATATGCATCTGTACCTGCCCAATTAATCGACATTATTCAGGCGGTAATCTTCTTGTTCTTTGCGGCTGATCAATTCTTATCGAAGTATCGTCAAAGACTGGTTGTTAAGAGTGCAGAGGAAGAGCTGCGTGAAAAAATGATTGATGCGACTGTAGAAGGGAGTGTGAAGTAGAATGTTACAGATGATATTTACACCTGAATTCTTCTTTGCGATTTTCCGTATTACGGCGCCTATTCTATTCGCAACGATGGCGGCTGTCATCTGTGAAAAGGCTGGTGTATCCAACATTGGTCTTGAAGGAACGATGATGATTTCAGCTTTATTTGGTTCGCTATTTGCATACTATTCAGGCAGCTGGTTTATAGGTTTACTAGTAGCCATTGTGACGGGTATTCTTGTCAGTCTGTTTATGGGATTCTTTGCGTTTAATCTAAAGACGGATATTATCCTAACGGGTACTGCGGTCAATATGATTGGGTCTGGTGGAACAATCTTCCTTGTGAAGGTAATTACTGGTATTACACAAGGAACACAATTGACTTCCACAACATCTTTAATTACACAAAAACTACAGATTCCAAGTATTACAATTCCATTCATCAATCAAATTCCGGTGATTGGAAATGTATTATCAGGTCATAGTTTACTCACATACCTAGCATTTATCAGTGTTTTCTTAACATGGGTATTGTTATATCGTACACCGCTCGGTTTGAATATCCGCTCTGTTGGTGAAAATCCACATGCGGCTTCATCTGTTGGTGTCAGTGTTCTACGTATTAAGTACATCACAATGGTTATCGCTGGTATTCTTTGTGGTATGGGTGGTGCATTTATGTCAATGTACTACGCAATGGGTTGGTCGCTTGACATGCTGGCTGGTCGTGGTTTTATTGCCTTAGCTGCACAAGCTATGGGCGCAGGTGAACCTCTTGGCTGTATGTTATCCGCGTTGATCTTCGGATTCGCTCAGGCATTAGGTATTAAGTTATCTGCGACTGGTGTAGATTCTAACCTTGTATCACCAATTCCATATCTCGTAACGATTATCGGCCTTGTGGTATTTGCGATTATCGCTAGAAGACGTGCAAAAAGAGCACATCATGAAAAGGTAAGTGCGTAATGGTAGATCATAAGATACCTGTCATTTTGGATGGCGATCCAGGTCACGATGATGCGATTGCCTGGGTACTTGCTAAATCGAATCCCAACTTTGATATTAAAGCAGTTACCAGTGTAGCTGGTAATCAAACGTTGGAAAAGACAACATACAATGCCATGCGTGTATGTACACTATTGGGTATTGAAGCGCCAATCGCAAAGGGTAGAAATAAGCCTTTACTTGCACAGTTAATTACGGCAGGTAACTTTCATGGAGAATCTGGGTTGGATGGACCGAAGTTACCTGAACCATGCATGCAGTTGGAAGAGTTATCTTCTGTAGAGTTGATGTCAAAGGTCCTAAATGAAACAGATGAACTTGTTACGATTATCTCTACAGGACCTTTGACAAATGTTGCGGCACTATTATTAGCGCATCCTGAAGTGAAGGATAAGATTGGTATGATATCCATCATGGGTGGAGGTCTAAGAAATGGTAATTGGACACCTGCAGCGGAATTTAATATCTTTGAAGATCCAGAAGCTGCACAGATTGTCTTCACCTCAGGGATTCCACTGACAATGTGTGGACTTGATGTGACTGAGAAAGCTATTGTCTATCCAGATGATGAAAAGAAGATACGTGCCATTGGCAATCAAGTATCTACGATTGTAGCGGATTGGTTAGCATTCTTCTTTAAACACCATGAACAGCTTGGTTGGTCAGGTTCACCACTACATGATCCATGTGCAGTGGCTGTACTATTAAAACCTGAAATCTTTACGATAAAGGATCTATATGTACAAGTAGATACCAAGGGACAATATACACGAGGAGCGACCATCCCTGATTGGCATGGCACAAGCAAACAACAACCAAATGTACGTGCGGTATTAGGCGTAGATCGTGAAGGTTTCGTGGATTTATTGGTAGAGGCTTGTAAGGTGTATGATGATAGAAAGGTAGAGATACAATGAGTGATTTCATTCCAATTTGGATTGATACCGATACTGGTGTGGATGATGCGGTTGCACTATTATGTGCATTACAACTTGACCGTCTTGATTTAAAGGGTGTATCCGCCGTTGCAGGAAATGTTAAGCATGAAAATACATTCAAGAATGCTAGAAATGTATTGGCATATGCTGGTCGTGAGGATATCAAAGTCTATCCTGGTGCGATTAAGCCGATGTGTATTCCTTTAAAGGATGCTTCGCAAGTACATGGTAGTGATGGTCTTGGTGGTGTTATAATTCCTGATTCGCCAGCGATAAAGGAAACGATGCATGCATGGGATGCAATCTATCAATGTGCGAAACAAGAAAAGGGTAAACTGCAGATTGTTGCGGTTGGACCTTTAACAAATATCGCAACCGCAATCGTATCTCATCCTGATATCAAAGAGTATGTTGAAAGAATTCTGATTATGGGTGGTGCTGCTGTTGGAGGTAACGCTACACCTAGTGCAGAGTTTAATATCTATGCTGATCCACAAGCTGCTGAAACAGTATTCCAAAGTGGAATCCCTGTGATTATGTTTGGCTTGGATGTGACCAATCGTGCATACTTGGATGGTAGGGATGTAAAAGATATTAGTGATTTTAATACGAAGATCAGTCGCTTCTTTACAGATGTAGTACAAGCGAATATGAATTTCTATCAGAGTTTCTATCATCGTGAGATGCTATGCATTCATGATGCATGTCCTCTAATTTATCTACAGTATCCTGAGATATTTACAGGACAAAAAGCTGGCGTCTATGTTGAAACACAAAGCCAAATTAGTTTTGGTAAGACAGTGACAGACTTGTGGAGTGATACCAAGTTTGCTAAACGTGAGACGCTAGTCATCTTGGATGCGGATAGAGAAGCGTTTGCGAAAATCATGAAGGATTTGATTTCTAAGTATCGCTAAGTATATGAAATGTCCAGATGTGTAATCATCTGGACATTTGTTAGTTTTTCGGTTTTTCGATATATGTTCTGTGTAATACTTTGATGGTTTCATCGTAGTTGACTGTACCAAGTGCTGTATAGAGTATATCGATGATGTTTAACTGTGAGATACGGGATGACATCGCAGCCGTACGTAGTATAGATTCGTTTTCTGTTGTGTAGAGTTTGTAGTCAGCTAGTTTTGAGACTGGTGTATCAACACAACGTGTAATCGCAATCACTGGTGTTAGGTTTTCTTTTAATGCATTCATGCATGTAAGAACCTCGGAAGTATTTCCTGAATAGGAACATACAATCGCTACATCGTTAGCTGTACTGTTGCGACAACTTAGCAGTTGGGAGTGCCAGTCATCATTGATTGTACATGGTCTTGAGATACGTAGTAGCTTTAAGTATAAGTCTCTAAGTGCGACAAGGGAGGCACCCATACCAACAAGGATGATGTTGTGGGCGTTATCCATCAACTTCACACATGCTTGTAGAGTTTCTACATCCATCAGTTTTTCTGTTTCATCGAGTGATTTCGCATTTTTCGCAGTTACTTTGCGGATAATATCAGATATGGAATCTTCACGTGTAATCTCTTCGTTGTACATCTGTTCTCCAGTTTTGGTATGTACAGCGAGTTCGATTGTTAAGTTACGCTTAAAGTCCTTGAATCCATCAAAGTTGATGCGATGACACATTCTAACAACAGCGGATGGAGAAGAGAAGCTCTTCTTGGCTAGCTCTTGTACAGATAGCGTACTAGCAATCTCGGGATTCTTTAGAATATATTGGGCAACTGTCTGTTCTGCGCCAGCCAGTTCATGGTAATGCTCACGTAATCGAATAAGTGCATTTTTCATATATGAGGGCTCCAATCTATATAAACAATAACATATTATCTCAAAAACAGAAATAATATTTCGTATAATAATAGTACCATTGAAATAATATTATTGCATTAACTATAATACAGGTGAATAATTCTGTGGAGGTAAACATAGATATGACAATTAACCTTAAGACAATTGCGACGGAACATCGCAACCCAAATACTATGAATCTTGATCAGATGAGTACATTAGAAATTATTACTGAGATGAATCGTGAAGATGCACTCATTCCTGGAATGATTGCACCACACCTACCTAAGATTGGTCAGGTAATTGATTATGCGATTGAGGCGATCTCAAACGGTGGACGTATCATCTACATGGGCGCTGGCACAAGTGGTAGACTTGGTGTTCTTGATGCGGCAGAATGTCCACCAACATTTGGTGTATCTCCAGATGTGGTTGTAGGACTGATTGCTGGAGGCTCTGGCGCTTTCATCAAAGCTTTGGAAGGTGCTGAGGACTCTAAGGATTTCGCAAAACAGGACTTAGTCAATCTCAATGTAAATAGTAAGGATATCGTCATTGGTCTAGCTGCTAGTGGTCGAACACCTTATGTCATTGGTGGCTTAGAGTACGCAAATACATTAGGTTGCCATACAGCAGCTATTTCCAATACAACAGAATCTGCGATTGGTGCCGTGGCGCAGATCGCTATCGATGTACCAGTTGGTGCAGAGGTATTAACAGGTTCTACACGTTTGAAATCAGGTACTGCTGAAAAGATGATTCTTAACATGATTTCAACCGCAACCATGGTTGGTCTTGGTAAGGCCTATCATAATTTGATGGTTGATGTGATGCAGACAAATGAGAAGCTTCGCAATCGTGCTGAAAATATCGTCATGGAAGCCACTGGCGTTGAAAGAGAGGAAGCACGTAAGACAATTGATTTAGCGAAGGGTTCTTGTAAAGTTGCCATTACAATGATACTTGCAGGTTGTGGATATGATGAAGCACTTTCACGCTTAGATACTGCGAAAGGTCATGTTCGTCTTGCGATTAAGGAGAATGCATAAATGAATCCATTAGGTTATTCTGTTTTCTTATCCACATTTGAAAAACAGAAACAATACTTAGAAGGTTTAGGAAAGAATCATCCATTGGTGTTTGTTTCCTTGCATATCAGTGAAGAGTTTAGTGATACCTACACACAAGATATGAAGGAAATGTGTGCGTGGTTGAACAATGAGGGCTTCCGTATTGTAGCGGATGTCTCCAGTAAATCATTAGAGTTATTCTCATTACAGACGATCGATGAGATTGTAGATGTATTGGGTGTATATGCATTGCGTTTGGACTATGGCTTCGATCATCAACAGATGCTAGCACTGGCTAAAAAAATGCCAATTGTATTAAATGCATCGACGATACAAGTTGATGATATCAAGGATATTATTGAACAAGGAAAAGAAGTTCTTGCGATGCACAACTATTATCCACGCCCTGAAACAGGTTTGGATGATACATTCTTCTTAAAGATTACAAAGTCTTTACAAGCAGCTGGTATCCATGTGATTGCCTTTATCGCTGGGGATGCCTTAAAGCGTGGTCCAATCTATGAAGGACTACCAACGCTTGAAAAACATCGTCATGTTTCACCATATGCGGCCTATTTAGAGTTGGTACTGAAGTATCACGTTGATCAAGTATTTGTAGGAGATCCTGGTATTAGTCAATATGAGACTGCACGTATTCAGTCCTATTGTGATACAGGAGTGATTGATCTGCCAGTACAGCTAAGTGCAGCCAAACATTTCTTACATGAAAAGCTATCTTGTCGTATCGATAGTCCTGCTTGGATTATCCGTATCGAGGAAGCTAGAGCGATGAAGAAGAAAGATGAAAACATTAAACCATGCAATACAGTTGAACGTAAACGTGGCATGATCACAATTGATAATGACAACTATTTACGTTATGCAGGTGAAGTTCAAGTCATCAGAGAGGATTTACCAAGTGACAAGCGTGTCAATGTGATTGGCCAGGTTGGTAGTGGTTATCTTTCAATTTTAGAGTTAATCCAAGGTGGCACAAAATTACGTTTTGTAGAAGAGGATATTTAGGTATCTTCTTTTATTTTCTCTTTCAGCATACAATAGGAATATGAAACAACTATATTATTCACTACCGCAGTACATGAAAGATAAGTACGGTAGAAAACTATATAAAGTAGCGTTAGAAACTGGCATGACTTGTCCAAATCGTGATGGTAAGGTTGGCGTTGGTGGATGTATCTTCTGTGGAGAGGGTGGATCTGGTGATTTTGCGATACGTTATGAGGGCAAACCATTTAAGCGTGATGACTTTATCTACAATCACAAAGATGTACCTGTTGGTGATTACATCGCATACTTTCAATCCTTTACAAATACCTACGCACCAATCGATAGACTAGAGAAGATATTTACCTCAGCCTTACAGGATGAACTATTTACAGGTATCTCTATCGCAACAAGACCGGATTGTGTAGGGAATGATGTGATTTCGCTATTAGATCACTTAAAGAAGACATATCCAAGTAAGCTAATATGGGTTGAACTTGGTTTACAGACGATTCATGAAGAAACTGCCAAATGGATGAATCGTGGATACCCTTTATCTACCTTTGATCATTGTGTACAACAGTTAAAGAGTATTGGTGTGGATGTGATTGTCCATGTCATCTTAGGTTTACCAAATGAGAGTAAAGAGATGTTATTACAGACAATCACACATCTAAATGATGTAGGTATCAATGGTGTTAAGCTGCAGCTATTGCATTATCTAAAAGGGACTCGATTAGGGATGCAATATCTGCAGAATCAGAGCTTATATCATGTTTTAACAATGGAAGAATATGTAGACTTAGTAACAGAGTGTATCGCATATTTAGATTCTTCCATTGTCATACATCGCTTAACAGGAGATGGAAATGGAGAAGACTTGATTGCACCACTTTGGAGTACAGATAAAAGAAGAGTACTCAACGCAATCAATCATGAACTAAAAGTAAAAGGATATATACAGGGATGCAAACTTGTCTAAAGGAGTATACTGACATGCAGTATACTTTTTTCGTTGGAGTCAATCTTTGAACTGTTATTTCATATATGATATCTAGGTACTTGAATTTTGTGCAGAAATACTTTACATTAAATTTGTTTCTTTAACAGAGGGGATCAGTGGATCTGCAGGAGGACAAATGGGACTTTCATCCATTAGATGGGATATTATCGTAGGCGGTTTTGGCTTGTTCATGATAGGTATTAACTTCATGGGGGATGGCTTAAAGGCTGTTGCTGGTGATAAGCTACGTGGTTATATTGATAAATATACAACCAATCCGTTAAGTGCTTTGTTCATAGGTATTATCATTACAATTGTGATGCAATCTAGTTCTGCTTCAACAGCGATTACGATTGGACTTGTTAGAGCGGGTCTGATGAATCTGGAACAAGCAGCTGGTATTGTCATGGGTGCCAATATTGGTACAACAGTCACTTCGTTATTGATTTCATTGGATATCGATCAATATGTTTTATATATTGTATTTGTCGGTGCGATGATTATCAGCTTTGGAAAAAAGCAAAAGGCGAAGAGTACTGGTTATATCATTCTTGGTTTTGGTTTGATATTCTATGGCTTGAATTCTATGGGTGATGAGTTGTCCTTGATTAAGGATTTACCTGCATTTGCGTCCTTTGCGGAGTCCATGGCCTCTAATCCATTCTTATCATTATTAGCTGGTACATTTATGACAGCTGCTGTGCAGGCTTCTGCAGCGACAATTGGTGTTGTACAGAAGATGTATGAGGCTGGTGCCTTAACATTTAGAGCAGTACTACCATTTGTGTTTGGTGCGAATATTGGTACAACAATTACAGGTATTTTGGCTTCGATTGGTGGTTCGACTGCAGCGAAAAGAACAGCAGGTATTCATACCTTGTTCAATATCATCGGTACAACATTGGGTATGATATTCTTAACACATTATGCGAATTTTATTGAGTGGATATGCTCGATATTACATGTTAGTGGTATGTTACAGATTGCGGTTGCACATATTATATTTAATACAATTGCGACGATTGTCTTCTTCCCACTATTACATCAGTTCTGTAACTTAATTCGTTTGATCATTCGAGGTGAGGAACCTAAGAAGATTGAAATTAACGTTGATGAATTGGATGAGCATATGGCAAATACGGAACTTCCTTCCGTGGCTATTTCAGCTGCTAGAGATGCGATATTCAAGATGGCTGATGTCGTACATGAGGATGTCATGGATTCTCGTGATTTTCTCAATAAGCCAGGAACGGATGAGGACTTTGAGAATCTGAAACAATCAGAGGCGACAATCAACTCATTGGATCGTAAGATTACGGAGTTCCTAGTATTAGTCAGCGCGAATGTAAACTTAACACCAAGCGATCAGTCAGATATCCGTCGTGATTTGGAAATCATCAAGAACTTAGAGCGTCTAGGTGACTTGTCGATGAATCTTTCAGAATTCTATACATTGGTTCGTGAGGATCGCAGTAAGTTTACAGCTAAGGCGATGGAAGATATCAACGCGATGTATGATTACTTTAAAGAGATGTACGCTAAGGCAATTGCGGTATATCGTACGAAGGATGCCATCATCTATGAAGAACTCATGGAGTTAGAAGAGTTGATGGATAAGAAGGAGTATGTTGCTCGTCAGGCACACTTTACACGTATGTCTAAGAATCAGTGTGAATCATCCGTTGGAGCTTCTATCTATTGTGATGTGCTAGGTACATTAGAGCGTATGGGTGACCACTGCTGTAACATTGCGAAATCGGCACTTCTTGACTATGTCGATGCAAGTTTCAATCCAACACTTTCTGATACACAAAGTAAATAAACATCCTACGGGATGTTTTTTTAGTGCTTCAAAATAAGTGTTGGTTAGAAATGTTGTTATAATAGTGGCAGATAACGAGGAAGGATGTGAAAGGTAATGAGTATTAACTTTCGTAAAGTAGCAGTAATTGGCTGTGGATTTGTTGGCTCATCTAGTGCATTTGCATTAATGCAGAGTGGCCTATTCAGTGAGATGGTATTGCTTGATGTCAATCAAGCAAAGGCTGAGGGTGAAGCGATGGATATTGGCCATGGTACATCTTTAAGTTCACCAATGAATATCTACGCTGGTGATTATTCGGATATTAAGGATGCCGCAATTATTATCGTTACAGCAGGTGCAGCACAGAAACCTGGTGAAACACGTCTAGATTTAATCAAGAAGAATATCAAGATACATGAGGGTATCATGTCAGCCATTCAGGAACAAAACCCTGAAGGTATCATGTTGGTTGTGGCTAACCCAGTTGATATTTTGACATACTATGCACAAAAGGCTTCTGGCATGCCAGAGAATCGCGTATTTGGATCAGGAACCGTATTGGATTCCGCACGTCTAAGATACTTGCTAGGCACAAAGCTGGATGTTGATTCACGTTCCGTTCATGCGTATGTAATTGGTGAACATGGTGATTCTGAAATATGCACATGGTCTATGGCCAATGTATCTGGCGTTCCACTCGCAGATTTCTTCGCATTAAGAGGCATGGGTGGCGATAAGGATATGCAGGTTGCAGAAGAAGATATCGCAGAAGATGTTAAAAATGCAGCATATAAGATTATCGAAAGAAAGAATGCGACTTACTACGGTATTGCGATGTCAGTCGTTCGAATTTGCCGTGCAATCATCCGTGATGAAAAGTCCATCTTGCCAGTTTCAACAGCTTTACATGGAGAATATGGCATCGATGATGTCTCATTGAGTATTCCTGCAATTGTTGGCAGAAACGGCATTGAAGAGCTCGTTCCTATTTCTTTAAGTGAAGAGGAAAGAAGTAAGCTATCTGCTTCTGCGGATGTTCTTAAGAAGAACATGGAAGGTCTTTTCTAAAAGATATCAATATCACGTAAACTCTATGTGATGATTCATATAGAGTTTTTTTTAGGGATGTATATCTGGAATTCTTTATGAAATGTATTGAAATGATTGCTAATGTGGAGTGATAAGGTTAAAATCAGTATGTAAATTTTTTGGAGATGACTATGGGGAGAATCTATGCAATCGGCGAAGCTTTAATCGACTTTATACCTGTACAACCTGCAGATAGTTTAGCTAAGGTTAATGCTTTTGAAAAAAGACCAGGAGGAGCACCAGCTAATGTTGCGGTCGCAGCAGCCAAACTTGGTGCTGAATCATATTTTATTGGAATGGTAGGAGATGATCCATTCGGACATTTCATGAAGGATACGATACAGTCCTATGGAGTTAATACACAATATATCAAGATGACAAAGGAAGCTAAGACTGCTTTAGCATTTGTGACACTGAGTGAAAATGGACAGCGTGACTTTAGTTTCTATCGTAATCCTAGTGCAGACTTATTACTGAAAAAAGAAGATGTTGAAGACATCATCTTTACAGATAAAGACTTTATCAGCTTTTGTTCCGTGGATTTGGTAGATTATCCTGTCAAATACGCAACAGAGTACTTACTACAAAAGGCAAAGCAGGCAGGTGCTACAATCCTGTTTGATCCAAATATCCGTAAGGACTTGTGGGATGATTTAGATGCTTGCAAGAATACTGTATTATCCTTTATGAAGTACGCAGATATTGTAAAGATGGCAGATGATGAAGTAAGCTTTATCACTGGGAAAACAGATGTCAGTGATGCGATTGCATATGTCAAGGGGTATGGTGTGAAACATGTGATTATCACCCGTGGTCCTGATGGCAGTGATGCTTACTTACAACATGGTTTTGGTCATGCGGATTCGCATAAGATCACTGCACTGGATACCACGGGTGCAGGCGATACTTTTGTTGGAGCTTTATTGTATTACCTAAATGCACAAGAGCTTAACATCGATAAGATACCTTTGGATACAATGAAGAATGCCTTGAAGTTTGCGAATTGTTCTGCAGCGATTGTGGCTACGAAGAAGGGTGCGATGAACGCAGCTCCTACACTGGAGGAAGTATTAGAATTGGATGGTGATATTCATGTTTCGTAAAAGTGATATGAATACCTATAAAGCAGAAGTTGTATGTCACAACTGCGGTAAAAAGGAGAAGGTGCATATCCATGCATTACTCGATACCGCAAAGGACGCAAGTATCGAAGGACAACTGTTTACTGGTAAGTTATTCCGTCATACATGTTCTCGTTGCCATACTCCACAGAATATGTTGTATACATGCATGTATCACGATGGATCAAAGAATCTATTGTTAGGCTATCCAGATAATGAGAAGGACTACGAGGAATTAAGCTTAGTGCTAAATCGTCGCTACCATCGTGATGAACTAGATGATGCGTTAAACAAGTGGTTAGATACATGTACAAGACGTATTGTATCGAGTCAATCAGACATGCAAGAAAAGGCATTGATTGCTCGACTTGAACTAGATGATCGTATCATTGAGATTGGTAAGTATGTTACTGGGGATATGGCGAAAATCCAATCTCAAGATCTAAAGATTGATCATATGTATTTCAATACAGCAGAGGATGGATATCTATTCTTGATTCAATCAGGCGATCAGATCGTGGGTGAGATACCATTTACCAAAGAGTTATATCAAACACTCGAAGAGCACTATAAACCATTCTTACAGGATGATGATAGTGTAGAGATTGATCAGGTTTGGACAATGGACTTCCTTGCCAAGGTAAAAGAAAAATCAGCGTAATCAATGACGTACGCTGATGTTGACTTCAATCTGATGTAGTCCAATTGGAGTTAATTGATAACTGACTTTACTTTGTTGGTGATTGAGTTGTTGTTGTAAATTTGGTAATAGATTTACTCTTGTATGATTTGTTTGTAAGGTAATGACAAGGTCATTACCTTTTTCAATTGTGGAAACTAGCTTGACTTTGCAATCGAGATAATTCGCAAAGATATCGATGAGATTTGCGCTCATCTGTTCTTGTATTTCTTGGATGTTTTGGCGAACTTGGTTCTTCTGTGTGATCAGCTTACGAATGCGATATCTCTTTTGATAGTACGCAAAGCGTATACCGGTTAATAGTACAAAAGCTGATGTTGCGATAATTTGTAGATCGAATGTAAGTGGATTATCTAATGCATGCATGTACAATCCTAAATGAATACATGCAAGTAGTAGTGATAAACTTGTGGCAGTTTTTGAGTGGTGTGGGATTGCTTGTAATAATGTTGAAATAAACAATAAGCTATATGTGATGGATAGATAGTCTTTATTTAGAAATGTACCGTTAAAGATTTGATATAGCTGTATCATCGCCAAGCCTAGTAATACGATTGCCAGTAAGTGATATGGTGTGTAGTGACTGCCATCGTCTAGTGGTTCTATGTGATCCCATAGTTCTACATGTGTTTGTTTGGCTAATTGACGTGCGCTGGCAGTAAAGCTTTGATTGGTAATGACGATTGCTTTATCAAGATTGTAGTAGGCAATGCCAGAAAAAGCTTGTTGGATTGCGTCATTACCAACAGGCTTTGTGTAATACTTACATTGGAAACCATACTGCTTGTTTTTCTTGTTGGCGATAATATCGATACCCTGATCACCACTTACCTTGGTGAGTCTAATATTCTTATAGCCTAGAGTAGATAGATACTTCGCGCAATATTTTTCGTACTGAATACCGTCCATGAGGATATTATAACAGTTATTTACTTTGGTTTAATGATGAATAAATCATCTTTTCTTCTTTCTAGTTCGATTAAATTGTTGTAAGAAAGATTATCATAGAAATTTAGTATATCTTGGTATGGATTTGTTTGATTGATGGTGAAATATTTTCCTTGTGAGTCGATACATCCATAGGCAGATATCACAGGTACTTGACTGTAAAGCGTCTGTAAAAACTGTTGGTAAGGTGTCAGTGCTGTACCGGCATTTTCAAGTAAGAGTAATTGTAGATAATTGGCACTAATGTGTGGGATATTACCGCTAGGGATATCGTAGTTTGCCCACATGAAGAAGTGGGTGATATATCGCTTTTGATTCTCTTTATCACTGAGTGAGTGAAGAGATTTATCATAGAGTTCTTCGTAGAATTCGTCTTCGATGTAAGGTTGATGATCGCCATACATTAGGATGATTGTAGGTTCTTGTTGTGTTTGAAAGTAGTTGACGAGTTGTTTGAGTGCTTGATCACTATGATAGATTGCACTGAGGTATTCTTCTGTTTCTGGGTAGTTTCCTTGCATGGATGTGATATGGATATCATCTAGTTTACCTGTAGTGTATGGTGAGTGATTCTGCATGGTCACATTGAATAGGAAGAAAGGTTTTGTTTGGTCACGTTGTTCATACAGTTTTGTGATGTAGGAGAAATCCCATTCATCTGAGATGTAGTTTCTTAACTTGTGATAATTATCAATATCTTCAAGTCCGATGAATTGATCAAATCCCATATACTCATATGTATTGATACGATTCCAGTTTTCTTTGTAGTAGGGATGAAAGGCAGTCGTACTGTAATCTTGATTACCAAGATTCATTGCCATGCCTGGTTGACTGTGTTTTTCATAAAGTGTGTATGCGTTTGAGCCAATCGGTAAAAAAGCCATTGTGTTATTGGTAAGGAATTCAAATTCGGTATTGCTGGTACCAGTACCAATTGTGGAAACATAAACGTTACCCTGGATTGTATTCTTAGCATTTAACATACTGTTTTCAAACGGCATGTAATCTTGGTTTGTTTGAAAATCACCAATCACTTTTAAATCGGAAAAAGCTTCATTCATGATAACGATGATATTCGGTTTTTGGATGGTTGGGTTTGGTGATTGTTGAAGAGCAGTATGGGTGATTGTCGTATCTTGATTTGTGTATTGTTGGATACGATCTTCGAGGTTTATCTGTTGGTAGTTTACAGGTTTTTTGAGGCTTAGATATTTTGTATTTACAACAAATTCAGCGACTGCTCCATAGTTTTCATATCCCCGTGTTTGGTTGAAGAAATCAGGGGTAGCACCTAGAGTTACTTGAAAGAAGTCTGTCCAATAGAAAGTAATGAGTATGCATGTTGAAAGAAATGCACAACTTAAACGGCGTATTGCACGATATTTGTTTTTCTTTGGTCGTGGAAGCTGTATAATAAGACCAAGGATACATGCAAGTGTAGTAAGCGTGTATGCGATTTGTACGTTGAATGTGAATTGATAGTTAGAAGCGACACCGGCCGCTGTTTTTATGACACTTAGATCCCATGGTAAAAGTGGAATCCCTTTGAATTGTTTGACATACATATTCGCAATTGCGAATATGGAAAGTATTACACTTGCGACTGTAAGTGATTTTCTGATACTTGCAAAGAGAACATACAATATCAGTACAATGATAAAGTTGATCAGGTAATTTAATAGAATATTCCCAAATCCTTCGATTTGGGACAATAAATTGTGATTGCAAAACTCAACGGATATCTCCAGTAAAAGTGGAATGATCAGTATGATACATGTAGATAGGATTTGATACATGCGTGAAGGTATGTGCTTGATGGGTATCGATAGTAACAGTATTGATAGCACAATCGATATTGTAAACATTGTGTTGGTCGCATCAATGTCTTTGTAGGAATGAAAGTAGTAGACATTGAGTGCGATAAAAATGATAGAAAGTAATGGACGTATGTATTTTTTGTCTTTCATGACAATATTATAAATAGAATGTAATGAAATTGTCACATTCGTTCTATACAATAAATTTAGTAATAGGATCTGATGATTAGAATATGGAGAGGATTATGAAGAAAAAGATTATCATTGGTGTGGTTATCGCAGGTGTTGTGATTGCGGCGGTGGCGTTTCTGTTAAAAGGACAGGGTCAATCATCATCTGGAGGTGAGGTTGCCTACGTCGAATCGATTAGTACGATTTTGGGTTCTTCCGCATCCAGTAGCGATCGTTTTGCGGGTGTGGTTGAGGCCCAGGACAGTGTCAAGGTCAACAAAAATCAGGATAAGAAGGTCGCTGAACTTCTCGTGTCGGTTGGAGATCAGGTGACACCTACAACAGTTTTGTTCCGCTATGACATTTCCGATGCCCAAAAGGAAGTCGACTCTATCAATCTAGATATTGAGGCTTTAACAAATGATATTACTGATACACGTGCACAGATTTCGGATGGTCGTATTAGCGGATCTAATGCCGTAGCGATTGCGGAAAATGAGATTCGCTCCAAGCAACTACAGATCCAACAAAAGCAGTTGGATCTTGCCAGCAAGCAAAAGGAGATTGATGGAGCGTCTGTATTGGCCAATACAACTGGTACAATCAAGGCAATCAATGAAAATCCAACAGATGCACAGGGTAACTCTGTTGCGTATATTGAAATTTCACAATCAGGTGAGTTTAGAGTCAAGGGTACAGTGGATGAGAATTCGATTCATTCACTCACTGTAGGTCAAGAGATGATAGTGCGCTCTCGCGTTGATGAGACGAAGTTTTGGACGGGTAAGATTACAGAGATTAAGACTGATCCAAACGTTCAACAAAATAGCATGTATGGATTTGGTTCATCTTCCAACTCTGCTGAAAGTTCAAGTACCTATCCTTTCTACATCTCTCTTGATTCCTCTGATGGTTTGATGTTGGGACAACATATCTATACAGAGTTGAATACAGGAACTGCTGTTCATCGTGATGGTATTTGGTTAGACGCTTCCTTTGTCATGATGGATGGGGATAAGACATATCTTTGGGTAGCTGGTAAGAATGATCGTTTGGAAAAGCGTGAAGTTGAAGTAGGTGAGCTCGATACGGATTTATATGTCTATGAAATTAAGTCTGGTGTCAGTGAAGCTGATCGTATTGCTTGGCCGATGGAAAACTATAAAGAAGGTATGGCGACTGAGTCATTTTCAATGGTAGGAAGTGATGAGTAATATGTTGTTAAATTTACAGGGAATCTATAAGAAGTATGGCGGTGCTGTTGAAGTACCTGTACTAAAAGATGTTTCCTTTCAGGTAAATGAAGGGGAATATGTCGCAATTATGGGACCTTCTGGTTCTGGTAAGACCACGCTGATGAATATCATCGGGTGTCTGGATCGTCCTACGGAGGGTAGCTATGAGTTAGATGGGGAAGATATCTCCAAGTTATCGGAAAATGCGTTATCGGATGTTCGTCTACATAAAATAGGTTTTGTTTTCCAGACATTTGAATTGTTGTCTGGTGAAAACGCGATGGACAATGTGGCTTTACCGCTTGTATACGCTGGTGTGCCTAAGGTAAAGCGTGAGGAAGCGGCGGTTGAAGCACTTGGTAAGGTTGGTTTGGCAGAGCGCACACATTTCTATCCAAACCAATTATCAGGTGGTCAAAAACAGCGTGTGGCGATTGCGAGAGCTTTGATTAATCATCCACGTATTCTTTTGGCGGATGAGCCTACTGGAGCACTGGATCAGGCTTCAGGTAAGCAGGTCATGGAGCTATTTGAAAGTTTAAATAAAGAAGGTGTCACAATTGTGATGATTACGCATGACGCAAAGATTGCCTCACATGCGAAAAGAGTCATTCATATTATCGATGGAATAATAGAGGAGGGCTCGCATGAATAAGAAGAGAATCATTATTAGTATTGCGGTAGTTCTGACTTTAGTCATTGCCTATGTAGGTGTATTACAATATCGTAAACATGCACGCAAGGTAGGTGTAAGCCCTGTTAGCTCCTTGACAATGGGTGGTGGCGGTATGGATTCCATGATGAGTGGTATGGTATCAGATCCTGCCACACAGACAGTAACACCAGCTGCCTCACAGGTCATCAATGAGGTATTTGTCAGTGAGGGTCAAAGTGTTGTGGCAGGAGATAAGTTACTTGCCTATGATATTACAAGTTTGAATTACACGGTTGAGTTAAAGAATATCGCAATTCAAACGGATCAAATCCGTCAAAAACAAGCAAAGGAAGAATTACAGACATTGAAGAATACACAACCTGTTGAAAGAGATGTTGTGCCAACACCTCCGCCAGCACCTACTTTGGTGTTGGATGTAAATCCTGTTGGACAAACACAAGATCACCAAGTTTTCAATTATGTTGATGCACTCAGTAATGAGGATTTACAATTTACCAAGGATATTGATGATGCACAAAGTGCGATTCCATCCTCAACCCCTTTTACAAATACATATGAAAAGGGTACGAAGGTAAATCCATATCACTTTGCGATAAGTGAGGATGGCTTTATCTCTGGTCGATTTATCAAAGAGTTTGTACAGTTAGCACAAAGAAATAATAAGACCTATTATGCAAGTTTTGATATCTATGAAGATAATGATAAGACACATGCATTAAAGACTTCTTGGTTGGTATCTTCCAGTCAATTAGAAGGTATACTTGCTACAGAGACAAATGATCTTGTAAAAGTTGATATACAAACACATGCCTTACGCATGATAGAAGAAACACCACTTCCTCCAGTCATTGAACCGGAGGGTATGACTGCTACGGAGTTGTTGCAGGCTATTCATGCCAAAGAAGATGAAATTCGTAAGTTGGATATTGAGATTCGTCGGAAACAGTTAGAACTTAGTGAATCAAAATCTCAACTAGCAGATGGAATTGTTTACGCAAAGCGTAATGGTGTAGTATCTGGATTACATGATAAAGACAACATTCCAAACGATGGGACACCATTCTTAACGGTTGCGGGTGGTAGTGGCACAGAGATTAAGGGATCGATATCTGAGTTGTTACTGGATACCATTCATGCAGGTACGATGGTGAATGTTGTTGACTATGAAACAGGTCGTACATATCAAGCTTCCATTACACAGATTGACTCTTTCCCAGCGACTACTCCACAGTTTAGTTATGGCGGAAATCAGAATTCTTCCATGTATGGATTTACTGCGTACATAGCGGAGGGTAGTGATTTAAAACAGAATACCTATTTAGGTTTATCCATCATCAGTGAAGAAGAGGAGGGAGACCAAATCTATCTTAACAGTGCGTATATCCGTGAGGATCATGGTAAGAAGTATGTTATGAAGGATGTGGATGGTCAGTTGGTTAAGACATATGTGACAACTGGAAGAGTTCTATATGGCATGGCAACAGAAATCAAGTCGGGTCTTAGCGAGAATGATTTGATTGCTTTCCCTTATGGGGATGGTGCGATCGAAGGTGCGCGTACGACGATTGATACTGAAATGAATGGGTATGGAGGTTAATATGCAGGAAAATATTAGATTATCGATTCGTGGTATTCTTTCGCATAAGCTTCGTTCCCTTCTAACGATGTTAGGTATTATCATCGGTATCGCTGCGATCATTGCGATTGTATCGACAATCAAAGGTACAAATGAACAGATTCAAACAAACCTGATAGGCTCAGGTGTGAATACTGTCAATGTACGTATGTCCCAAGGGGATTGGGAATATGACTATTCCCAGGGGAAACCGAGTCGTTATAAACAGATTACAAATTCGCAATTGGATGATTTAGGTCAGATTGATGGCGTTGAAAGTGTTGCGTTATATCATCGTCGTCAGGTATTTGATGGTGTATACCACCTAACAAATGCTTTATCTGGTGGATATGTCTATGGTGTAGACGCATCTTTCCTCAACTCCAATGGTTTAATCATCAACACTGGCAGAGGCTTTTCTGACCATGATATCCAACAGAATCGAAAGATATGTCTGTTAGATAAGCAAGCTGTTGAACAGTTATTCCAAGGAGAGGATCCGATTGGCAATACAGTTGAGATCCAAGGGGAACCATTTATTGTAGTGGGTACTGTTGGCCCTGAGATTGAATTTGAGCCAACCATCAAAACGATGGAGGATTATTACACCTATAGCCAAGATAGTGTTGGTAAGGTATATGTGCCTACAAGTATCTGGCCACTGTTGTATCAATATGATGAGCCAGAGAATGTGATGTTAAGAGCCAAAGATACAGGTTCCATGACTTCTATCGGCAAAGCTGCTGAGAATATCTTGAATGTACATGCCAGTGAAAATAGTGAGATTAGTTATAAAGCGGAAGATTTGATGAAACAGGCAAGACAGATTCAACAACTATCGCAAGCAACCAATACGATGTTGTTGTGGATTGCTGGAATCTCACTACTTGTAGGTGGTATTGGTGTGATGAATATCATGTTGGTTTCCGTAACGGAGCGTACACGTGAAATTGGTTTGAAGAAGGCGCTGGGTGCACCTAAGAAATCGATCTTGATACAGTTTTTAACGGAAGCTGTTGTATTAACTTCAACTGGTGGAATTGTAGGTGTTATCTTTGGTGTTGTATTGGCATTCTTGATTTCTCGCTTGAATGGAACACCGGTTGCGATTAGTTTAGAAGCCTCGATCTTTGCGGTATTATTCTCGATGTTAATCGGTATTGTGTTTGGTATTTTACCATCCTATAAAGCCGCAAATCTAAATCCAATTGATGCGTTAAGACGTGAGTAAGAGTGATTGCGATATGCAGTCACTTTTTCATTTCTTGTGAAAAATGACTTTGAAAATGTTATGATAGGACGCATACAACTGGGAGGACCGTATGAAATTTTTGTTTGCGCCTGATTCATTTAAAGGTACTTTGAGTGCAGTCAATATTAATCGATTACTGAAACATGCGACACATCGCGTGTTTGGAAATGTGAATTATATAGATGTTACGATGGCTGATGGTGGGGAAGGTACTGTTGAGACCATCACCCAGAATCTGCGTGGATCGATTACGTATGTAAAGTCTGTAGATCCATACATGCGTCATATTGATGCGAAATATGGGGTTGTAAATCAAAATGAGGCAGTCATGGAAGTGGCTGAAGTTGTTGGCTTACCACTCATTCCTGAGAATAAACGAGATCCTCGCTATACATCTTCTTATGGTGTGGGTCAGTTAATCGCAAATATTCTCGATGATGGTATCCGTGATATTACAATTGCGATTGGTGGCTCATCCACCAATGATGGTGGTATTGGAGCTATGATGGCTCTTGGTGTGCAGTTCTTGGATAAAGATGGAAATCCAGTAAAGGGAATTGGCGATAGCTTAAAAGATATCGTACGCATTGATATATCTAAGATGAATCCCTTGGTACAACTAACTAAGTTTACGATTATGTGTGATGTAAACAATCCTTTAACAGGAAAAGATGGAGCTACCTTTGTCTATGGTAAACAAAAGGGTGGTAGTGATGAAGTGCTACAGTATTTAGAAAGTGGTATGGAAAACTATCGCAAAGTGTTAAAAGAAACCTTTGGCAAAGATGTCAATGAAATGCCAGGTTCTGGTGCGGCTGGTGGAATGGGTGCTGCCTTTGCCTTATTCCTAAATGGACAGATGAAGTCGGGAATTGACGCTGTATTAGACTTGATGGATTTTGATCATATGCTGGATGGGATTGATTATGTCATCACAGGAGAAGGTAAGACGGATATCCAAACACTTTCAGGAAAAGTGTTATATGGTATCGGTGAGCGTTGTAAGAAGAGAAATATTCCAGTCATTGCGATCTGTGGTATATTGGGCGATGGTTATGAAAAGATGTATGAACATGGTATTACCAAGTTCTATGCCACAACAGATCGTGAGCTAAGTGAAAGTGAACTATCCACCCAAGCTAGTGAGAACTTCATGCAGGCGGCTGTAAAGATGTTTGAGGATATCAAAAATCATAAAATTTAATAGTGTAGTATATAGTGGAAATGATATGATGTAGATAACAGAAAGAGGGGGAATTCTCTATGTTATTAAAAGTAGTTCGTGAGTATGAAACAAAGTATTATGTTCCTGAACAGATTCAGGCTATGACAGTTTCGGCTGTGTATAATCATGATGATATGTTCGATGTAACATTTATTGTGAATGGTATTTCTGAACCTGTCAGAACATTTCCTTCCAAGGAAGAAGCTGAGGAATTCTTAACTCGTTTAGATACACTTTATGGTAGTAAGGATCCTAGTGTTCACGTTGTAAATCTAAGTACGCTTTAATCATTAAGATGCCCGTAATTGGAGTCTCCAAACACTTTTGGGGAACCACTTTGGGGGACTAACCTAGAATTGATGAGAACGTTAGACATTAAAACTAACGTTCTTTTTTAGAGTGTGACGGGCATGTCGCAAATCTAACTGGTGAAAGTCCAGTCGTAGGTAGTTACCGCCAAGCGTAGCGAACCACAGGCCGTAAGCCGTGAGGCTTTGGGTGAAGGAAGTGGTGTAGCGATTCTTTCGAGGTTACGAACAGAAATCTGATATAAGGCTTCAGGTGGGTGAGATAGCTATACAAATCGAAGCCCAAAAGGTAAGCGTAAAACCAAAACAGTAAATCAGGAACTTGTGAAAGAAGAGAGAAAGGTATGTGACTTACCCCGTGAGGTCTTGTGGACGATGAATCCTAGACGTTTTCAAACAACTATAGTAGCATCGGTCGGAAAAGGTCTATCACAAGAAGTCAGCTGAGCCCATAGTAGGTATACACCAATACTGAAGGGGGGATTAATGTTTGTATAGTGCAAATCACTATATGTAAGAAAATAAAAGAAGTGCTATACCGTAAAAAGGCAAGTGCACTTCCTTTATCGACTGTATTCACCCAAGTAAACCAAATCGTGAGAGGATGGATAAACTACTTCAGGATTGGTTCGATGAAGACCTTCCTAAAAGAATTTAAAGAATGGTTGCGACACTTGTGATTGCCTGTTTCATATTGAAGTCGGGATATGAATTGATCAAAGAAATTATGGATCGTATAATTGGGAAACCAGCAGATAAAGAGTTGGTAAAACAAATTCGTGAAATTATTTTAAAACATAAAGAGATTCGTGGTCTTCATGATTTAATTATTCATGATTATGGACCGGGTTTTAAGATTGGTAGTGCACATGCGGAAGCAGATGCGAAGATGAACTTTGTAAAGATTCATGACATTATTGACCAAGCGGAACGTGAAGTAGACGATACACTACACGTGATGATGACTTTGCATATGGATCCTATTGAATATGATAATCCTATTACAAATGCATATTTTGAAGACTTAAAACGTATTCTTTTACAGATTGATCCAGGAATTACAGTTCATGATTTTAGAACTGTATTAGGGAATGAACATACCAATCTGGTTTTTGATTTGGTGGTCCCTTATGGTTTTCATTTAGAGAATGAACAAATCAAAGTAGAGATTGACCGTCACTTTGAAAAGTATCCGAATAAGATTTATACTGTTATTACATTCGATTATCCGTATACAGGAGGCTGATATGAAGAAGATAACAATTTGGCATACAAATGATGTACATAGTCAGTTTGAGGATTTCTCTGCAATTGTGCGTTATATCCGTAAACATATAAATCTTGAAAAAGATTTCCTGCTTGATGCAGGAGATTTTTGCGACCAGAAGTCGGTAATGATTAATGGGACACATGGAGTTGGTGGCATTGAACTGTTAAAGAGTGCTGGTTATGATGCGATGGCAATCGGAAACAATGAATTCTTTGCAGGTATGGAGTATTTAGAGGAAATAACAGAACAAAACTTTCCGTTACTGTCCGCAAATCTTTTCCGTTTAAACAAAGAGCCTATCTCTGGTGTTTTACCATTTATCACTCTTACGCGTAGTGGTGCACGTGTTTTAATCATTGGTATTTCACCCTACTGGGGAGAAAGTCCTGAGAGTACTGCATTTACAGATATGTGCGGTATGAAAT
This sequence comes from Erysipelotrichaceae bacterium, assembly GCA_022767445.1. Lineage (GTDB taxonomy): Bacteria > Bacillota_I > Bacilli_A > Erysipelotrichales > Erysipelotrichaceae > Bulleidia. The sequence continues at coordinate 1,419 of JALENJ010000062.1, read as the reverse complement.
TGCTTGAACCAACATCACTTGTACAAAAGATTCTTGAACAAGAGAAGGGCAACTATGATATTTCAATCTTATTATCCCATGGAGGTATTAAGAAAGACCGTGAAATTGCGGAAACAGTGAATGGATTAGATTGCATTATTGGTGGACATTCTCATACGGAAATGGATGAGGCGGAGCATATCAATGGTACTTGGATTCATCAAAGTGGTTGTTGGGCAAAGTATCTTGGTAAATTAACATTGGAAGTAGATGACCAGTTTCATGTTGTGTCTGCAAGTGGAGAAAATATTGTGGTGGAGAAAGAAAAAGATCCTCAGATTGAATCTGTGATGGCACAACAAACTGAAATAGCTATCAGAGAACTCAGTAAAGTTCTTTATGTCTTACCACAAGATTTAGAGTTTTCGATTGAACATGAATGCATGGCAATGAATGTACTTGCGGATATGATGTGGAAAACATATTCTTCGGATTTGGCTTTGATCAATCATGGAATTCTTTCAAAAGGGATTGCAAAGGAAGTTACGAAGTTAAATCTTTTGGAGATTTCTCCATCCCCATTAAATCCAACGACTTTAGTATGGTCTGGAAAACAAATTAAGGATGCAATATTTGCCTCACAAAAAGATGAGTATATTCATATGCCTCCAAATCGTTGGGCAGGGTTTCGTGGTAAAGAACTTGGTACTTTAGCGGTAAGCCAAAATGTGCAGGTAGATTGTGTTTTCAAAACAATTATAATTGATGGAAAACCACTTGATGAAGAAAAGGAATATTGTGTTTTAACGAGTGATTTTCTGCAAAGAGGATATGGCTATGAGATGCTAGGGGAATCACTAAAAAAGACAAGCTTTGCGAAAGAGTATTTTAGAGATCTATTAGAAATGAAATTAAATGATTTTCAGTTTATCGAATCTGCACAAGTAATTCGTTTTCATCGAGGTAAACAATGAGGGATTTCTTTTCAAGAAGTAATTTATGATATGTACCCAGAATCCTGGACACATTAATTAATGATTAAATGATAAGGCTTGATTTCTTGCTTGGGAAGGAGTTAAGCCTTTTAATTTGACTTGTATTCTCTCTGTGTTGTAGTAATCTATGTACTCTTCCATAGCTCTCTGTAATTCTTCTAATGTCTTGAATTCATACGCATGTCCATAAAACATTTCATTCTTCATCTTCCCAAAGAAGTTTTCCATTACACAGTTATCTAAACAGTTTCCTTTGCGTGACATGGATTGTATAATACCATGTTCAGATAATTCTTTTCTGTAGACTTTATGTTGATATTGCCATCCTTGATCAGAATGAAAGATGATTCCCTCGACTGAAGGAAACTTATCAAATGCCTTGTTTAACATTCTTTTTACCTGATCAAGATTGGGACTTGTAGATAAATCATAAGAGATAATTTCA
>JALENJ010000012.1 GCA_022767445.1 Erysipelotrichaceae bacterium | reverse complement strand
GGAAAACGAGCTCTATTTGATCTGTATGGGATTCAACCTGATGAAATATCACCAAAAGAAGATGAGAATGATACTATCCTAAAATAACTCCCAATAGGACAGGTTGTTTTTAGTGTGTCCAAAATAGATATAAAACATCTATTTTTATGATGTTATATACCAACAGATGAAAACAGCACAAGAAAAGAGGCTGTACGCCTCAAGTAAATCTATAAAATTCACTTAATCGTTACAGCCTCTTCTTTTTTGATTGCTTTTTATAATATGATGTTCTTGCGATGTAAAGGCTAAATAGTAGTACATGTATATCATTTATAGGTTAGTCCTAATCATTGAGAACTCTTAAAAATTATAAGTGTATGGTGATGATTATAACTAAGATAATGACATCAGGAGAGTTCTAGGTACAAAGTTGGTATTGATTAGCATAGAACGTAAAACAAGCTGTGTATCAGCTCCAAAATGGTGTAATGAACATGAAATCAATAAAAACCAGGATTAGTATTATCAACATAGACAAAGCAATCACTTGGTACAAGAAGCCCGTAACCATATAAAGATTTAGCCTGCAGCACATATATTTTAGGCATATGTCATATACACTAAATTATTTGAACAACTAGGGTGAAATAAGCAAAAAAGGGGGATGAAATCCAATTGAAGATCATCCCAGTATATTTATGAATAACACGGTCCCCCAAAGATTTTGGAGACCCTTGATATACTCATCTTTTTGATATGTAATTGTTTCAAATTTTACAAATTGATTCTATAATGGAATTACCAAGTTTGAAGATTATAGAAAGGAGGATAACAATCTTCGAAACTTTTACTTTTACATAATATGGAGGATAATATGAAAAAATATGTAACTAAACTACTCAGTAGCACAATCGCTATCTTAGTAGCTTCTTCTAGTGTCATTTCAGCTTATGCATGTACTGGTGTAATCATCGGTGGAGATTTAACAGAAGATGGCAGTACAATATTTGGACGTACAGAAGATCTCGAGGTCAATCATAATAAGGTATACAAAGTCCATCCAGCAGGAGAATACAAAGCAGGAGATACTGTAAAAGATGTTTCTGTAGATCCAGATCATGGTTATTCCTATACATTCACGCATGATTCCTATCGCTATACATCAATCAGTGATACAACACCAGAGTATGGCTATTTTGATGAAACAGGATTCAATGAGAAGGGATTGATTGCGGATATGACAGTATCTGCTAGTGCAAATGATTCCGTACTCGAAGTAGATCCATACGTTGAGGAAGCCGATGAAAATCACAGTGTAGGTATCAGCGAAGCTATCATCACAACAGCAGTATTAGGCAGTTGTGATAGCGCAAGAAATGCGGTCGAATTCATCAGCCAAGAAGTCGCCACAAAAGGTGCAAGCGAGGGTAATGGTCTAGTCGTAGCTGATGCAAGTGAAGTGTGGTATATGGAAATCTATACTGGACATCAATTCGTTGCGATGAAATATCCAAGAGATAAATTCTCAGTATTCCCAAATTCATTCTGGTTAAACGAATGTAACTTAACTCAAGGGGAAGAAACAGATTACTACAATGTATCCCAAGATGGAAACTACATCTACTCCAAAGATATCTTCAAAGTTGCCCAAGAAGCCAAAACCTTCAAAGGTGATGAAGAAAATCGTACCATCGATTTATACGCATCCTATGCATTGCCAGAACTTTCAGAAAGCAACGTCTCTCGCGTATGTTCTGGTATCAAGCAATTTAATCCCGATGCGGATTTAGAAGGGGATGTATACGAATTCCTACAGACGACAAATAAGAAGATTACTTTAGCAGATGCGATGGCATTTACGAGAAATCGTCTTGAGAGTATCAATAAAATCGCAGATGATTTAGGCCGTGGAGACCGTTATCCAATCGGTAACCGCAATACAATGGAAGCACACATCTACCACATTCCATCAACTGCAACCCAAGAGTATCCAGGCACAATGTGGTTGGCTCTAGGTTCACCACTGACATCACCGTTTGTGGCATACTATCCAAACCAGCAATCTGGTATTGAGCAGGCCCAAAACGAAACAAATGAATATGATGAAAACTCCGTCTATTGGTTAGCGATGGATACACTATTCATGGTGGAATATAACCGCGAACAATTCCAGCCAATCGTATCTGATAAGATATCTGCTCTTGAGAATGAAGAACTACAAAACGCAGTGACTTCAGTATTATCTGCTGATCAAGCTACAATGCGTAACCAAGAAGACGCACAAAAAGCATACGAAACCATGAAAGAGATTCATGAAGAAATCCAGGAGAAATTCAAAGAATACATTCATGATAACGACTATACAATTCAATTCATCGCTCGCAGAGCGACAGCACCATTTGCTAAAACAGAAGTACTTGTCCCAAAAGATAGTGCAGAAATTGGATTGAAACTACAGATACAACCAGATCCTGAAAGTGTTGCGGGAGAGTTACAAATCGTTGATCATTATGGCAATCCAGTTGATCATGTCAACAAAGAATTGACATACTCCATCCCAACATCAGCCTTTGATGAAGAAGTAGTTTTCATGGATGGAGATCAACAACTTACAACAGAAGTGGAAGATGATAAATACGTATTTACAACGAGTGCAACACATATCACATACAAGGCAGGACAAGCACAAACGCCACAAGCATCTAAGACTACACCAAAATCAGTAGGCTTACTTGTTGGTGCGGTGGTTGTCGTAGCGATTGCGGCAACATTTATCCGTAAGAAAGCACGTTCATAGAGGCTAGAGGAATACTCTAGCTTTCTTTCGGCCTACAATGGTATACTTACCACATGAAAACTTTAATTTGGGACTTTAATGGCACCATACTAGATGATGTCAAACTATGTATATCGATTGAAAACGACATGTTAAAAAGAAGAGGGATGAAGAAATATCCAGTTGATATCAAGGAATATCAAGATCACTTCAGCTTCCCAGTGATTAACTATTATTACTATATTGGTTATACATTTGAAGATGAAACATACGAAGATGTTTCACTGGAATTTAATCAAGCTTATGATGCACGCTTTTCTGAGACAAAACTGATGGATGACTTCTTGGAAACCATCCAGCGTGCAAAGAAACTTAGCTATCGCAATGTAATACTATCCGCATCTAGACATGATAAGCTGATTCACCAATGTAAGCTACTAGGAATAGAACAATACTTTGATGAAATCCTAGGCATCGATAACATGTTGGCAGGTTCCAAAGTAGAGATGGCAAAACAATGGATGAATAAAAGCAATGTCACACCACAAGAATGTAAATATATCGGTGATAGCGTACATGATATGGAAGTTGCACAAGCATTGGGAATTGATGACTTTACGCTATTATCCAAAGGACACCAATCCTATGAAGTACTGCGAAAGGCAACAGATAGAGTTGTTCATCAACTCAGTGAGGTGAATCTATGAAATATTGTCCAGTAAACAAAAAATGTGGTGGATGTAGTTTTCTGGATATCCCATACGATGAACAACTTAAAAACAAACGCGAAGAAATGCGAAAACTATTTCGTACGAAACTCGTAGAGCCAGTAATGGGTATGAAAGAACCATATCACTATCGACACAAAGTATACGCAACCTTTAACAAAGATAGAAAGACTGGCAAGATTTATGCATGCATGTATGAAGAAAACAGTCATCGTAAAGTTCCAAGTCAAATGTGCTTAATACAACATGCATTGGCAAATGATATTCTTACCACACTTTGTAAACTAGCAGAATCCATGCATATTGATGTTTACAATGAAGACAATGGTACTGGTACACTACGACATGCCTATATCAGAATCTCCAAGGCAACAAACGATGTACTACTTGATATCGTCATCGGCTCAAAAGGATTACCTAGTTCCAAGAATCTAGTTAACGCACTCGTTAAGAAACATCCACAAATTAAAACGATTATACTAAATTACAACAGAGCGCATACCTCCATGATTCTTGGTAAAGAAGAAAGAGTACTCTATGGCAAAGGATATATACAAGATACAATTGAAGATATTAAATTTCGTATTTCATCCAAGTCATTCTATCAAGTCAATCCTGTACAAACAGAAGCACTCTATCATACTGCTTTAACACTAGCCAAGATCAAAGAAACAGACACTGTTTTAGATGCATGTTGTGGTATTGGTACAATTTCATTACTAGCAGCCAAGAAGGCAAAACAAGTCATTGGTGTTGAGATCAATCCGCAGGCAATCTTTGATGCAAAACAAAATGCCAAGGACAATCACATTACCAATACACAATTCTATGCAAAAGATGCGGCAGTATTCATCCAACAGATGAAAGTGAAACCAAATGTCGTGATACTTGATCCACCACGTTCTGGTATGACACTACCATTCATGCATAAACTAGTAGAGCTATCACCAGAAAGAATCGTGTATATCTCATGTAATCCATATACACAAGTCAAAGATATCGAACCACTCAAAAAAGCAGGATACCAAATCAAAAAGATTATCCCTGTGGACATGTTTCCATTCACTAAGAACATCGAGACTGTTGTTCTTCTGTCCCAACATAAGCTGGATGACCATATCGAGATTGAGATTAATCTGGATGAGATTGATGCTACAGGTGCTGAAACAAAGGCTACGTACAAGAAGATTCAGAACTGGGTGCAGGAAAAGTACGGATTTCATGTAACAAATCTGAACATTGCTCAGGTAAAGCAGAAGCATGGGATTATAGAGCGTGAAAACTATAATAAGCCAAAATCAGAAAACAGCAGACAGCCCGGATGCCCAGAGGAAAAGGTTAAGGCTATAGAGGATGCTTTGAGGAATTTTCAGATGATATAGTAGCTACTATATCTTACAGGATAACATAGAGACCAAATCGAAGTTTGGAGGATATGACAAATGGATAATATAAGAAAAGCAGATAAAACGGATCTCATACGTATCGCTGAGATTTTGATTTTTAATTACAGAATGTACTTCTATTCTATTTTCCAGGATGATGATTTTTATTTTGTAACGTTGCAAGTGCCGACTGTAATGCAATGGTATGAAGGACATTTGGACAGTATTTGGGTATACGACGATGGTGTTGTAAAGGGCTTTATTCAAGTTGAAGACAAAGAGATAAAAAAACTGTTTGTTGAACCTGTCCTGCACAATGCATCTATTGGGTCAAAACTGTTGACTAATGCAATTGAAGAGCAACATGCTGACTTCTTGTGGGCTTTGGAAAAGAACAGTAAAGCAATTTCATTTTACGAACGACATGGATTCCATAAAACTAAAAATAAAAAACTTGAAGAAGATACTACGGAGTTTCTTATTCGCATGGAGCGTTAACTTCATATTAGAGGGAATGTTTATATTTCAGTTGAATGTACCATGGTAACTATAGATAGGACTTGGAGAAATATCAGGTGAAGCTCATTGTAATAGATATACAAAAAGGAATTACGGATGAAAGATTATATGATTTTGCTGGCTTCTTAAAGAATGTGACAAGTATCATTGATGCCGCAAGGAAGAATAGTGTTGAGGTTATTTATGTTCAACACGATGATGGTCCGGGGACAGGATTCTCCATTGGTGATGTTGATTTTGAGATAGCCGACCAGATTGCTCCAGAAGCCAGAGAGAATATTTTTGTAAAAGAGATTAACAGTTGTTTTGGAAATAAAGAGCTTGCCACGTATCTTGATAAACAGAAAGATAAAGTACTTATGATAGTGGGACTTCAGACTAACTTCTGTATTGATGCCTCTGTGAAATCAGCTTTTGAAAGAGGATACAGAGTAATCATTCCAAAGGGAACGAACTCTACGTTTGATAATGATTACATGGATGGCGAAACAACTTATAAATATTACAATGAAATGATGTGGCCAAAGAGATTTGCGGACTGTATTTCATTGGATGATGCAATTAAAATGATGGAGAAATAGCTTAATGAGAACAAAACATGTTGTTGTACTTCCTTATGATGAAAACTGGAAGCAGGACTTTATTGACATAAAAACAGAGCTTAGTCAGGCTCTCGGAGAGCTTGCGATTTCTATTGAGCATGTTGGCAGTACTTCAGTTGAAGGATTGGCAGCTAAGCCAATTATAGATATTGATGTTGTTGTGAAAAAAGAAAAGATTAACGATGCTATATCAGCTCTGAAAAATATTGGCTACATCCATGAAGGTAATCTTGGAATATCAGGGAGGGAAGCTTTCGCGTATGAGGGAAAAGAGCATTTACAGCAGCATCATTTATATGTGTGCCCGGAGGACTCTTTGGAATTGAAGAGACATTTAGCATTCAGGGATTATCTTAGATTGCATCCAGAGACTGTAAATGAATACAGCAAAGTTAAGGTGGAGGCTGCAAAGCTTTATCCGGAGGATATTGACAAATATATCGAACACAAGGCGTCTGTTATAGAAAAAATTTATTCCGTTATGTAAGGAAAGATTGTTTGAATTTTTTACGATATATCCAAACGGAGTAAATTTTGATAGTATTTAGTTGATAGCTTTGTAACTATTGTAGTAGATTAACCTTATTCAGAGAGGAGGTGCTTCATTATGATGATAACTAGAATGAATATTTTATCTGAATATCTCATGAAGACCTCGGTGATTTTTGTTTAATTTATTATGATTAGATGCCGTGGACTTTGATATGTACCCAGAATCCTGGACACATATTTGAACTAGGCTGAACACATGGATGCCATCCTGTATTGCACAGGTGTCATCCATTTTGTTTTTGCCTGAATTCTTCTATTGTTATAATAATCGACATATTCTTCTACTGCAGCTGTAAACTCTTCGAATGATTTAAAATCTTTCTCATATCCATATTACGGTTATCATAGCAGTTTCCTTTTCGTGATATTGATTGAATAATTCCATGTTCAGATAATTCGGGTATGCGGACGAAAAGTTGGACTGTGTAATGCCTGACAGCCCCTTTTTCTGTTATAGTATTAAACGGTAAAAGGGAAAAGAACATGTTGAATCTACACTCATTATTTGATTTATCTGTGTTTAAAAGGCATTCTGCCTTTATATATTCGATACTAATTTCATTTGTGGTTGGTATCTTATCTGGCTTAATTGGTGGTGTGTTTGCTCATTTGGTGAATTGGGCATCAAGCATGCATCAAAGTTATCCTTGGTTGATCTATCTATTACCATTGGGTGGTATTGTGATTGCTTTGATTTACCAAATCGCAAGACATACAGATGGTGGTACAGATTTGGTATTATCATCGATACACTCTGATATTCATCTGCCAGTCAAGATTGGACCGTTGATCTTTATCTCAACGGTGATTACACATCTATTCGGTGGTTCTGCTGGTAGAGAGGGTGCAGCCTTACAACTTGGTGGAAGTATTGGAAGTGCGCTAGGTAAGTTTTTTCATCTCGATGAAGAGCACAAGAAAACTTTGATATTAGCTGGTATGTCTGGCTGTTTCTCGGCATTGTTTGGAACTCCACTTACAGCAGCGATATTTCCTTTAGAAGTAGGCCGTGTAGGTCAGATGCAATATGCAGGAATCTTACCTTGTGTGATATCTGCTATCCTCGGACATCTGATTGCGACTTCCATGCATTTAAGCGAAGCTGTCTATGTAATTGGTTCTATTCCAGAGATGGATTTTAGAACGATTGGGTTAGTCGCTATATTGGCGATTCTTGCAGGACTGGTAAGCAGTGTATTTGTGATATCTTTGAAGTCAACACATCACTTCTTTGAACGCATGGAAAATCCATATATACGCACCATCATAGGTGGTGTATGTATCATCGCATTAACATTACTTGTAGGTAATCAAGATTATAATGGGGCAGGTTCAAGAATGATCTCTCTTGCGTTTGTTGGTCAAGTTCCAATCTATGCATTCTTGATGAAGATGATCTTTACATCCATTACGTTAGGATCAGGATATAAAGGTGGAGAGATTATACCAGCACTATTTATTGGCGCAACACTTGGTAGTGTGTTTGGAACATTTGTACAGATGCCAATTGGATTATGTGCTGCAGTCGGTATGGTAGCGATGTTCTGTGGTGTTACCAACTGTCCGATAGCTTCCGTATTAATTGGTATTGAGCTATTTGATTTTCAAGCTGCGATATTCCTAATGATTGCAGTAGCAGTCAGCTATGTTGTCTCTGGATACTTTGGTTTATACAAAACACAACAAATTGTATTCTCTAAATATGCACATAATCAAATAGATCGAAATACAAAGTAGGGAAAGACTATGCTTATGCATAGTTTTCTTTTTAGTTAACACATACTTCCATATAGAAATAATCGAGAAGGAGATATATGAACTTAGAAGGTGGAAATTTAGTAGGAAAAGTGAAATATCTAACTGGTAGAAGATTGAATCGTCTCTTCGTTGAAAATAGATTAACGAAGTTTAATGGGAAACAGGGTAGAATCTTATATTACTTATGGAAAGAAGATGGCATATTAGGCTAGGTGAATAAAGCAGTGATTGAACATCGCTTTAAGAAGATCAAACACAAGAAAGCAATCGTTGGTAGTGAAGAGGGAAATTTACCACTGTTAAAGTATGTTGTAAAAGACAATTGTACATTAGATGAAGCTTATGGCAATCGAACAATCTGGACAAAGTATACAAAGACTAATTGTCAACGTTTCATCGATAATCTACAACCGTACCTAGATAGTGAAGATCCTGAAATTGTAGAGTATGCACAATCTGCGATTGCCTTCTATTAACAAGCCAAATCCATTGGTTGGATAGAAGGAAAACAAGAATTGTTTGTGGATGAAGATACACCCATCATCAAAGAGGGTCATAGGATGTATACATTATGATTGACACGTGGTGTGAAAATGAAGTAGAACAGTGTATTCGTATCGCAAAACAACAAGGAAGAGTGAAATTGATTGGTCGACCTACAATGGGGAATGTCGATTACTTAAATCCAATTACTGTGTGATACGATAACTATACGTTTACATATCCCATCTCTAAAACAGAGGAAGCGAAAAATGGAAATGCTGTAAATGACAACGGTATCCAATCGGATATATACGTGGTATATACGGTAGATCATAGTATCGAAGATGTACTGTTTGAGTGGTTTGTTAAAGCTAATTTGAAGTAAAATGCATAAATTTTAGTATATAATACTAATACCTATTCTTGAGAATTAGAATAGGTTTTTTCAATGAGGATATATCAATATGAAAGCGATAGAAACATTGTTTCCTGTGTTCTTTATGATGTTGTTGGGGTATCTTGCAAGAAAGAGAAACTGGTTGAGTAGAGAACAGAATGAAGGTGCAAAAAAATTAATCTTTACAGTACTGTTCCCAATGATGATATTCCATGTTCTTGCGACCTCAGAATTATCAAGTCGCTTTGTGATATTGATTGTTGCGATGGATATCATTTGGTTTATTATCTATATCTTAGGTAAGAAACTGGCATGGTTTACAGGTGAAAAGTTTGCCCATATCTCTCCATATCTATTACTAACATGTGAGGGTGGCAGTGTTGCTTTACCATTGTATTTAACGCTGATGAAGCAGAGTGATGCGGTAAATATCGTAACCTTTGATGTGGCGGGTATCCTGATTAATTTCATCTTGATACCACTATTAATCACACGCCAAAAATCAGATAAAGTAGATGTTGCAACACTGGTTAAAAATATAGGTAGCAGTTCATTCTTAATTGCGGTGCTTCTTGGAGGTTTGTTCCAATTTACTGGTTTATATCGACTACTGATGAATTCACAATTTGGTGGAATTTATACCAATACGATGGATGTTGTTATTCAACCAATTACTGGGATTATCTTATTTACATTGGGATATGATTTACAGTTTAAGAAGGATATGTTCCAACCGTTGATACGCTTAACCATCGTCCGTATCGTATTTAACTTGGGTATCATCGCTATCTTTATGTTGATATTCCCAGGATACATGCAAGAACATGCATTCATGACAGCTGTACTTCTATACTTTATGTGTCCAACTGGATTCCCGGTTCCACTTCAAGTACAACCACTTGTAAAAAATGAAGAAGATGAAAACTTCATGTCAGCTTTCATCTCAGTATTCATGGTAATTGCACTGATTACCTACGCATTACTTGCAGTGTTGATTTTGTAAATGCATTTACATAAATTATGCAAATATAGATATTTTGTGTTTTAATGTTAGCGAAAAAGGAGAAATGATTATGAGTGAAGAAGTAAAAAGTCCATGGCCAGGTCCTAAAGGATTGATTCCTGTGACAAGTGGAAAAGCAGAGGATGCCAATGTATACAACCGTGCGTACCTTGATGGAATTCATGTTGAGATGCGTGTCATCGATTCTGTAGAACCAAATCTAGAAACAGAGATTTTTGGTGAGAAATTCTCTTCGCCAATTATGACACCAGCATTTTCTCATCTAAACAAAGTAGGTACAGATGGCAAGCGTCCAATGGTTCAATACGCAGATGCCGCAAAACAACTCAATATGGTGAACTGGGTAGGTATGGAGTCTAACGAAAACTTCCAAGAAGTCCTAGATTCCGACGCTCGAACAATCCGTATCATCAAGCCATTTATGGATCATGAAATGATTCTTGATCAAATCAAATACGCAAATGAACACGGTGCCTTTGCGGTAGGTATTGACATTGACCACATTGCAGGCACAGATGGAAAATATGATGTTGTAGATAAGATTCCACTTGGACCAGTTACTCTAGAGGATTTAAAGACTTATGTAAAGGCAAGTAAGATTCCATTTATTGCCAAAGGTGTATTATCTGTTCAAGATGCCTTAAAGGCAAAGGAAGCAGGTTGTGCAGGTATTATGGTATCTCATCACCATGGTAGAATTCCATTCGGTATTGCACCAGTGCAAATCTTGCCAAGAATTAAAGAAGCCCTTAAAGGCTCTAATGTAAAAATCTTTGCGGATGGCTCCATTGAATCAGGTTATGATGCATATAAGCTATTAGCAGCTGGTGCAGATGCTGTATCCGTAGGACGTGCAATCCTAGCTCCATTATTAAAAGATGGAACCCCAGGAGTGATCGCTAAGGTAGAAAAGATGAATCAACAATTATCTGAGTTGATGATGTATACAGGTATTTCTGATACAAGTTCATTTGATATCTCTGTACTATATTCACTATAAACATGAAAGAAGGCATAAGTCTTCTTTTAGTATAAACAAAACGTATACTGCTATAAATATCTAGTACTGTTAAAACATCGATGCAAGATGAATAATATAAATGCGCAAGCGATATAGCTTGCATTGATAGAAGGACAAAGTTATGAGTAAAGAATTAGTTGTATATTTTTCAGTATATGGAAAAGCAAAGAGCACAGCAGAAGAAATCGCTAGACAAATAGGAGCGGATATCGTTGAGATTCAACCAGTTGTTCCATATGACAACAACCAAGATCATTATGATGATCTAGCAGCATTTGCCAAAAAAGAACACGATGAAGATCGTCGACCAGCAATTGCTAATCAGATAGATATTTCATCCTATGATCGTATCTATATCGGATATCCAATGTGGTGGTATACATTCCCAATGATCATCTACACATTCTTTGATCAGTATGATTTTAGTGGAAAGACGATCATCCCATTTAATACACATTATGGCTCAGGCGATGGAGGAACCTATCGTACAATCCAAAAACTAGAACCTAACGCAAAAGTTCTACAAGGATTACCTATCAATATGATGGATTCAAAGCAGAGTGTTGAATCTGCTGTACATGCATGGCTACAAAAAGTAAATCAATAGAAAAGAGGAAAAATATGGAGTATATTACATTAAACAACGGAATCAAAAGTCCAGTCATTGGAATTGGCACATTTATGTTAGCACCACAAGATGCTGAAAACAGCGTACGCGAAGCGTTAAAGATGGGATATTCACTTGTTGATACAGCGAATGCATATGGCAACGAACGTGCTGTAGGTCGCGGTATCAAAGAGAGTGGGCTAAAAAGAGAAGAAGTCTTCTTGTCCACAAAACTTTGGCCAAGTGAATATGATAACGAAAACGCAGTCGATGAAACACTAGAAAGACTAGGCGTAGATTATGTAGATTTACTCTACATCCATCAACCTGCAGGAAACTGGCTAGCAGGCTATTGTCAATTAGAGAAAGCTTGTAAAGAAGGTAAAGCAAAGTCCATTGGTATTTCAAACTTTGAGGGTAAGTATATCGAAGAACTTGAAAAACAATGGGAGATTGTACCACAGTTTATTCAAGTAGAAGCACATCCTTACTTCACACAAAAAGAATTACGTCAGACACTAAACAAGTATGATATTAAACTAATGAGCTGGTATCCACTTGGACATGGTGATAAGTCTTTAATTAATGAACCAATCTTTGCACAATTGGGTGAGAAATATGGTAAGAGTCCAGCACAGATTATTCTACGTTGGCATACACAGATGGATTTTGTTGTTATCCCAGGTAGTAAAAACGTTAATCATATCAAGGATAACCTCAATATCTTAGACTTCACACTAACAGATGAAGAAATGGCACAGATTGCTAAACTAGATAAAGATCAAAGATATTATCATCGTACAGATGAACAACTAGACCAATATGCTGGTTGGAAACCAAACTACGAAAAAGCGTATTCTCTATAGTAGACCGATTTGATATAATCCCACCGAGGTAGACACACGAAATAATTAAAATTATCCCATCGATGTGAAACTACAAAGGTGGGATTTTTATATGGGAAGAAAAGCTAAATATACAAAAGAACAAAAGGTACAGGCTTGTGAAGATTATT
>JALENJ010000015.1 GCA_022767445.1 Erysipelotrichaceae bacterium | reverse complement strand
GTAGACCCTTTTAAAGGGTAAGCCATAGTGTGCAAACACGGTTGTCAGTCTTTTACACAAGACCCTTAAGGGTCGAAGTGTGGTAAAGGCCCTTATAGGGTAGCCTAAAAACCGCACGTTATACGTGCGGATTGTTATTTGGGGAGATTGTAGGTACTGGTGTTGGTGATGGAGCTTCATCAGTAGGTGTTTCTTCTTCTGTAGGTTGTTGTGTTTCAGGTTGTGGTGTTGGCTCAGGTGTAACAACCTCAGGCGTAGGTTCAGGGGTTGGCTCTGGGGTAGGTTCTGGTGTGGCTTGTACATTCTCCTGTAGGTTGCCTGGTTGTTGGTCGCTAGCATGGGTAGTAGATGTTGACTTGAGTGTATAACATACAATCTCTGCTGGACTTAAGAAGCGCATATCAACTCCTGTTGTTCCAACACCATTGGTGATATCAAGTGTTGTTTGGTTTTGTATTGTATGCTTACCACGTAAGTAATTGACTGCTTTATCCGGTGTGTAATAGGCACCTAGTATATAGTTTGCCTGTCCACCAAGAGAGTGGCCTGCTAAGAAGTAATCTGTTAAATCAAGAGGTGCCTTCGTAACGGTATCAGGTGTATGACATACCGTAATGATATAGTTTTCAGCACTGATATTTGCATATGCTTGTGTGATATCTGGTGTGCTGTTGACTTCGTTTTCCAATCCAACAAGTGTAATGAATGAAGTTGTATTATTGTGGATTGCAATCGAACGATTTGAGAGAACTTCAAAGTTGGATGCATTCAATATCGATAGTACGCGATTTTTAATATCCTCGCTCAGATTATCTTGATCTCCTAATACAGCAAACTTACCAAGGGGAGCTTGGATTGAGGAGAAAGCTTGCGAGAGGATTTGATCACTTTCTTCTGTGATTGTTGCGTTTGGTGCATATACATCTCCACCGAATATCACTACATCCGGAGATGTACGATTGATTGTATCAACAACTTTATTCAATCGTGTTTGATCCATGTGATTGCCATAGTATATATCCGAAACAAAGACAATTTTCGTGTTATTTAAATCTTGTGGTATTTTCTGTGAACTTAAGTTTTGATAGCGAACTGTAAATTTACTAGGTGATACTAAAAATGCATTTACCAGAATATATAGAACTAAACCAAAGATAATACCAAGAATCAGTAATATTTTTCGTACTTGTGTCATGTGAGCTCCTAACATGTATTATCATAACATATCATTATGTTACAATACTCTGGTGAGGGAATAAAATGTTAAGAAATAGAGCATATATCATTGCGTTAGATACTTTGATGCAGAATCGAGTGGCCAAACCAGGTGCCAAGGAATTCTTACAAGCACTACAAAAAGAGAATATCTTCTATCGGATTGTAACAACAAGATCTTCCATTACAATTGAAGATCTATTAAAACAATTATCAGATTGTGGATTGGTTGGTATTAAAAAAGAAAATCTATATACAACTACTATGGCTGCGATAGATTATCTTTTTAAGCATGATAAGAATTTGAGGGATGTGGATTATATCGGTGGTAGTGGTTTGCGACGCATTCTGGTAGATGCAGATCTTCATATTACGCACATTCGACCTAGATATATCTTTATGGGGATGGATAGTTCTTTATCCTATGATGAATATCAAGAGGTCTTCACACAGGTAAAACAAGGGAGTATTCTGGTATCTGTTGACGATCGACGTATTCAAAAATATGAGGATATTGATAAGATTGGAAATGGTTCAATTGTACATATGTTGGAATACGCAACCAAAAAGAAAGCCTTACACTTTGGTGTAGGCTCTAAGGTCTTTCTTAAACAAGTTTGTGCAACATTACCATACTCCTATGATGAAACTATCATGGTTGGTAATTCTTTTAAGAAGGATATTCTACCTGCCTTACAGTATGGAATGTTAACGTTCTATGTGGCTGGTAGTGAAGATATGATGTCACAGGGTATTAGTGATGATGTACATCCAGATTATATCTTGGATGATTTATCTGGTCTTTTGCGCTAGGCATTTATCTATAAATAATTGAGCAATACACATATGTTTATCATCGGCAATCATTCGTTCTGGATGCCATTGTACGCCGATGATATTTTTATTTTCGATGGCTTCGATAATACCATCTTCACTCTGTGCACTTAATAAGAAGCCATCGGGTACACTTGCACATGCTTGATGATGAAAACTGTTGGTAGGGTAGTGATCACCAAAGATTGCATGTAACTGGGAGTCCTTGTTGAAAAAACAAAGATGAGAGGGTTGATCAGCGGGGATTTTAGGTTCTAGTTCGGATTGGCTATGTTGTACATTCTTTTCTGTAGGTAGATCTTGTATCATACTGCTACCTTCCGCAACAGCGATAACCTGTATTCCTCGACAGATTCCTAATATCGGTTTGCCTGCTTTCTTAAATGCGTTGTATAGATAAAAATCGCTTAGGTCTAATGCAGGTTCAATCAACTCTGTTTTATCAGAATAAAGATTATCTTGATGGAAATACTTTGGGTCGATATCTTCGCCACCTGTCAGTAGTAATCCATCAAAGGTGGTTGCGATTTGTTGTGCATCTTTTTCATTGAGTGCTTTGATGGTTGATACAATCGCTCCAGCATTTTCAAGGAATGTGCTATAGGATGCGTTGTTGTAATATATGTGGTTGTGATTGTCAATTTCTGTTGAACGTGATGATAATGCGATGAGTGGTTTCATACTTCTGTCTCCATGCTTGCAATGATTATAAAAGGTATGCTTGATTTATTCAAACTTCAACTCTCCCCATGTATCTTGTAATGACTGAATCAAAGGAGCTAGGCGTTTTTTATCATCTTTTAGATAAGATAGGTAGAAATCAAGTTGTGCACTCTCATCTGTAATTGTAAGTGTTCTTCTTAGAAATTGGGAAGGCTGATTTCTTTGCTTTACTAGGTTTGTTACAAAATATGGGAAATTAGAATTTGAAATGATTTCTAAAAAGTTATCTTGTTGATCTTGGTATATAAACTTCGCATTTGGCAGTTCTTTTTGAATGATTGATTTCCATATTCCAATTTCAGAAAAGACGATAAATGTCATCTTATCTAGCTCTTTGAAGGATATCTGTGTTCTGGTATCCGGAATCAATAACTGGTCAATATTAACAGACAGAAACTCTGTACCAATATATTCGGAATCGATATCATCTGTGTGTATCTCTTTGCTAGATAAGATGAGTTCAAATTGATGTTGGCGTAAAGCATCTGCTACGTTGTTTTGATCCAGTAGTTCTTCACTGACATCTAGGCTAAATTGTTTTAGCTTTTCTGCCATTAAGTAGAATGGCCCTGGTGCTACAGATGCTAATCGAATTGTCTTTTGACTTAAGTCATATTGTTTCATCTTTGCGATAAATTCTTGATTGGCATCTAATAGTTTTTTGGCTTCCTGTACTGCGAATTCACCAGTTTTGGTTAGGGTCATTTTATTAGGGGTTCGGTTGAATAGTGTCACTCCTAAATCTTCTTCTAGCTTTTTTAGGCCACGAGTCACGGACGGTTGTGTGATATTGAGTGCTTCGGCAGTTGCGGATAGCGTACCGTATGTTGCGTAGGTTACAAGTTCTTCAAGTAAATAGGAATCAATCATGCGCGCTCCTTTTAATATACGTTGTATGTATTCTAACATAGGGAATCATTATTTTGTTCATTGAAAAAGGTAGAGAATGTTGTTACAATACTAGTAATGCAGTGATGAAGAATAGTAGTGAAGTTTTTTCTTTTCAGAAAGCCATGGGTTGATGTGACATGGTAAGAAGGGGTTCATGAACTCACCTTTTGAGCAATCGTTGACTTTCACGTTACGAAAGTATTGAGGTGTACGAGTAATCGTAAACTAAGGTGGTACCGCGTTATAACGTCCTTAGATAGGGACGTTTTTATTTTGAAAGGAGCTTTTATGACTTTTAATCACAAGGAAATTGAACACAAGTGGCAAGCATATTGGGATGAGCATCAAACTTTTAAGACGGATGGGTATGATTTTTCGAAGCCGAAGTATTATGCCTTGGATATGTTTCCGTATCCATCTGGATCTGGTCTTCACGCGGGTCATCCAGAAGGATATACCGCAACAGATGTGATCTGTCGTATGAAGAGAATGCAGGGATTTAATGTTCTTCATCCGATGGGATTTGATGCATTTGGATTACCTGCTGAGCAGTTTGCAATTCAAACAGGTAATAATCCTGCTACATTTACAGTTAAGAACATTGAGACATTTAAGAAACAGTTACGTGCTTTTGGTTTCTCCTATGATTGGGATAGAGAAGTATCGACTGCTGATCCTTTTTTCTATCATTGGACACAATGGATCTTCAAACAACTGTTTGAGGAAGGTCTTGCTAAGTGTGTTGATATGCCAGTTAACTGGGTTGAGGAACTTGGTACTGTTATATCCAACGATGAAATCGTTGATGGCAAGAGTGAGCGTGGAGGATACCCGGTTGTGCGTAAGAATATGCGTCAATGGGTCATCGATATTCCAGCGTATGCTGAAAAGTTATTGGAAGGTCTAGAGACAATCGATTGGCCAGAGTCCACAAAGGAAATTCAACGCAACTGGATCGGTAAGTCTATCGGTGCACAAGTTACATTCAAAGTGGATGGTAGTGATGAAAGCTTTGTTGTATTTACTACACGTTGTGATACGCTATTTGGTGCTACATATTGCGTACTGGCTCCTGAACATAAATTAGTCAATCAAATTGTGACTGCTGAACAGAAAGCAGAAGTAGAAGCGTACCAGAAATTATGTGCAACGAAGTCTGATCTTGAAAGAACAGAACTTAACAAGGATAAGACAGGTGTATTTACAGGTGCCTATGCGATTAATCCGGTCAATGGTAAGAAGATACCAATCTGGATTTCGGACTATGTTCTTGTAAGTTATGGTACAGGTGCGATTATGGCTGTACCAGCGCATGATGAAAGAGACTATGCATTCGCCAAGAAGTTTGATCTAGAGATTATCCCAGTACTTGCTGGTGGGGATGTTACGAAGCAAGCTTGGACACAGGATGGACCACATATTAACTCAGAGTGGTTAGATGGTTTGAATAAACAAGATGCGATTGCCAAGATGATATCTTGGTTAGAAGAGAATCAGATTGGTAAGCAGAAGATTAACTATAAGATTCGTGAGTGGATCTTTGCTCGTCAAAGATACTGGGGAGAACCAATTCCTGTTGTTCATCTTGAGGATGATCGTTACGTGTCACTTCGTGATGATGAACTACCACTTGTACTACCTGTACTAGATGACTATAAACCTAGCAAAGATGGGCAATCTCCACTTGCCAAGGATACTGATTGGGTCAATGTTACAATCGATGGTGTCAAAGGAAAGCGTGAGACAAGTACTATGCCAGGATCTGCTGGTAGTAGCTGGTATTATCTACGTTATATCGATCCAAAGAATGATACTTGTATCGCCGATCCAGAGCTATTAAAACACTGGATGCCTGTTGATTTATATGTTGGTGGACCTGAACATGCGGTAGGTCATCTACTGTATGCACGCATGTGGAATCGTTTCCTCTATGATAAAGGCTTTGTACCTACAAAGGAACCATTCCAAAAGCTTGTACACCAAGGTATGATTCTTGGCTCAAACGGCATCAAGATGGGTAAGAGATATCCAGAGTATGTTGTTGATCCTAATATCTTAATTGATCAGTATGGTGCTGATACGGTACGTCTATATGAGATGTTTATGGGACCACTTGAAGCTAGTAAACCATGGAGTGAACAAGGTGTTGATGGTTCCCATAAGTGGTTAGAAAGAGTACACCGTCTCATCACTGAATCCAATAAGTTGACGGATGTAAATGATGGTTCATTAGATGTTGTTTACAACGCTACAGTCAAGAAAGTCACTGCAGATATCGAATCTCTAAACTTTAATACAGCAATCTCACAAATGATGATCTTTATCAATGAGTGCTATAAGAACGATACGCTGTATAAGCGATACGCAGAAGGATTTGTACAGATGTTCGCATGTTTTGCGCCACACTTAGGTGAGGAGTTATGGCAATATCTAGGACATACAGATACGATTACATTTGCCAAGTGGCCAGAATATGATGAAAGTAAACTTGTATTAAATCAAGTAGAAATCGTTGTACAAGTAAACGGTAAAGTCCGTGGTAAGTTCATGGCAAATATCGATGAGGATCAGCAAGTTCTACAAGATACAGCCTTATCTCTTGAAGGTGTCAAAGCCCAAATGGTCGATAAGACTGTACGTAAGATCATTGTGATTCCAAATCGTATTGTAAATATTGTTGTTGGATAAAAGTTATATATGTAATAACGCAGTTAACCATGATATTAACTGCGTTTTATCATTGGTTGAAATGTAAAAGTAAACGGGTATGGGCAGGGTAGTGTTTTTTTGATATAATGCAAAAGGTAAAAATTATGGAAGAATTCAAGGTAACAATCGAAAAATTTGATGGCCCATTGGATCTGATGTTACACCTGATCAAAGAGAAACAACTCGAGTTGATGGACTTAGATATGAACGTATTGACTGACCAATACATCGCTTACTTAAACTCTATGCAGCAGATGCATTTAGAGATTGCTGGAGAGTATTTGGCAGAGCTTGCGACGTTAATTGAGTATAAGTCTAAACGCATGATTCCAGGCTCGAAAGATGAACTGGAAGATGCGTATGAGGAAGATCCAAAGGAGCGTTTGGTACGTCGCTTACTAGAGTATCAACAATACAAGGAAATCAGTGAAAGCCTCAATCAATTGTTTGAAGAACGTCAGTTGATGATGGGAAAGCCATTGAGTACTGAAGTTGATCAATGGATGAAACAACCAGATGATCAAATGAAGTATGAAGGAAACCCTTATGATTTAATGAAGGCGATGAAACGCATCTTGATGCGTGCACAGTTGTCTAAACCAATTGAAGCACGTTACACCGTTAAAGAGATTTCAATGGAAGATCGACAAGTAGAGGTTCGTGCGAAGTTAGACCACCTACCAGAGACATTCCGCTTTGAAGCATTATTGGATGATGTCCATGAACCACAGATGTTTATCGCAACATTCCTAGCAGTCTTGGATTTGGCACGACAACATAAATTATTCTTTACAGTTGATGAGCAGGATGTTATTTGGTTTAGGAGAGGAGAATTGGTAAATGAGTGAAAAAGAAATCATCACAGAAGATAATACAGCTGTATTGGACGAAGAATTTACTGAAGAGGTTGAAGAAAGCCAAGCTCCTGATCCAAAGGAACATATGCTTGCGGTATTAGAAGGATTGCTATTCTTGTGTGGGGATGATGGTTTATCAATCCAGCAGTCAAGTCTTGCGATGGATGTTGATGAAGAATACGCATCCATGTTATTTGATGATTTACAGAAGTATTACCTGCAAGAGAGTAGAGGAATTGAGATTGCACGCTTTGGTGATAAATATCGCTTCTTATCCAAAGCAAGCATTCACGAAGCTGCTAAGAAATTATTCCAGACGAGCAATGAAGTGAAATTATCCAATGCGGCGTTAGAGACATTGGCTATTGTTGCCTATAAACAACCAATCACACGTGTTGAAATAGAAGAGATACGTGGTGTCGGTGCTGATGTCATGTTAAGAAAATTAGTCGCTAGAGGCCTAATACAAGAAGATGGCAGAAGTGAAGCAGCTGGAAGACCAATACTGTACTCTGTAACAGATGAGTTCTTGGATTCCTTCAAGCTATTAAGTTTAGATGAGTTACCAGAGCTACCTCAATTTGGTAGTGATGAAAGTGAAGATGGAGAGTTATTCCATTCCTAAGGAAGGAGTAAACATGATTAAAAAGTTAATCCTTGTTTTATCGATGTGTCTGCTTCTAGGATGTAATCTACAGTCAGCCACATCGGACAATGACGATACAAACCGTGTATTAAATGCGGAAAAAGTGTCTTCTCAATTACTTAGAAAACTTGGTATTGAAGATCAGATGGAACAAGTTCGTAAAAAGGTAATTGATAATGTATTCTTCCAAGGGGAAGACTTAACAGATGACAAGAGTGCTTATCTTGCGATTGATAAAGGAAATTCAAATACGATTGCGGTCTTTGTGGCGGATGAGGATACGAGTGTTGATGTATTAAGAGAAAAGTTGTTAGTATATCTCAACAATCAGAAAGTGACAATAGAAAATAACTATCCCACAGAAGTATTCAAGATATCCAATGCGGTCATTGAAGACAATGGAAGAGTTGTTGTACTAGTCATCAGTGATATCATTGAAGATGCACGTAAATACGTGGATGAAATTCTAAAATAACCAAATGTATTTCAACATATAGAACACATAAAGGAGAGGGCTATGATTGAAAGATATTCTCGAAAAGAAATGAGAGATGTTTGGAGTGAGGAAGCCAAGTTTCAGGCTTGGTTGGATGTCGAGATTTTAATTGATGAGGCTTGGTCAAAGTTAGGAGAGATTCCATCGGAAGATGTAGAAAAGATTAAAGCGAATGCACGCTTTGATGTTGATCGCATCAGTGAGATTGAACAAGAGACTCGTCACGATGTTGTTGCGTTTACTCGTTGTGTTTCTGAAAGTCTAGGTGAAGAGAAAAAGTGGATTCACTATGGTGTTACTTCGACTGATGTCGTAGATACAGCAAATGGAATTCGCTTTAAGAACGCGAATGTGATTCTACGAAAGGATATCCATGCATTCATGGATATCTTAAAGA
The DNA here is from genome assembly GCA_022767445.1 of Erysipelotrichaceae bacterium. Taxonomy (GTDB): domain Bacteria; phylum Bacillota_I; class Bacilli_A; order Erysipelotrichales; family Erysipelotrichaceae; genus Bulleidia. The sequence continues at coordinate 4,152 of JALENJ010000015.1, read as the reverse complement.
CAAATGCATTGAAGTATAAAGATACTGTAATGATGGGTAGAACACATGGTGTCCATGCGGAAATTACAACATTTGGTTTGGTATTTGCGCTATGGTATGAAGAGATGAAGAGAAATCTTGCACGCTTTGAGTTAGCTGCTAAGGATGTAGAAGCTGGTAAGATTTCTGGTGCAGTTGGAACATTCGCAAATATTCCACCATTTGTACAAGATTATGTATGCGAGAAGTTAGGTATTCAAAGTGCTGCGATTTCAACACAAGTATTACAAAGAGATCGTCATGCACATTACTTCGCTACACTTGCGTTGATTGCTTCATCCCTTGAACAGATGGCAACCGAGATTCGTCACTTACAAAGAACAGAAGTCAGAGAAGCTGAAGAACATTTCAATAAAGGACAAAAGGGTTCAAGTGCGATGCCACATAAGCGTAATCCAATCGGCTCAGAAAATATCTGTGGAGCCTCAAGAGTGATGCGTGGTTATATGCTAGCTGCCTATGAGGATATTCCTTTATGGCATGAAAGAGATATCTCACACTCCAGTGTAGAGCGTATTATCTCAGGTGATGCCACAGAGCTATTGGATTATATGTTGGTACGCTTTGGTAAAATCCTAAAGGACTTAACAGTATTCCCAGAAACAATGAAGAAGAATATTTGGCTAACAAACGGTGTTATCTTCTCTCAACGCTTCATGTTGAAGTTGATTGAGAAGGGTTGGTCTCGTGAGAAAGCTTATGATACAGTTCAACCACAAGCCATTCATGCATGGGAGAATCATCTCAACTTCAAGGATTTGATGCTAGCAAATCCAGATGTAGTCAATACACTAACCAGTGATGATATCGAAGATTGTTTTGATCCGATGTATCATGTCAGAAATGTAGATATCATATTTAAAAGAGTTGGAATTCTATAGAATTTCAACTTTTCTTTACTTAATGAATCATGAATTCAATACAGATTGTCTCTATATTGGTGTTTGATAGATTATGGAAGATAGAGTAGATATAGATATCTCCATAGGTTGTATAACCTAGTTGTTTGATTCTTTCTTCTAGTTGATGTATTTCATCGATTTGTATTTGTTTTCTTGTATCGACTTCTTGGATAAAACGGATATATTGATATGCAGGTATTTCTTCGTTAGGTATTTGTAATAGTCTACTTTGTTCAATTAGTAAAAGTCCTGTATCTTGTGGGTAGTTTGCATTGTTTTTGTGATGGGATTGAATGCGAAAGACGAGTCTTGAGGTTACGACTTTTCTTAATATGGTATTTGCGGTTGGATAGAAGTATTGTTTGGGATGGGTACCGATATCATATTCAATCCCATTTTTGTATTGATCAAGAATGTGGTTTGTATCTTTTGCGAGTATGTATTTTGCACGTGCCCAAAAGGCTTCTTCTTCAAGGATATCTAATTGATTTGATAATGTATTTGTTGCAAGGGTAATGTCCCCATCTTTCATGATTTTATATACGGTTGAGATGGGGATACCAAGAGAACTATAGAATTTAATAGTGATTAGGATGTGGATGTCATGTGTATCGTATTGACGGTAGTTGTTTGTGTTATCACGCTTTGGCTTGAGGAGTCCTTTTTTCTCATAGAAGCGTATCATGTCTTTGGATATGCCGGTTTCTTTGCTGGCTTGGTTGATATTCATCGTATTCTCCTTTGTGAAAATATTACCCAAAATAACTATTTTGACCTTGGAACTATTCCAATGTTTATACTAAGAATATCTAAAAAAGGGAGGAAAAACAATGAGTAGAATATTAAAGGGTATTCTATGTGCTACTGTTGCGGCTTCACTTGTTGGTTGTAACAGTGCAAAAGAAGCAAAGTATAAGGCAGGTACTTATACAGCAGAAGCTTCTGGACATAATCCAGGAGTTAAGGTAACAGCTGAATTTAGTGAAAGTGAACTGAAGAAGGTAACTGTTGATGCTAGTGGAGAGACTGAATCCATTGGTGGTGTAGCCGCAAGTGAATTAGAGAAACAATTACTAGATAAGCAGAGTGCTGATATTGATGGTGTAACAGGTGCAACAGAGACTTCTAACGCTGTCAAGGTTGCTTTCAAGGATGTCTTATCACAAGCTTTAATCAATCCTGAAAGTAAGGAGAAGACAGCGCTAAAAGATGGTAAATACACAGAGACTGTCGCTAGTTTTGGTGTAACTGGTATGATGACTGGTACAGTTACAATCGAAAACAATGAAATCAAAGATATTGAAATTACTGAGGAGCATGATTCTGAAACTGCACAATGGTTCTCTGTTGCACAAGAGAAGTTGATTCCTCGTATTATCGAATCTCAATCCATTGGTGTTGATTCGATTACTGGTGCAACAACTTCATCTGGTGCAATTAAGAATCTTGTGGGTTTGGCTATCAATGAAGCCGGTGGTGATTCTAGTGAATGGATGCAAGCACCATCCAAGAGCACTGAGACGAAGACATTAGATGGATATGATGTTATCGTTGTGGGTCTAGGTGGTTCTGGTGTGTTATCCTACGCTGCCGCTGCCCAATCTGGAGCATCTGTGTTTGGTATTGAAGCTGCTGGTGAGATTGGTGGTAATTCTTCATCTGTTTATGGTCCTATGGCTTTGAATTCTCAGAACTTGAAGGATAAATACAACAATGGCCAGGATTACATCAATGCGGATGACGTATACAATACATGGATTGAATATGTAGGTACGGATGAGAAGGCTGATGTAATCAAGAAGGCTGTCTATAACTCTGGTAGTGCATTAGATTACTACATGGATAACTTTGACTTTAGCTTTGATGGTATGAATGGACTTCTTGGTTCCTTCGTTGTGCCTGAGTGGGATAAGGAATGGACAGTCTATACTGCAGATGATAACAATTCTAAGTGGTATGCCTTTGGACCTGATCATACATATCAATTCAAGCATGCTTTAGATAAAGCAAAGGGCATGAATGAGAAGAATGATTACATGTTGGAATTATCCGCGAAAGAACTCCTGACGGATTCCGATGGAAATGTGACAGGTGTTAAGGCTGTAGCGTATGATGGAACAACATATGAGATTCATGGTAAGTCTGTGATTCTTGCGACTGGTGGTTTCTTAGGCAATGATGAAATGCTTAAGGATGTATATGGATCTACGATCCGTTCTATCGGTGATACTGTCAATGATGGTACAGGTATTCAGATGGGTATGTCTGTAGGTGGTGCTACTTATGCATTAGGAACTCTACCTATGGTACATGTATCTCAAGTTCCTAATATCATCCGTGATGATTCTCTAACTGCTGATCAAAAGGCAATTCTATCAGCGATCGCTACAACAAGTGACGCTAAGGCGGTTAATGAAAATGGTGAGGTTCTTGGTAACTTAGATGAGTCTGGTACTGCGAATGCGGAGTTAACAGTCGGTATTGTATTCGCTCCTGGCTTCCACTATTACAATGTATATAGCCAAGAGGACATTGATGCGATTAAGAATCAAGGACTATCAGAAGCTACTTCTAAAGTTAGTATCTTTGGTCTAAATCAAGGTGGTAGTGTTCCATCTGCTGGAACACCAATCAGTGATTTAGATAAGATTGTTGATGTTGCATTAGAAACAAAGAATGCATATAAGGGTACTGCTAAGGAACTTGCTGAACAGTTAAATATGGATGAGGCTACTTTAGCGAAATCTTTAGGTAGTGATACAGATACATTCTATCTATTTGAATGTGCTGGATACTCTTATGGAACAGTTGGTTCCTTGGATGTTGATGAGAACATGAATGTTCTTACAAAGGATGGTAAGCCAATTATTAACCTGTTTGCTGTTGGTCAAGATTCTGAGGGTGTTGCCAATAAGTCTGGTACTGCATATTCCCCATGGGGTGGACAAGCTCAGTCTTGGACATTTGTATCAGGTCAAATCGCTGGACAACAAGCAGCTAAGTTAGCAAGCCAGAAGTAATCAAAAGGAGCTGTAACGCATAACAGCCTAGAAAATAAAATGTCCAACCTCTGATATGTACCCAGAATCCTGGACACATATTTGAACTAGGCTGAACACATGGATGCCATCCTGTATTGCACAGGTGTCATCCATTTTGTTTTTGCCTGAATTCTTCTATTGTTATAATAATCGATATATTCTTCTACTGC
>JALENJ010000018.1 GCA_022767445.1 Erysipelotrichaceae bacterium | reverse complement strand
CATTGGATCAAGTTTATCAATGACCAATGATAAATCTAGTGGTAAACGCAACTGGTATGGGGTATAATCTACATGGGTTGTGTTATGATTTATCGTGTTTTCCATACATAAATTATAACCAAAAATAAAATGTCCTTCCTTAATTTAGAGGTTGGACATTTTATTTTCTAGGCTGTTATGCGTTACAGCCCCTTTTCTCATTCTTGCGTAAGAGCAGCTACCTTACCCTTCGTAATATTGATTAGATCATCCGGTGCAATTTCAATCTGTGTACCAATCTTGCCACCCGATACAAGAATTGTATCGAATAGAACAACTGTTTCATCATACACAGTTGTAAACAACTTCTTCATACCAATCGGTGAACAACCACCATGGATATATCCTGTTGTCTTTAACAAATCCTTCTGTGGTATCATCGCTACACTTTTAACACCCACACTACGTGCACAAGCCTTCATATTCAACTTCTGTGCAACAGGTATCACAAATACATAATGATTGCCATCATCACCCTTAGTCACCAGTGTTTTAAATACCTGTTCTGGATCTTCACCACACTTTTTGGCAACCGAGACACCATCAATCAAATCATCACTGACATCATAGGTATGCTCAATATATTGTATCTTTTCACTATCCAAGATACGCATCACATTTGTCTTTACTTCTTTTTTCGCCATAATTACCTCGGCTACTATTCTACACTATTTCCCAAGCAATATCCTATCGTCTTCCAACACATCTCCAGAGTTATCCGCAAACTTCTCCATTAAATCATAGATGGTCATATGACTTCTTTCCTCACCAAATATATCTAACACAATCTTTCCACCATTCATCATGAGTGTACGATTGCCAACATGAAGTGCTTGTTTCATTTGATGGGTTACCATCAAACAGGTAATATGATATTTCTCAACAATTTCCTGGGTAAGTTTCATGATCTTTTCCGCTGCCTTAGGATCCAAAGCAGCGGTATGCTCATCGAGCAATAATAATTTTGGTGGGATAATCGTTGCCATCAGTAATGTAAGAGCTTGTCTTTGTCCACCAGATAAATTTCCTACAGGTGTATCCATGCGATCTTCTAGACCCATATCTAACGTTTTTAGACGTTCTTGAAATTCTTCACACTCACGACGAGATATCCAAGAAAATGGCGATTTCTTTTGATCAGCACTTAAACTAGCTAACGTTAAATTCTCCTTAACACTCATATGTGGGGCTGTCCCCTTGAGTGGATCTTGAAATAAATGCCCAATATACTTCGCTCTTTGGTGTTCCTGCATGAATGTAATGTCTTGATCATCCAGTAAAATCCGACCAGAGTCAGGCAAGAAAGAACCCGCAACTGCGTTTAACAGTGTTGATTTTCCTGCACCATTCGATCCAATGATCGTAATAAAATCACCAGGTTTTACTTTTAAACAAATATCCTGCAAAGCTTTCTTTTCATGGATACTACCAGCCTGAAAAGTCTTTGATAGATGATTTACCTCTAGCATAACGTTTCCTTTCTAAGCATTCTTCTTTGTCTATAATTCTCCTGTATCGTTGGCATCGCCACCGCAATCGCTACGATTAATGCAGTGACCAATCGAAGCGATTGGACATTCACAAATTGTGTCTGTAAAACAATCGCATAGATGAGACGATAGATGATATTCCCAACAAAACATGCAAGCAAGTTTCTAGTGGTTGATCTTCTGCCATGCATACAAGATTCACCTATGATCAAGCATGCAAGACCAACAACTACAATCCCACTTCCAGCGTTGATATCCGCAGACTTATTAAACTGTCCAATCAAAGCACCGCTGATTCCAGTTAACATATTCGCCAATACAAGTCCGATCACAATCATACGATTGGCATTGATACTAGATGCGGTTACCATCGCTGGATTATCCCCAGTCGCACGTAGTGATAAACCAAGTCTTGTTGATAAAAACATACGCAACAACACAATCACTAGCATCAAGAGTATCAACCCAAATATCGCCACATACCAATTTCCACCAAAACCTAAATTCCTTAATAAACCAAACACAGTCACCTGCTTCAAAAGCGATATTTGGCTAGCATAACCCATCACCATCAAATTAATTGTATAAAGACCAGTACTTGTAATAATACCTGCAATAATCGAAGGCACTTTAAACTTCGTCTGTAAAACAGCAGTGATTAGTCCCGCACAACCACCTGCAAGCATACCCAACACAATACCCAATACAGGATGTCCATGGTAGGCAAGTGCTACAGATACTGCCATGGATAAAACAAAACTACCATCCGTCGTTAAATCAGCGATATCCAAAATACGATAGCTGATAAATAAAGCAAGCGATATAAACGAATACAGAATTCCAAGCTCCAATGTTGTCTTCAAAATGAACATCATGACTATTCACCCGTTGTTGTGACTGTGACAACATTACCAAAAGAAGAAAAGATACTAGGATCAACACCAAGACTGTCAGCTACCTCTTGATTGACAGTAATAATACCACCATCTACGACATACATATCCTCAACACCATCAAAACCATTCTTAGCAACATCTATCGCAAGCTTTCCTGTCTGCTTGCCTAAGTCCGTATAATTAACACCACATGTCACAAAAGCACCTGATCTCACAAAAGAATCCGCTCCTGCATAATGTGGGATATTTGCGTTCACCAACATCTCATAGATGGATAGTTCTGCCGACATAATCACATTATCTGTCGGTGTAAATACTGCATCTACACCAGAGGCGATCAATGAACTAGCAGCCATCACTACCTCCCCACTGTTATTCGCACTCGCCTCCACATACGCAATCTTCTTTTCATCTAAGATGTGCTTTGCATCAGCGATTGGCTTTTGTGAATTGGTTTCTGATGTAGAATACAACAAGCCAACCTTCTTTATCTGTGGATTTTGTACAAGCATCATCTCAATCATCTGTGCTGTATTGAGTGCATCCGAAGTCCCAGTCACACGCGATATTTCCAATAGTCCAGCAGCTTTTGGATCACTGATCGCCCCATAGACAAGCGCTGTTTGACTCTCTTCACTAGCCACAACCATGGTTTGGGCAGCCAATGTCCCGATCGGGATGATGACATCTACACCATTTCCTACGACTTGTGAGCCTATCTGCATCAAAGTAGATTGATCATTTTGTCCTGAATACACCTGTACATCAACACTTTCATCCAAAGTATGAATCTCTTGTTCAATCGCACTAGCGATTTCATCAATAGAAGCGTGATCCAACTGCTTAACAATCGCAACCCTTAAAGAATGATGCGATTGTCTCCCACAACCAACCAAAGATACAAAACATACAACTGCAAATAAAATCTGAAATACTTTTTTCATGTGATTTATCCTCCTTTACAATGCATTTTCTGTACCCTTAGAAACAAAAAACGCCCATCCATAAAAGGACAAGCGTAAACCTGCGGTACCACCTTTATTAATAGCCATGGCTATTCTCTCATAAGAAAATGCAATCACATTTTCTGCCCTTTAACGTTGGCATTACGTCTAGAATACTGACATATGTGTTCATCTAGCCCTCATGGGTCCATTTGCATACCGCCTACCTGCAGGTTTCCACCATCCCCACTCTCTAGAAGTCGCTCTGTATGTTTGATCTCCCAATCATCGGTTTGTATGCATGCATAATAAAATACGAAAATAATCCTGTCAATCATATTTTTCTTTATAACCCAGGAAATTACGATACAATATGTCCGAGGAAACCAATATGATAAATCGATTCGCAAGAACACAACGCGTCATTGGACGTAATGCACTACAAAAAATCAAACAGGCACACGTCTGTGTATTCGGTGTAGGAGGTGTCGGTGGCTATGCCATTGAAGCCCTAGCACGAAGCGGTATTGGCAAAATCGATATCGTTGACCACGATACCGTTTCCCTAACAAATATCAACCGTCAGATTATCGCAACAGAAGAAACCATCAACCAATACAAGGTCGATATCATGGCAAAACGCATCCACTCCATCAGCCCAGATACCATCGTTAGAGCACTTCCTATTTTCTATCTACCAGAAACCAAGGAACAATTTGACTTTACTCAATACGACTACATCATCGATGCAATTGACAACGTCACCGCAAAAGTAGACCTCATCACAACAGCACAAAAACTCAACGTTCCTATCATATCCGCAATGGGTTGTGGCAATCGCTTCGACCCAACAAAGGTACAGATCATGGATCTTTACGACACAAAAAACGATCCACTCGCCAAAGTCATGCGGCGAGAATTACGCACCCGTGGCGTCAAGAAACTACTGGTATGTTGTTCCACAGAACTACCAGTAAAACCACTCGAGTATCCAGATGAGGAACAAGAAAAAGCAGTGAAATGGAGCATTCCAGGTTCTACTGCTTTCGTACCACCTGTTGCAGGAATTACATTAGCTGCTAAGGTGATTCAAGATATCACAAATTACGATCCAAACAACCGCGAGTAAAAACTTGCGGTTTTATTGTAAGATTGTAGCCAATACAGCATTGACAGTCTTACCATCCGTTTGACCCTTATACTTCGCTAATACCTCTTTCATCACAGGACCTTGATTACGCTTGATCGGCTCCAGCCCCTTCTCATTCAGGATTTGTAGGATGATATCATGAATTTCATCCTTCGATAATTGTTGTGGTAGATACGACTCCAACAAAGCCAACTTACGATTCGTCTCTTCCTTTAAATCATCACGACCCTCTGGAATACTCTCCAACGTCTCACGTGTCTGCTTAATCTCACGTTGTACATACGCAAGTTCATCTTCCTTTTGTAATTTTTTACCTGCTTCCTTTTCAGCTAAGGCAATAGATGAAATCACCAAACTCAATACACCTTTAGCAAGTGTATCGTGCTCTTTCATCGCTTTCATATTATCTTTTTTCAGTTGTAATAATAATTCTCCCATAATTCAGACCTCCTAGCAGTATTATAAGTCATTCCCTAAAAAAATATGCTAAAATCACTTCAAGCTAGGAGGCAGATATGACACAAAACTTTATATTTATATCGCCAAATTTTCCTAAAACATATTACCAATTTCCACTTGCCTGGAAACAGCTAGGTGGACGCTCTTTTGCGATCTGTGATGCTAACTATGATACCCTGTCACAAGCACAAAAAGATGCCTTTGATGATTACTATCAAGTAAATTCCCTCGAAAACTATGATGAAGTTTACCGTGCAGTCGCTTGGTTTGCTCACAAATACGGCAAGATTGATTGGCTAGAAGCCAACAATGAATACTGGTTACTACAAGACGCAAAACTACGCCTCGATTTTAATATTCCAAACGGCGATCGAGAGTCCACAGTGATTGACTACAAATACAAGTCCAAGATGAAAGCCTACTATCATAAGGCAAACATCCCAACTGCACGCTATCACCTTGTCACAAGCCTCACCGACGCAAAATACTTCATCACAGAAGTACATTACCCAGTCATTGCCAAACCAGATGATGGCGTCGGTGCCAACGCAACCTACAAAATCACCAACGAAATAGAACTTAACAACTTCTTTGATACAAAACCAAATACCCAATACATCATGGAAGAATATGTCCCAGGATATATCATCTCATTCGATGGAATCGTTGATTCCAACAACCAAATCATCTATCGTACCTGCCATAACTTCCCAGATCCAGTCATGGAAATCGTCAACCAAAAAGAAGATTGTATCTTCTGGAATGAAATCCAAATCCCAGAAAAACTAAATACCCTTGGCGAAAGACTTATCCATGCATACAACATCAAATCACGCTTCTTCCACACAGAATACTTCTGCTTAACACAAGATAAGCCAGGACTAGGTAAGAAAGGTGACTATATAGGACTAGAAGTAAACATGCGACCACCGGGAGGCTATATGCTAGATATGGTCAACTATGCCCAAGACACGAATATCTTCATGGTATATGCACGCATGTGTATGCATAAACAAGCAGTCATCAACGAACACCCAATCTATTACTGTGTCCATGTTGGTAAACGTGACATCTACTCGTACCAATATACAGATGCACAAATCCAACAAAAATATAACAAACACATCGTCATGCATGAACGCATGCCACAAGTCCTTGAAGCTGCCATGGGCAATGAATTCTACGTCGCACGCTTCACCAACAAAGAAGAGATGACCTCTTTCATAAACGATGTCACAAAGAAAGAAGAAAATCATGATCACCAACTACCAAAAGACCTATAGTCATTCCTTACAAAAAGACATGGAATTCAAAGTCTATGGCTACAGTGGTATCACATTATTAGCATTCCCATCCCAAGATGGAAGATTCTACGATTATGAAAATAGAGGACTCATAGAAACGATATCCACCCAAATCGATCAAGGAAGAGTGATGGTAATCAGTTGTGATTCCATTGACCAAGATTCCTTCTCCGCAGATTGGATGAACAACCAAGATCGTATCCAACGATACGAAAACTTCTATCACTACATCATCGATGAACTCATCCCGTATTTTCTTCATCTCTATCCCCAGCAATCAAACAAACCACTCATCACTACCGGTTGTTCATTAGGCGCATTCCATGCGTTAAACTTCTTGTTGCGCACACCTGATATGATTGATGGCTGTATATGCCTATCAGGTGCCTACAGTATGTATCCATTCTATGGTAGCTACAGCGATGAAACTGTCTATCTCAATTCACCAATCGACTACATCAACGGTATGTCCTACGATCATCCTTTCGTTGAAAAATACCGCCGCAAGAAAATCTATCTATGCGTAGGACAAGGAGATTGGGAACACCCAATGTTAGAGGATACCCATCGTATCCAAGAACTATTCCAATACAAAAATATCCCGGCACATATCGACTATTGGGGCAATGATGTCAGTCACGATTGGCCATGGTGGGAAAAACAATTCCCATATTATGTAAACCTACTTTTACAATCCTTGTAGTAAATGCCAACTTTAAAAAATTTACTCTTTTCATCCATGGAACAATCTGCTATGATTATCTAGCACGCGGATATGGCGGAACTGGCAGACGCGCTAGATTTAGGATCTAGTTCCTTCGGAGTGCAGGTTCGATTCCTGTTATCCGCACCATTAAAAAATTCCCTTTATGAGGGAATTTTTTTCATTCTAATCATATGCCTGTAGCGATTAATACACTGTACATCATCCAATGTGGATTAACAAATATCGTCAATATCAAACCTAAAAGTTTGATTCCTAAAACCGGAACTAACAACTTACGATATTCTTTGGTCCTCGTCAACAACTCCTGATTATTTAGATTCACCTTATCGATTACATAGTGTAAGTACCAGTTACATATCGTCGAGTTAATAACTACAGTTCCATATAACGCCTGAACAACTCTACTATCGAAGTATGTACTTACAAGTCCTGTCGTGTATGGCAGGAATGATAATGTAAATAACAGTAGCAGCGTAACATATATTACTCGTGATGAAATGAACTCTACCTTTTCCCATATCTCATTAAGCGCAATAAATAACGAACCTAACCAGAAGAATGATAAGAAATACGCAAAATAATTCTGACGAAGTGCCCAAAAAGCCGCCAATGTAGGAGAAGAAGGACGATCCAACTCCAACACCAATATCGTCATAATAATCGTTAACACATTATCCGTAAATGCGATCAGTCTATGTTTTTTCATACATCCTCCCCTTTAAACCAATAGTATGTATAGACTGATACACTTACTTTATCAAGTAAACACTAAATTAGTAACGGTAGTAGATGATCAACATACTGATTGAAATCAATATGATTTATGACTTCAAGTTTTCGAATCCTTTGCTTATTAAAGATAGGATTAAATGCACCACATATCGCTGTAGAGATAGCCCCAATTGTATCGCTATCCCCTGATAAATTTGCACATAATTCTGCTGCTTTGATTGGATTTCCTTTACTTAAAGTGATAACTGCTAAAACAGCTGGTATCGTTTCAATTGTTTCAAAACCAGCACCATATACTGTTTCTAACTTATTCAGCATTTCTTCTTCGGTTAATAGATGTAAATCCTCTTTGATTAGTTCTAATCGCTTCTTCAAAGATGGAGAAGGTAACTGTGTCCCTTTCTGCATACCGATAACATAAACATCTGATGCGATTGTCCACAACTTTTCTTCGTCATATTCATTTCGTAATGCAAAACTAGCTAAGGCACAAATAATACTAGCTCCAGTAATCGCAATATTCGTATTATGTGTTGGTAAGCACAATGCACTTACATTATCGACTAATGCATTTAGGTTTTGATAATCACCGATGATACCCAATGGGAATACTTTCATCGCAGAACCATTCGTCGTTCCATATAGTCCTGATAGATGGTAGTCCTTTCCCTGTTTTAATAAAGCTAATGCTTTCGCAGTAGATGGACCAATCTGACTTTGATTCTTTTCAGGATTTTCGTCAACCCAAGTCTGTAACTTCTTTAAGTACGACAGAGTATCAAACTTACCATTTTCTATGATTACATCACACACAAGCAATGTATTCACCGTATCGTCCGTCACTTCACCAGCTTGAAAATGACGCTGAAAGAAGTCATTCTTAGATGATGACAAAAAATCGTGAATCCCATCCGGAAATGTCTTATTCAAGATATCGCGTGTCATCATCTCTGATGGCATACCCATCGCATCACCATATGCACAACCCACCAACATTCCTAATAATTTTTCTTTTTTAGAATACTTCATTAAGCTTCAACCTTTTCCTCTTTATATGTAACATAAGTTAAACTGAACGTGATTACCATCGCAACAAGACACGCAACAATTGCCCATAACAATCCAGCAAATCCACCTTGTCCATTTGGATTGATAAATGACATCACACCTGTAACTCCCATACTAATCGCATACATTGGTGAATTAGACAATGCGAGCACCAAGCCACCAACAAGACCGCCTACCATACAGAAACCGAAGCGTTTCTTCACCGGTAATGTTACACCATAAATAGAAGGTTCAATGATGCAGAAGCATGCACTCAAAAATGCAGGGAACGCAACATTCTTTGTCTTAATATTCTTACTCTTAAGAAATACCGCAAAGCAAGCTGCCATATGTGCAAAACTTGCCGGGAAGATAGAGGCAACAATTAAAGTACTACCTAGACTTCCAAATTCTAATAATCCTAACGTGATAAGTGGCCAGTGTAAACCAAAAATAACTAATGGTTGATAAATCAAAGAGATTACCGCAAACGCTAATACTTTAGATGTGTTGATTAGAACATTTAATCCAGCCTGTAATAAGTTTTGGATCATCATAGAAACTGGTCCAACCACTAACACACCAATGACACCGGCAAATAAGATTGTAAAGAAAGGAACCATAAATTGTCTTGTTACACGCGGTAAAACCTTCTTTAAAAGCTTTTCAATTTTAGAAGCGATGTAGTTAATTAGCATAATAGGGATAACTGTTGATGTATAACCTACAGCCGGGAAGATAATAGGAATCCCAAAGAAAGTCTTATACACCGGCATCGCCAATGGACTATTTGCAAAGATAGTAAACAAAGGGTCTCCATCATTAATCGTCTGCGCCATATTAGGGAAGATAATAAACGCACCTAGAATCATTCCGATAAATGGATCCATGCCAAACGCAACTGCACTTGTATAACCCAAAATAACAGGAAAGAATGTCAAACATGCATTACCCAAATTTGATAGAAGAATGTTCGTACCATCTCCAGCCACAATCACACCTGTAGATAAAAGAATAGAATTTATACCCGCAATAATTCCACAAGCACAAAGAACACCTAAAGATGGTACTACAATCTTTGTAATAAGTGCCGCAAAGCGGTTGAATACATTCTTATCCTTTGTAGTTTCTTCCTTAACTTCTTCTACATGATTGATTAGCTTTACAAATTCTTCATAAACATCACCAACTTGAGTGCCAATGATCACTTGTAAACGCTCCTCCGCAATCTGCGTTGAAATGATGTTTGGATTTTGATCTAGATTATTACGATTTGCAAGATTTAAATCTTTCAATTTCAATCGTAATCGTGTCATGCAATGGGTTGCGGATACCACATTATCACTACCACCAACATTATCCAAAATAAACTTCGCTACTGCTTGATTCTCATTCATAATAGTCCCTCCTTTCATTCTATCGACCTTTGAATATGAATGATTAAGTACGTTAACTCCTCGTTGCTACTGTCAACATTGTACTTAGCTCTAATAAATTCTTTTATATTTAATGCACATAGGTATGCATCAGGGTATGCCTCTTTCAACATTCCCAGTAGCTTTTCATCTTTTTGATTATCATCAAATTGACGATCAATCACGACTTTTCTAGCAAAATATTTCAAGTGATTGATTAAGCGAAAATACGTAAGTGAACTCTCATCGATATGTATTCGAAAATATTCAGATATTAAACCTAAAACATCATCAACGACGATTGTTATTCTGCGGATATTACTTGTACCAATACCATTTTCAACTTCAGCATTAATGATATGCATCGCAATAAAACCTGCCTCATCTATCGGAAGTCGAATATCCGTTTGCTTAGAAATGATTTCTATGCATGCAAGTCCTAACTTATATTCATCAGGATAAAAATGCGATATCTCCTGTAACAAATCATTATGTATTGATATACCAGCTTGGTAATTCTTTAATGCATAGTGGATATGGTCACACAAAGAAACATATAATGAATCACTCAATTTCTTTGTAAAAGATAATCTAATGTTTTGAATCATCTGATCTACTAGATCAACCTCATCAAGTGGTAAAGAAATTAGTACCTTCTGTAAGTTCAAATTCAACTCGCTACTAGACATCACGAATTTCTTCTCTATCTGTGCAGGATTAATGCCATCTCCAACTTTTTTACCAAAGCATATACCTTTGCCAATGAGAATGACTTCCTGTCCATCCTCATCTACTACAGCTGTATTATGATTGAGTATTTTCTTTATCTTCATATAACCCCTTAATGCAAAAAACTCGTCTTCAAAAACACTAGACTAGTATTTATGAAAACGAGTTAAGCTCAATTGAATGATAACTTTCTCATTGATTTTCTAACCAAATCATACTGAAAGCGCTATTGAAAGTCAATAGTGTTCCACACCATCTGGTGTTTCAATCACAACACTAGACTTCTTCCAACGTACAACGATCATGTAGATCCATAGTACAACACCTACACCTAGATATACACCAAAGGAAATCCAAGAACCGATTCCTTGTCCGAGTGTACAGAAGAATGCAATGCATACCATGATAATCATTGCTAGATATGTAATCGCATTGCCATGCTTTAAAGCATTTGGACTCTTCCAGTTTGGATGCTTACGACGGATACGTACAGCCGATATCATCGTTAATGCATACGCACACGCACATCCAAATGACATGAGGTTAAAGAAGTCATTCATAAATGTTGTTGCGTTCATCAAGAAGATAAATACTAAGCTGATTACCAATAAGAATATATTTGGTAAGATTGGTTGTTTATGCTTATTCAACTTCTTAAATGCACTTGGCAAGAAGTTCTTTTCTGACATCGAATATAACATTCTCACAGTAGACATCCAGAAACCCATAATTGAAGCACCTAATCCCATGAATACAGAGAAGAAACCATATAACACTGGCCATACTGTCCAACCAAGTGTACGTTCCATATTCACGATTGTTAGGAAACCATCAGATGCTACACCAGCTGTTAAGTTTTGGAAACTGTCTAATCCTGCAACACAGAAATAGAAGAATACATAGATTAAACCACAGGTGATAACCGATCCACAGATTGCCTTCTTTGTATCTTTGATTGGGAAATCACCTTCCTCAACCATTTGAGGAACAGTTTCAAATCCAAAGTATGGAGTGATCAATAACGCCATACCAATTAACCAACCAGGAATTCCCAGTGATGGATTAATCGTAGATTGCGTTAACCCATTGACGATATTCGCAAAGTTCCAATGTCCCGAGAACAAGATTAACAAGCCAGTAATCACTGTAGAAATGATATTGACGAACAAGCATAATGCTTGTGCCTTAACCAATACATTTACATCTTGTAATGAAAGGATAAATACAAGTACAAGGATACATATGCCTATCAACATGATGGTATTAAATCCCAATACCAATCCAAATGTACGACTAATCCACGTCGCAATTGCCATGACAACAGCTGGCGGAACCGCAATCCAGGCTGCCATAATCAACCACGAAGCGAAGAAACCCACATGTTTATTCATGCCAACGGTATTATAAATTAACTCACCACCCGAGGTATGAAACAAAGGTGCTAGTTCCGAATAAACAAGTGCAGTTGGTAATATCGCAAGCGTCATCAGACCAAACGCAAGCCATGTACCAGAACCACAATATCCAAAGAAAACAGAATCCCAATAACTAACCCAAGTAAAGATCGAGCCAGTCGCTACAGTATATACAAAAATTAACTGTAAACTTTTTTGCAGACCATTATTTTTCTGCTCAGACATGATTATCCCCTTTCTAATTATCTACGATAGTTTCCACTCAATTATTATTTTATTATTCATAAATATTTTGTCAATCATTTCACAAATTATGTTTCAAAGAAACATTTTAGTGCTAATATGTATGTAGTAGTTACCACTCAATCTTAAAAATTTAAATCATAATACGGAGGAAAAAATGAAAAAACTAGAAGGAAAAGTAGCTTTGATTACAGGTGCAGCAGCAGGTTTGGGTGAAGGTATCAGTACAGTATACGCAAACTATGGCGCAAAACTTATCATGGTAGATTTAAGTCCTGATGTAGAAAAGACAGCACAAAGATTACGTGATGAATATCACGCAGACATCATTACAGTTGTCGCAAACGTAGCACATAAAGACGAACTCATCGCCGCAGCTAAAAAAGGTGTCGAGACATTCGGCGAGATCAACATCGCATGTTGTAATGCAGGTGTTTGTCGCTTAGCACCATTTGAAGAATTCAGCGATGAGATGAGAGACTTCCATATTGACGTTAATATCAAGGGTGTATGGAATACATGCCAAGCAGTCATCCCATATATGCTAAAACAAGGAAAAGGAAGTATCGTAATCGCATCATCTGTTACGGGTGATATCGTCGCAGATGCAGGTGAGGCAGCTTACGCGATGACAAAATCAGCACTTGTAGGACTAACAAAGTGCTTAGCTGTTGAATACGCAAACCGCAATATCCGTGTTAACTGCTCACAACTAGGATATGCACGTACTCCTATGGTAGAGAAGATGGCAGTAGAGTCCAATCCAGAAGATCCAGAGTCCGCAATCCAAAGTATCGCAGTTGGTGTTCCAATGAAACGTCTAGCAAAACCAACAGAAGTTGGAGAGCTATTCGCATTCTTAGGTAGTGATGAATCCAGTTATCTAACAGGATCACAGGTCGTTATCGATGGAGGATCAACACTACCAGAAACAATGTCAATTGGTACAAATTAATCATTCATGCATGTATAGTAAAACCTGTCTCAAATACGAGACAGGTTTTTATGGTGAAGAAAATAAATCTTATTTAACTTCTGGAGTTTCTTCGGCCTTTTTACGTAATAATCCAAGTACTAAGGCAGTTACTAGTGCTCCAGCTAGTATCGCAACAACAAACCAAACCTTGCTGGTAATTACTGGTAAGACAATAAATCCACCATGCGGTACAGGACATTCAACCTTACCAAATAATGCAATGAGTGCTCCTGTAATACCACCTAAAATTGTTGCTGGATAAACCGACTTAGGATCTTTCAAAGCATAAGGAATTGCACCTTCTGTAATACCTAAGCATCCCATAATACCAACAGCTTTCGCATTATCTCTATCTTCTTCACTAAATTTAGCCTTGAATAATAGTGTTGCCAAAAAAATACCAATTGGTGGAGTAGCAACCAATACGCGGAAGATACCATTTGGCCAGAATACACCTTCATTGATTAGTGCTAATGTAAACATCGAAACTGTCTTCGTAACTGGACCACCAAAATCAATTTCTGCTAACGCTCCCATCAAAATTGCTAGACCAATTGCATTTGTAGTAGATAGTCCTGTCATAAAACTTAATAGTTCATTAACTAAGATTGCAATTGGATATCCAATAACGAAATAATATACTAAGCCAAGACTAAGAACAGTTGTGACTGGAATAATAATGATTGGCATTACTGAACGTAATGATTTTCCAACGTTCCAAGTCTTCATCCACTTAACTACATAACCACTTAGGATACCTAAAACCATCGCACCAAGGAAACCAGTTCTAACATCTGTTCCATTGATGGTAACAACATTATTTGCTAAATATCCCAAGATAAATCCTGGTGTTAAACCTGGTTTCCCTGCCATCGCATATGCAATATAAGCTGAGAACACAGGAATCATCATTGCCATTCCGGCTTTTCCTAATGTATTCAAGAACTTTAGAATGCTATTGGCTGGAACTAATCCTGTTGCTGTCTGTTCTGCACCAAGTAGAGAAACTGCTAATATGACACCACCTGCAACAACAATTGGCATCATGAATGATACGCCACTAAGCAAAGCTTTTTGAATATCTTTTA
Organism: Erysipelotrichaceae bacterium; assembly: GCA_022767445.1. Taxonomy (GTDB): domain Bacteria; phylum Bacillota_I; class Bacilli_A; order Erysipelotrichales; family Erysipelotrichaceae; genus Bulleidia. The sequence goes on along the minus strand of JALENJ010000018.1, from coordinate 3,619 downwards.
ATACCTGTTTCATGTTACTCCCCTTTCACTAAATTGATAGCTCTATCAATTAACCCTGCTGTATTAGAGATTGCTTCATCAACATCAGTATTAATTATTTTTTTGCCTTCAAATCTTTCTTCACCTTCAATTACTACACTAACGGCTAAAATAACGACATCTGCTGAAGCAACATCTTCCTCTGTCAATTCATTTTCAATACCAAGACCACCCTGTGTCTCAATCTTTCCTTCAATACCTCTTTTTTGTAACTCCCGTTCCAAACATTCTTGTGCCATATAAGTATGTGCAATTCCTGTCGGACATGCTGTAATTCCTATGATCTTCATTATTTGATACCCCCTGTAATTGTTTGATCAATTTCATACATTAATTTATAAACATTATCTGCATCCCCAGTTCGTAATGCATCTCTAAAATCTTCATGCATTAATTTCTTGCTGATTGAGGATAATATACGTAAATGAATATTACCTGCATCTTCACCATCAGGAACGCCTATCATAAAAATCAAATCGGTTTGTTCTTTATCATCTGCATTCCAATAAAATGGTTCTTCGGATTTTATGAAGAGAATGAATGGCGACTTAACCGATTCACTCCTTCCATGAGGAATTGCAACGCCAAACCCTAATGAAGTTGGCAGGATTGCTTCACGTCTATTTATTTCTTCCAAAAAGATTTTTTCATCATTTATATACTCAAAATCTTTGAGTTTCCTTAAACTAAAATTAAAGACATCTTTTTTGTTATTGAAATTAATATTTGTAAATATCAAATTTCTATCTATCATTTCCATCACCACCATAAATCAGCTCTATCAAGTCATTCTTAGAGGATGTACTTGCAAGCATATCTACTACATTTTTATCTTTTATAAAGTTGAAAGCTTCTGCTAAAATTTGTTTTGATTGGGCCATATCCATCTCTGCTAAGGCAAAGAATATGATCACCCTTACTGAATATTTACCCCACTCAATAGGTTTTTTACTGACATATAATGCAAAACATGTCTTATTAACATATTTACTAGATGCGTGTGGGATTGCTCCACCAGAAGCGATACTTGTCGATGAGATATTCTCTCTTTCTAATACCGCATGAAGAAATCCATCCTTCACCAATTGCCCATCTAACAACTTTTCACATACCTCTGTAATCACTTTTTCTTTGGTTTTCTCACCATCATTAAAAAGAACATAATCACGATTTAAATATTTGGTTCTTAAATATGTGTGCGCATCATTTTTGCAGTACATACCAATGTCGATTCCTTCATAGACTTTCTTAATTTTGGTAATATCCTGATTTGTCAGTAACATTGAAACCTGTACTACTGGAATCTCCTGCTCACTCAAATAATTCGTTGAAATAATGAACGAATAACTCGAAATATCATTCTTCGCTATCTTATCAATTGACGTTACTTCAATAATGTCCATAGGTGGTAGGAATTCTCTTAATTTCGAGGCGATTAAGTTTGACGCTACAACACCATTTGGACATACAACAATTACTTTCTTACTCTTACGATGCTTTTCCATCTCATTCTGAAAGTACAGCATCAAGAAACCAATTTCATCTTCACTTAACTTGTTTGAAATATCATGATCAATAGAATCAATGATTAGCCATACCAGCTCAAACATTGCTTGATATTCTTGTTTGATAATGTTTATCATGGGGTTTCGTAATTGAATTCTATTTTGAATACGTTCAAACATCGCAATACAGTGAGAACTAACTTGTGCGACTAATTGATGATTTTCAGCCAACTCCAAATTTAGAACTTCTGACATCTTTCGAATTAAACAATCAACAAATTTTTTTAATTGTACTTCAGGCTTAAGTGTTGTCTGGATAAAACTAATATTATTTACCCGTAATAACATCGCAAGATAATAAATATCATTCTCGTCAGGAGAAATCTTTATAACTAGTTTTTCATTGATTTGTGCTAATACATCATGCGCAAGCAAGTAACTTGTAAGTTCCATCACTTGCAAAGAATTTAATTGATTTCCATCTCTTGTGCTTTGATGTTTACCAATTCTCATTCGATAAACAAACGAAACTAGATATAGGTAAATATTTTGTAGATAATAATCTGCCTTCTGCTGAAACTGTTCACTTTGTAATAATTCAACAACATGCAGACATGCCTTGCATATTTCATCTGTATATATACTAGATAGGATTCTGGATATTTCTTTAAGCTGGTAAGTATTTTGACCCATCGATAAGTTTAAATTGTTGTATGAAACAAGTAATCTAATTCTCTCCTCCTCTTTAGCTTCTATCCTAGTTCCCCTTTCCGTTGCAATATAATCTACATCGAATGAACATAAAAGATTTTCCTTAATCCAATTTAAATCATTTATGATTGAGCTTTGAGATACATAATAGTTCTCGCTCAATTGGTTAATTGTTACTGTTTGATCATCTAAAATAAGTAATTTAGCAATTTCCATTCTTCTATCAAGCAGCGATAATGAAACATCATTCGTCGACTTATGATTCCCAACAAGTTTTATTCCAACACCACTTCTTTTTAGAATTTCATATGATTGCTCAAGATATTTCAAATCATTATGTACCGTTCTCTCAGATATACCTAAAAGAGATGAAATCTGCTTTACCGTCATAAACTCATCTGTGCCAGAAAGTATTTGAATCAAATTTTTCCGTCTTTCATGTATATCTTTCATATAACCTCTTATTCTAGTTCGGCTTCAAATTCTTTTAGGCTCTTCAACATTCCTTCAAAATCTTTATTTATGATTTGTTCTTTAGCGAAGAGTCCACCAGCTGTGCCAACATATTGATATCCTGAATCTAAGGCTTCTTTAACATTACTTTTATTAATTCCACCTACAGCCATCAGTTTCAAGTCTCCCATTGGCTCACGCACTTTCTTTGCATAGCTTAGACTCAGTTCATTAGCCGGGAAAACTTTTACGATGTTCGCCCCAAGTTCAAATTGCTCACCAATTTCAGATGGAGTAAATGATCCAGGTACACTGATAATATCGTTTTCATTGCAATATGCAAGCATGTCTTTGGTCATCCTTCTTGGAGACAGCACAAATTTTGCACCAGCCTCAATTGCATTTACCAATTCATCATAAGTTTGAACAGTACCAGCACCTACATTTAGTCGTCCTTGATAATCTTTAGCAATTGCACGTATTATTTCATATGCATTATCTGTATTTAAAGTAATTTCCATATTTTTGATAAACTTTGCATGTAGTAATACCTCAGCGACATTACGTACCTGATCCAGATTATATCCTCTTAGGATCATTGTGACTTTTGATAGTCCCACAATTATCACCTCCTATGAATATTAAAGAAGAATTGCATGAAACTATAAATGACAAAAAGTTGCAACAATGTAATTGCAACTTTAGATTAGTATTACGGCACTCAAAAATCAGTCGGGGTTGGGGCGACCCTCCGAAATTTCTAGGGGTCAAATTGAAGTGAACCCCAAAAGTTGGACAACAACTTAGGAGGTTCACTTTTATTATGAAATTTACATTTGAAGACAAGGTTCAAATCTATAAGGAACGAAAACTTGGAACCACATTTTCTAAGCTCCAGTTAAAATGGAAAA
>JALENJ010000071.1 GCA_022767445.1 Erysipelotrichaceae bacterium | reverse complement strand
CATGATAGGATTATACCCTTGGTTACCTTTATGAGATCGGATAAACCTCCTCAAGTTGATACTATTCACGATCTCTAGGAAAGACCACATTGGATCAAGTTTATCAATGACCAATGATAAATCTAGTGGTAAACGCAACTGATATGGGGTATAATCTACATGGGTTGTGTTATGATTTATCGTGTTTTCCATACATAAATTATAACCAAAAATAAAATGTCCTTCCTTAATTTAGAGGTTGGACATTTTATTTTCTAGGCTGTTATGCGTTACAGCTCCTTCTCATCAGTTTGGGATTAGTCCCCCAAAGTGTTTGGAGACCCTATATCAACAAGATATAGACTCATCTTTTTGTGTTAAGCATTTTGAATTTCATCTAGCCAAAGTTGGCTACTTGCGTCTGATGGCATACGCCAATCTCCTCTTGGAGATAGTGTTAGTGAACCTACCTTTGGACCATCTGGTAAACAACTGCGTTTAAACTGTTGGGTAAAGAATCGTTTATAGAATCGTAACATGGATTCTTTCATCTGTTCCTTTGTTAGTTCTGGATATGCGACTAAGGCGAGTGCCATAATCTTTGCTGAAGCATATCCATAACGTAATACGTAGTATAAGAAGAAATCATTAAGATCATATTTACCAATCTTATCTTCTGTCTTTTGGGCTATCTTACCTTCTTTATCATGTGGTGTTAACTCGGGTGAGATTGGTGTATCACATATCTTAATCAATACATCCTTCAATCCTTCTTGCATGCATACATCTGCGTATGCACGACAAATGTATTGTACAAGTGTCTTTGGAATGGATGTATTGACTGCGTACATGGACATATGATCTCCATTGTATGTACACCATCCCAGTGCCAACTCTGATAGATCACCTGTTCCAACAACCAAACCATTTGTCATATTTGCTATATCCATCAGGATGTAAGTACGCATTCTTGCTTGGGCGTTTTCATAAGTGGTATCGCCCTCTCCTTGGTAGCTACCTGGATGTCCAATCTGTTTTAGATGTGCTTGTACACTTTCTTCAATTGGGATTTCATTGCTTTCAACATCCAATTGTTTCATTAATTCAATTGCGTTGTTGTATGTATAGGATGTTGTATTACCACGATTTGGCATGGTGATAGCAGTGATATGTATATTTGGTACAAGTTTTCTAGCTTCGTGGCATACAAGTAGTGCAAGTGTACTATCTAATCCACCTGAGATACCAATCACAAGATTCTTGATTCCTGTTGCACGAACTCTTGTCGCAAGTCCATTTGCTTGTATCTGTAGGATTCTAAGACAACGATTTCCTCTTTCCTTATCATCTACAGGGACAAATGGATTGCGATTGACATGATAGTCACTTGTACGAAGTGCCTCTACTAAACTATCCACATCAATCTCATACTTATCATTGAGTGGGGCTACAGAGACATTTACATGCATGTATGTTTGAGTATCATCCGTTGTAAATGTATTTTGATGACGGCGATTCTTCTCAATGGATTCTAAGTCGATGATGGATTTAAGTACTTTGGTATCCTGTGGGAAGATGGAATCTTCTAGGATTCTACCATTGCAAGCTATCATACTATGTCCCGAGAATACTAAGTCTGTACTGCTTTCATCTGTTGCACTGGATACATATAAATATGCACAGTAACAACTAGCACTTTGTTGAGATACCAGACTACGTCTGTAGTCTTGTTTGCCGATGATTTCATCAGAGGCAGATAGATTGACGATGATGTTCGCTCCTGCAAGGCATGCATGCGTACTTGGCTTATCCCCCACCCACAGATCTTCACAGATATCCACACCAATCACTGCACCACTATGAGTATCACTTGCTAGAATATTTGTACCAAATGGTATCACTAAATCATGGATGTATATCACTTCATCTTTGATATTCTTACCACTTGTAAACCAACGTTCTTCATAGAATTCACTATACGTTGGTAGATACTGCTTTGGTACAACACCTGCAATCTCTCCTTCACTGATAAAGATTGCACAGTTGTATAAGTGGTTTTGATGATGTAATGGTGCACCCACCACAACCATCATTCCTGGTAGTAATCTTGATTCTTCAGCGATGCTTATCAATCCATCTTCTACTACATCTAGTAAGATGGATTGACCAAACAAGTCTGCACAAGTATATCCTGTTAAACTTAATTCAGGATATACAAGTAAACTTGTATCTTGGTTATCATGCATGGTTTTGATAATTTGTGCTACGTTGTAATTGACATCTGCCACTTTGAGTCTTGGTACGACCGTACCAACTTTTATCATTCGATTCTTCATGATTTATTCCTCATTCTTAAGATACGCATAGAGATCTTCAAGTTCATCTGGTAACATCTCTTTCATGTTCATAAGTGCTTGTTTTGCGATTAGGTATTGTTGTCTAACATCGGTAGAAGAGATTGCGTGATACTCGTTTGGTGTTGGTATGATTTCAATGTATTGTTTTAGGGATGATAGATATGCATTCTCTTCGATCATCTTTTGACAATCATCTTCGTTTCTCTCCATGCATACAATACCAAATTCTTTAGCAATTTCTTCTACATGTTTCCAACCTGTTTGCAGTTCTAATAGTTTATCTGAGCCAAACAACAACTTGCATGGATAACCCCTATCCTTTAGTGCACAAAGTGTTTGATAGGTACGTGGTTGTTGTTGGGCTTGTAATTCATAATCACTGACAGTTAACAATGGATGATTGTCACATATCTTCTTTAACATGTCATAGCGTTGTTGATCGCTGAAAGCGAAATTCTTAGCTTGTTCATTTGCGATATATGTCATCTTTGTTGGCATGAAGATCACCTGTGTTGCGTTGGTCTTTTTGCATGCATACTCTGCTAGATAGATATGTGCTTTGGTTGGAGGATTAAAGGCTCCTCCAAAGAATAGGTAACTCAAAGGATACCTCCATGGAGTTTTTCATATAGCTCTTCACGCATCTTTGCGACTGCTGGTGTTAGGTCTACATAGTGTTTATGTGGCATCTCTGCACGTAATTCAGATTCCCATACGCGATATTGTAGTTGTTCCTTGACGTATTCTTTCTTAGCACGGATATCTGGTAGATCTAGTACAATTTCGCCATTAACCATATGTGGAATCAAGATTCTTTCAACATGGTGTGGAATGATTGTCTTGTGTCTTTCAAAGGCATCTGGATCAAGATTGACAACTTCGATTGGTTTGCCATTTTCGATGTGTTCGCTATCAAGGGAGATAATATCGCACTGTCCCTTTCCTTCTTCATCAAACACACGCCAAGCCATTAACTTACCTGGAATGACTGCTTTGGATGAGGAATCAGAACACTTCATCTTTGGTGTGTAGCTACCGTCTTTTTCTTTGACTGCAACTAGTTTATATACACCACCAAAGACAGGATCTGTGGCAGATGTAATCAGCTTTTCACCAACGCCATAAAAGTCAAACTTCGCATTCTCATAAAGCTCCATATCTGCCATCTTCTTTTCATCTAAGGAATTAGAAGCGACAAGTTTAATATAAGGTTTACCTGCTTCATCCAAGGCACGACGTAGTCGCTTATATCCACGAGCTAAGTCACCCGAGTCAATACGTGCACTCTTGACACGCTTGTTTGGATCATTTGGATATTTCTCAATCATCTCATTATCCAATTGAATCAGATGTGGTAAACCGGATTCAAAGATACTATACGTATCTAGTAGTAAAGATACATTTTCTGGATAGGAGTCTGCGTAAGCTCTAAAGGCATCCATCTCTGTTGGGAAGAATTCGATATAGCTATGTGCAACTGTACCAACTGCTTGTACATCATCACCATACTTCATCTCCGCAAGTGCATTGGCTGTACCAATACAGCCACCAAGTACTGCCGCATAGGCACCATCATTGCCTGCAGATTCACCTTGAGCACGACGTGTACCAAATTCCATGACGTTGCGTGGTGTCTTGGTGTTTAGACCCGTAATACGGGTTGCCTTCGTGGCAATTAATGAATGGAAGTTCATGGTTTGTAGTAGGTATGTTTCAATTAGGATAGCTCCTACCATATCACACTCAATACGTACCATAGGTACTTGTGGGTAGCATACTGTTCCCTCTCGTAACATATATACATCACCCTTCCACTTGTAGGTGCGTAGATATTCACAGAACTCTTTACTCATTCCTTTGGTTAATAACCATGTAATATCGTAATCTGTAAAGTGATAGTTCTTTAAGAAGCGTAACAGTTTTTGTTGGCCGCAACTAATCGCATATCCACCGTCATCTGGATTGTCGCGGAAGAACATATCAAATACCATGATGGTATCTTTATACCCATGCATGAATAGTGAATTTGCCATGGAGAATTCGTAGAAGTCTGTGACCATCGCTGGGTTATCATAATCTTCATCTGGGATGAATGGTTCTACTTGAATATTACTCATTTTATTTACCTCGTATTTCTTTTATAGTGTTTCTTTGATAAATGGTAGTAGTGGATTAAACGTATATGTGGATACCCTTCTACCATTGACAAGTGTTGTTTTACCAGTCGGTACTAACATCTTTTTAATATCTCTTCTAAAGTTTGCTGTATCGACGGGATGATTGACAATCGCTTCATAGACTTTTTGGATATGACGCAATGTACATTCCTTTGGCAATAGATTAAACATAATACCGGTTGAAGCTGCACGATTTCGTACGACATCGATTGCCATATTGATGGCTTTGATGTGATCAGCAGCCAGTTTTGCATTGGAAGATTCCAATAGCTTGGAGCGTGTCTGTACATAGTTATCTTTTGCACGGTCGATGATTTCATAGCATATATGAATATCTTTGGCTTCATCATCCAGCATTAAGATACTGTTTCTTTGGTGTCCATCGGTTGAGGATGTCACCTTTTGAACCGTAAACCAACCTGTATCCATCGCATCATCTCCTGCGCTTGTACGCTTGATATTCTCAGAGGATGTCATCGATAGATATACGGTGGTAATCACACGTGTACGTGGATCTCTATCCGCATTTCCAAATGTATATAGTTGCCTAAAGTACGTTGAATCGGATAGGTTTGTCTCTTCCTCTAGTTCGCGCTTAACTGCAGTATCGAGATCTTCATCAAAGTTTACAAAGCCACCAGGCATAGCCCAATCATGGATGAATGGATGATCTTTGCGCTTTACAAGCAACACCTTCAACTTACCATTGAGTTCGGTAAACAGTATCATATCCACTGTATTACTTCCCCTACGGTAGCGGTTTTCATCATACTGATCGAGAAATTCCTGTAATGTTTCACCACGTTCATTTCTTTCTTCCATGGTTTCTCCTTATAGTCATTTTGACTATAAGTATTATACCCTACTATCACTAAATGTCAAAAAAGAAGTGAGCCTCATCTCACTTCTTCATTAAACGCTTATACTTATTTCCAACTTTACTCTTGAGATAGGCGATGACATCCGCCTTTTGATCAAAGTCAAACTCAACTAATTCAATTCTAGATGAACCATTTTTTGTACCTGATGTTAGATATACATTGAAGTATTTCTTATCATCTTTATAGTCATAACCATTTAGTTCTTTCCATGCATGAAATTTACCACTGGTCACATAACCATCTTCACCAAGTCCATCTTTGGCTAACCAATACGCAACAACCGCAATGATAACAACAATCACACGTATGATATCCAGTACAGTAATATCTGTACCAATCATGGATATGAGTGTTAAACCCACAATTAACATCAAGGTAATCTTTGTGGCATCCCATTGTCTAGCCGCATACTTAATCTTACCTTTTGTATGGAATAAGCGATATAACATCACGCCCGCAAATCCACCAAAAGCAATCGTCACTAATAAATTTCCGTAAAATAATGGTTGATTCATTTTTATTTCCTCACATGTGTATTACATTTTTCATTATAGCATAGCCCACTTATTCATCCTACACTATATTGTTGTATACTTGTATTTCTCTGCATTCCAAATTACAATACTCCTATGACAAAAAAAGAAATTAAACTATTCGCAACAGACTTAGATGGTACCTTATTTTCAAGACCTTCTCATCTTAGTCCCTATGCAGAAGAAACATTACGTACACTTCGTAAAAAAGGAGTGGAAGTTGCGATATGCACTGGCAGACATTATGCACGTATCCTCAATGATTTCCCAAAGGATACATATGACTATGTCGTCTCCAACAATGGACAAGATGTCTATTTTGTTCATGAGGATACACATACATCAATGCCAGTGTTAAACAAAGAAGAAATCCAACAACTACTACCCCTAGCTGATAAATATCCGGTTATCCTAATGGCTTCAACAGATACCGATTTTATTACCACAGGTTCAAGAAAGAACTATATCGCAATTAAGCTCTATCGCTTTGGCTTACAAGTACGCGATTTATTCTTTCACCAAAACTTCCATCGCCCTGAAATCAATTTTGATGTCAACAACATCGAGAATCTCAATATTATCAAGATCTGTTTCTCAGGTGCTGCCTCCTCTTTGCGTAAACTTGCCAAAGAGATTCCAACCGATCAATTCTCTGTATTCTTTGTTAACAAGAACTGGTTGGAAGTACAACCCCATGGCATCAATAAAGGCAACGGTATCCAGATGATTATGGATCATAAGAATCTAAGTTCTAAGAATGTATGTGCCATCGGTGATGGTGAAAATGATCTATCGATGTTGGAAGTTGCTGGTATGAAGGTCGCAATGGAAAATGCGATGCCATCACTCAAGAAGATCGCTACTGACTATGCAGGCAATTATATGAGTGATGGATGTGCCAAATGGGTTAGAGAAAATCTTTTATAGAAAAGGACAATACAGATATGGAAAATCAAGACAAAGAAATGATGGAAGCTATCTTTGCGGCAGAAGAAGCACTTGTACACTTAAGAAAAGCCAAGAAGTATCTCGATAAAGCAAAGAACTGGGGTATCTTCGACATTCTTGGTGGTGGGCTCTTCGTTTCACTAATCAAACATAGTCGTATGGATGATGCTAACGAGGAAATTCAGCAAGCAAAACTCGCAATTGAAAACCTGCATAGAGAACTACAGGATGTACAGGATTATATCAATGTAGATCTCAACTTAGAACCCTTCTTAGCTGTTACAGATTATCTCTTCGATAATATGTTCTCTGATTTACTTGTACAATCAAAAATCAACGAACAAAGACAACAAGTCAACCAAACAATCTTTGAAACAGAAAAGATTCTACAAACACTTAGAAGTGCAGTATAGCTGTACTTCTTTTTTTGCATGAAAAGAACAGAGATATTCATTTATCTCTGTTCAATACTTAAGCAACTGATACATTGTAGTTGTTGTCATCCGCATCAACTGTAATGGTCTTACCATTGATATCTGGATTTTCTAGAATCACCTTAGCCACTGCAGTTTCAATCTCACGTTGAATATGACGTTTCATTGGTCTTGCGCCATAGAGAGGATCAACACCACAAGCGATAATACGCTTCATTGCTTGATCTGTTACTACTAGGTTGATATCACGATCTGCTAGACGGTTGCGTAGTTGTGATAAGAACTTCTCCGCAATCTGACCTAGTACCTCTGTACCTAAGGCATTGAATACAATGATCTCATCAATACGATTGACAAACTCTGGCTTGAAGAACTGATGTACTTCTTTCATGTAGTTTTCTTGACGATGATCAGAATCGTTATCAAATGCGTATTGACTACCTAGATTACTTGTCATGATGATAATCGTATTCTTGAAGTCTACAGTAACTCCCTTGGAGTCTGTAATACGTCCATCATCAAGGATTTGTAATAAGATGTTAAATACATCAGGATGTGCTTTTTCGATCTCATCCAACAAGACAATGGAGTATGGAGATCGACGAACCGCTTCGGTTAACTGTCCTCCCTCTTCATATCCAACATAACCTGGAGGCGCTCCGACAAGTCTAGATACAGAAAATTTCTCCATGTATTCTGACATATCGATACGCACAATCTTGGTTTCGTCATCGAATAGCTGTTGAGCTAAAGCCTTGGCTACCTCTGTTTTACCTACACCTGTTGGTCCTAAGAATAGGAAGGAACCAAGTGGTCGATTTTCATCTTGGATATTGGCTTTGGAGCGCATGATGGCATCGGAGACCAAACGCAGCGCTTCTGGTTGTCCCATAACGCGTTTGGATAAGACTTCTGGTAGATGTAGTATCTTCTGTCTTTCTGTGCTCATCAAACGTGATACCTCAATATGTGTCCATTGGGATACAATCTTGGCAATCATATCCTCATCAACCGTTTGATGAACCATGGCATTAGCTTCTTGGTTATCTGCTTGATTGATGAGCTTTTCAAGATTTGGAATCGTTTCGTATTTGAGTTTGGCAGCAGATTCATAGTTCGCCTCGTTTTCTGCTTGCGTTAAAGCGAGCTTCGCTTTTTCAAGTTCTTCTTTGTGCGTCTTTACTGCATCGACTTTACTCTTCTCTGCCTTCCATTTAGCGAACTTCGTTTCTTTTTCTTCATTTAGATCAGCAAGTTCTTTACGAATTTCTTGGAGTCTTTCTTTCGCTTTAACGTCGGTTTCTTCTTTGAGGGATGTCTCTTCAATCTGTAGTGTCATGATACGACGTGAGAGTTCATTCAGCTCTGAAGGCATAGAGTCCATCTCTACACGAATCGTAGCACATGCCTCATCGATTAAGTCAATTGCCTTATCAGGCAAGAAACGATCTGTAATATAACGATTGGAGAGTGTAGCAGCAGCGATAATCGCCTCATCTTTAATCTGTACACCATGATGAGATTCAAAGCGATCTTTTAGACCACGTAGGATACTGATTGTATCTTCAACCGTTGGCTCTTGTACCATAATCTTTTGGAAACGGCGCTCTAGTGCTCTATCCTTTTCAATGTACTTGCGATATTCATCGAATGTCGTAGCACCGATACACTTGAGTTCACCTCTGGCTAGCATTGGTTTTAATAGGTTGGCAGCGTCCATGGAACCCTCTGTCTTACCAGCACCGACTAGATTATGAATCTCATCGATGAATAAGATAATTCCACCATCTGCTTGTTGAACCTGTTTTAATACGCCCTTTAGGCGTTCTTCAAATTCACCACGATATTTAGCACCTGCAATCAAAGCACCCATATCTAGCTCAATCAATTTCTTGTCTTTGAGTCCTAGTGGTACATCTCCTTGCATGATACGCCATGCAAGGCCTTCTACGATTGCGGTTTTACCAACACCCGGTTCACCAATCAATACAGGATTGTTTTTGGTTTTACGGGAAAGAATTTCGATCACACGACGAATCTCTTCATCTCTGCCAATGACAGGATCGATCTTTCCATCCTTTACTTCTTTGACTAAATCATGTCCGTATTTACTTAATGCATCGAGTTGGCTTTCATTGGTTTTTTCATCCATTGTCATTCCCCCTCTTCTATCTTCTTCTGCTTTTTCGATATCTTTTGTCGAGATATGAAATTGTTTTTGAATTTGTTGTATGATTGACGCATTTGTATCAAATAAGCCTAGTAAGAATGTTACTGTGCTCATATAGCTATCTTTTTGTTTCTGCATGCGTTTTAATGCATAGTTGTATGCTTGCATGACATCATTGGATAGCTGTGGTTGACTCGCTCCAGTGACCTTTGGCAATTTATCTAACTGTTGTTTGATAAATTGTTGGAATGCGTCTTTATCAATGTTTAATCTTTGCCAAATACCATCTAGATTTTCATCTTTTGACATCACATCCAAGATATGTTCAATCTTTATATCTGGACTTTGTGATTGTTGGGCAAGTGTTACTGCCTGCATGATGATATTTTGCAAGACTTCCGTCATGTGTTCTATGTTCATCTTTACACCTCCTTACTTCAGGTGTATCGCTGCTTAACTAAATTTCTTCTTAAACTTCTGCCAAGCAGTTTCTCCTCGGCCTGAATTTTGTATTTCTTGTAGTTCTTCGTATAACTCACGTTCTCTACGTGTTAGATCTTTATCAACACTGACACGTACGGTAACGATTTGATCACCTTGTCTACCACCGCGAATATCTGCAGTACCTTTGCCCTTTAGCCGCATACGTGTACCATCTTGTGTACCGGCAGGTACCTTCATCGTGACATCACCATGGATGGTAGGAACATCAATACTAACGCCCAATGTCGCATCGACTGCAGATACTGGAATATCAAGGTATACATCTTTACCATCACGTTCAAAGGATTCATGTGGTAGTACATTGATCTCTAGGTATAAGTCACCATTTGGTCCACCATTGTATCCACGCTCACCCTTACCACTGATGCGTAATTGTTGTCCAGTTTGAATACCCGCAGGTATTTCAACATCGATACTAACACGCTTCTTTTCATATCCTGAGCCGCCACATTTTGGACAAACCTTACGAATCTTTTTACCTGTTCCACGGCAATCAGGACATACACCCTGTGTCTGGAAGACACCAAAGGCTGTACGTTGTTGACTGACTACGCTACCTGAGCCATGACAAGTTGGACAGGTTTCAACATCACTTGGTGAAGCTGCACCACTACCATGACATTGATCACACTGCTCCTCAACTATTAGTGAGATGGTCTCAGTCTTACCAAAACAGGCATCCATGAATGATACATTCATGCGCATGTAACGATCTTCACCCTTGCGTGGTCCATTATTTGCACGTCTATTACCAGAGGAGAATCCACCTCCACCTCCAAAGAAGGAAGAGAAGATATCATTAAAATCATCAAAGCCTCCGGTTGTATAACCGTTAAAGCCATTGAATCCACCACCTGCTTGGGAGCCATTCATACCAGCGAAGCCAAATTGATCATATGTCTGACGTTTTTGAGGATCACTTAAAACCTCATATGCTTCGTTGATCTCTTTGAATTTTTGTTCCGCATCTGCGGCTTTATTGACATCAGGATGATATTTCTTGGCTAACGAACGATAGGCTTTCTTGATTTCCGCATCGCTTGCTCCCTTGGATATTCCTAACACTTCATAATAATCTCTTTTCTCAGCCATATCTTATAGCCCTTTCTTTCCTTTAAAAAGATGCGGAAACAATATCTCCGCATCCCTTCAATCTTTACTTCTTTTCTTGGAAGTCAGCGTCAACGACATCATCGTTTGCACTTGTTGAATTATCAGCTGTACCAGTTGATTGTGGTCCTTGGTTAGCTTGGTTTTGATACATAGCCTGCGCCATATCATTCGCTGCTTTCTCTAATGCATCTAACTTCGTCTTTAGACCATCCATATCATTCTTATCAATTGCTTCCTGTAATTCATCACGTAGCTTCTTCACTTCTGCCTTCTGCTCTTCAGTCACATTTGGATTGTCACTCTTGAGTGTTTCATCAATCTGATTGATGAATGCTTCAGCACGGTTCTTTGTTTCAATCTCTTCTTTACGCTTATCATCTTCAGCCTTGTGTGCTTCAGCTTCCTTAACCATACGGTCAATTTCGTCTTCACTTAGACCAGATGAGTTTGTGATTGTAATAGACTGTGTCTTATTTGTTGCTTTATCGACTGCTTTAACGTGTACAATACCGTTTACGTCGATATCGAATGTAACTTCAATCTGTGGAGTACCACGTCTTGCTGGGGCAATACCATCTAACTGGAAGTTACCCAATGTCTTGTTGTCTTGAGCCATTGGACGCTCACCCTGTAATACATGTACATCTACAGCTGGCTGGTTATCTGCAGCTGTTGAGAAAATCTGAGATTTACTTGTAGGGATTGTTGTGTTACGTGGGATTAATACTGTCATAACACCACCCATTGTTTCAATACCAAGGGATAATGGTGTAACGTCAAGTAGTAATACATCCTTAACATCACCAGCGATAACACCACCTTGAATTGCGGCACCGATAGATACGCACTCATCAGGGTTAACAGACTTGTTAGGCTCTTTGCCTAATTCATTCTTAACAGCTTCCTGTACAGCTGGTATACGTGTAGAACCACCTACCAATAGTACTTGGTGTAGATCATTTGCTGTAACACCAGCATCCTTCATCGCTTGACGAACTGGAATCATAGATCTTTCAACTAAGTTCTTTGTTAGTTCATTGAACTGTGCACGTGTTAGTGTAGCTTCCAAGTGTAATGGACCGGCAGGACCTGCGGAGATAAATGGTAGAGAAATCTGTGTCTGTAATACACCAGATAAGTCTTTCTTAGCCTTCTCAGCAGCTTCCTTCAATCTTTGAAGAGCCATCTTATCGTTTCTTAAATCGATGTTATTCTCACGTTGGAAGTTATCTGCCAACCAGTTGATAATTGCTTCATCGAAGTCATCACCACCTAAGTGAGTATCACCATTTGTGGATAATACTTCGAAAGTACCATCTGCGATATCCAAGATAGATACATCGAATGTACCACCACCTAAGTCATATACCAATACTTTCTGTTCCTTAGATGTATCTTTATCCATACCAAATGCAAGTGCAGAAGCTGTAGGCTCGTTGATAATACGTACAACATCTAGTCCTGCAATCTTACCTGCATCCTTTGTTGCTTGACGTTGTGCATCGTTGAAGTAAGCAGGTACAGTGATAACTGCCTTCTCAACTGGTTCACCCAAGTAAGCTTCTGCATAACCCTTTAGGTATGTCAGAATCATTGCAGAGATTTCCTGTGGTGTATATTGTTTTCCCTCAAGCGTTACTTTTTCATCTGTACCCATTAAACGCTTAACAGAATATACTGTTTCTTTGTTTGTAATCAATTGACGCTTAGCCGCATCACCAACGATACGCTCGCCATTTTTAAACGCTACTACAGATGGTGTTGTACGATTACCCTCTGGGTTAGCAATTACTTTAACTTCGCCGCCTTCCATAACGGATACGCAGCTATTCGTTGTACCTAAATCAATACCAATAATCTTGCTCATAGTCTTATCCTCCTAGTTATTCACTTACTTTAACCATCGCTGCTCTTAACAGACGATCTTTTAAACGGTAACCCTTCTGTAATACTTCGATTACAATTCCAGGTTCAACATTTTCTTTCTTTTCAGACATTAATGCTTGATGCCAATTGCCATCAAATGGTTGATTCAAGGCATCAATTTCTGTTACACCTTCTTTACTTAATGCATTCTGTAATTGGTTGTAAATCATCTCTACACCCTTACGGTATGCCTCATCCGTAGTTGCTTGTGCCAAAGCTCTTTCACAATTGTCCAATACAGGCAATAGTTCTAAAGCAAAGCTTTGCATCATAAACTTCGTACGGCTATCAAAATCAGCTTGTAGACGTTTTCTCGTATTTTCTGTATCAGCGTACGCCTTTGCATACTCATTCTTTAAAACATTTACCTGCTGGTTGAGTTCATCAATCGTCGCTTGTAACTTTGCGAGTTCATCTTCTTTCGTTGTTTCTACCTGTTGCTCAGAAGACGTATCCGATGTTTCTTCGATTTCCTTTTCTTCTTCGTTTAACTTCTTTTCGTCACTCATCATCATCACCTCCTGAGTTATACATCTTTTCAATCAAGCGGGCTGCGTAATCAATTAAGTTTACGACCTGCTCATAGTTCATACGACTTGGTCCTACGACCATCAGTTCACCACTTTCCTTGTCATTGACATGGAACTTTGAACGTACAACGGCTAAGTCGTTATACCAAGTTAAATGCGCACCTTTACTTGTCGTAACGGCAATCGCATTTTCACTTGAATCCAAACCACGCCAAACCTTGGTATCATCGAACATCGTCATCAGCTTCTTCAGCTTGTTGATATCCTCAAATTCAGGTTGATATAATACGCGATCTTTGCCAGAGAAATACACACTCTCACTAGCAAATTTCACAAACGCTTTGACAAAAGCGGTAAACAGTAAATCATGACGCTGTACAACAGCGGATAAATCAGGTTTGATTTCTTCCATATGTTCAGGAACTTCCGCAATTGGAACTCCCTTTAGACGTTTATTCAAGATATCGGTACAAGCTTCTAAATCCTTGAAAGGAACATCATCCTCAAAGTGGAAATTCTTAGTTTCTGTATGACCAGTATTTGTGATAAATACACATACAGCATTTCTTGTGTCAATTGGGAATAGACGGATGTGTTCCAAACGTTGTTCGTTGGCATCTGGTCCAATCGCACCTGCTGTCATATTTGTCATCTCACTGAGAATCTCACAGCTTTGACGTACCGCTTCATCGATATTCATACTCGATACATCGAAGGCATCACGAATTGCTAATTCCATGCGCTTGTCAATTCCAGCAGCACCGTTCAATAAGTTCTCACAATAGAACTTATATCCCATCGTACTTGGAATACGACCACTTGATGTATGTGTCTTTTCAAGATATCCCATCTCTTCTAAGACTTGCATATCATTGCGTATCGTAGCACTGGAATATGGCAAATCATACTGCTCTTGTAAAGTACGCGAACCTACAGGCTCTGCAGTACGAATATACTCATCAACAATCGCTTTGAATATTTCAATACGTCTTGGTGTCAACATACCCAGCACCTCCTTTAGCACTCTTTTTCTACGTCTGCTACTATAGTACCTCAACCATTTAGCACTGTCAATAATTGAGTGCTAAAAAATAAAAAATCTTTGTCTCCAATCACAGAGACAAAAACCTATCATAACCTATCACTCTAACTTACCAAGTGGAATCGGATCAGGATTACACCCAACCCATTTTACTGCATACACACAAAGCTGACCCGAGTAAGCAAATATATCACCCTTTTTATCAAGCAGATATTGAATCGCATCACGTAAAACTTGCATATCATGTTGTACTAACATATTTCCACTTGATAAAAACTGTTCAAATGTACCAACTGTTTACGATATTCATTACCCCAATTGATACCACCATTGCGATGTATCTCATCTTGTATAATACCAGCAATGCGTACCACTTCCCCTTGTACACTATTTGCTTTCCCACGGGAAGGAACCAATAATTTCCATAGTGTATCAAACTGTTCATTTTCATACTCAATGGAACCTTTGATCCAGTTTCTAGAATCTTGATAGATTACAACACCACATTGATCAAAGCGTGTATGACTTTGCTCGAAGTTCGTCTTTACGATAAATGAAAAGTATAAATCGTCGATTGGCATCAGGTACACAGGCGCATTATCATTCACAAAATGATAGTATGTGCGTTGCCATAAATCTGTATGTGGTTGTGTTGTAATACGCAACTCTTCATCTGTGATGTGATATGTCTTTGGTTCATTTACCCAATGGAATTGATCTAGTTTCATATATTACTCCCGGTATGTTTATCACATCTTTATATTTCGATTGGATCTGGTGTGGATGCGTCTTTGATTCGATCTAACAACATCGCTGTTTTATGACTATCTTCGATAGACATCACATCGGAATCTTGTTTTCCTTGTTGTAGTAATTGTACGAAGTGATGGATTTCACCATAGAAGTCATCTACAACATATGGGCAATCAATTTGTTGTGATTGTCCATCCATCACAATCTCAGCATGTGTTGGACGATGTAAGTCTTGTACCTTAATACTGCCCTTTGTACCTTGGATGATGATCTCCTTTTTCTCTGGTTGATTCATCGCAGTTTCTAATACCACCTGTGTATCACCAATGTGCATCTGTGCAATTGTATGTAGGTCATAGCCATCTTGGATATCTGCATCCACACGATCGATACGCACTCTACCTGTTAGATAATCAGTAATCCATGTTGCACAATAACATCCACAATCCAATAGTGCACCACCATATACAGGATTACTGAGGTATGTACCACTAATTTTATCGATTGGTTGGTTTGTATTGAGTGTTGCCTGCATACTTACAATCGAACCAATCGTATCTTCATCGATGAGTTGTTTTACTTTTTGATAGAGTGGTGTGAATCTAGTCTTCATCGCTTCCATCCAAAGCTGTGGATATTCTTTCTGTACTTCTTGGATGCCTTCTATCTCGATTGCGTTGATACCTGCTGGTTTTTCTACAAGTACTGCTTTGTGATGTTTGAGTGCTTCGATTGACCATAGGTAATGAAAGCCATGTGGAAGTGTTATATACACTGCATCCACATGGTGATCTTCTAGTAATTGTTTGTAATTACCGTAAGCTATGCATGCATGATACTTGTCTGCGAAGTCTTGTGCCTTTTGTAGAGTACGGCAACTCACCGCGTATAATTCACTATATGCTTCATGTTGTAGACTCTTGGCAAATCGTTCGGCGATTTTACCAGCACCGATAATTCCCCAGCGTATCATATATTCACCTGCTCACTTTTAAGATGTTGGGCTACTTCTTTCATCTTATTGTTGAGGGGATCAATAACCTTAAGTGGTACAAGGTTTAAAAGATCTCCACCATTCAAGGCTATCTCTTTGCATACAGAGGATGAAAGGAATGAGTATTGTGGTTTCGCAATTAAGAATGCTGTTTCAATCTCATGTGCCAACATCATATTTGCTGTTGCTTGTCCTAGCTCGTATTCATAATCGCTGACAGCACGAATTCCACGAATGATGACAGAAGCGTTGATCTTACGAGCAAATTCAACCGTTAAACCCGAGCCTATCATGACACTGACATTCTTAGGACTACCAATTGACTCTAGACAATCTTCAACCATCTGCTTTCTTTCTTGACTGGAGAATAAGCATGTCTTTCTTGGATTGACCATGATCAGTACTACTACTTCATCAAATAATCGTGATGCGCGTTCAATGATATCTAAATGTCCATTGGTAATTGGATCAAATGTACCTGGATAACATGCTTTCATTCTTCTACCTCATTTCGATAATATGTAATTCTTGTAATGCCATATGTCGCTTCTTTGTATGGTTTTAAAGTACCATAGGTATTTTTAAATTCATCTTGTTTTAATGATTCTATTACGACGACTGCTTTTGGATTTAATAACTCATAGCTTTGTAGCAGTTCTAGTATTTGATCATTGTGCTGGGATGCATATGGAGGATCAAGATATACCAAATCAAACTTTCTTTGTTCGCTGGATAAGATTTTCAACGCTTTCTTATCATTCATATGCATGACTTTCGTCCTATCTTCGCATTTTAGATTGCGAATATTCTTCTGTATCATTTGGATTGCCTCATGGGAAGTATCCACAAAGATTGCTTGATCATATCCCCTTGAGAGTGCTTCTAAACCATTGGCTCCACTACCTGCATATAAGTCTAGGATATTCCCTGATGAAAATATCCCACCAAGGGATGAAAAAACTGCTTCACGCACTTTATCTAATGTTGGCCTTGTACCATTGCCATCTCTTGTCTCAATCCTACGTGAGCGATATTCTCCTGCAATAATTCTCATCGAATTTCACCACGATTGTAGGATGCGATAACTGCTTGGGATACACCCACGCATGCCATAACGGCCATTGTAGAGGAACCACCAGCCGAGATCATAAGCAGTGGAACACCAGTTAGAGGAATTAATCCAGTAACGCCACCAATATTTAAGAAGATATGTATCAGGAAGTACATCGCTGTACCAACTAGGATAATTCTTCCTCTTTCACTTCTCATCTTCGTTGCATAACGAAGTAGGCGGAAGATGATAAAACCATATACCAACATCAAGGCAATAAAACCAACGTAGCCAAGTTCTTCAACCACAATTGCTAGGATATAGTCAGTACTTGCGGCAGGAAAGCTTGTGTACTTACGTACAGAGTTACCAAGACCTTTACCAAACCATCCACCTGTAGAGAATGAAATCAATCCAGAGATCAACTGGTAACCTGTACCATATTGATCAGAGAATGGATTAATCGCCGCAATAAAACGGTTAATCTGATATGTCTTTAGGAATGTCATCTTAGTGATTAAATGCTCACCTGCTGGTGATAACATATAGATACCAACCAATACAGCAATATAGAATAATGCGGTTAATCCCCTTTGGAATTTCCTTAACTGTGGATGATTTGGAACCAATAAACATACACAGATAATGAGCAATGTTACAAACATCGAACCAAAGTCTGATTGTAATAACCATACAATCAATAACATTGCTCCATCGATAAATACAGGACGCTTCATCATATCCCATGTGGATTTATAATGACGAACGTTATCACCTAAGTACATCGTTACAACCAGTATCGCGATAATCTTGGCAAACTCCGATGGCTGTAATGTCACTTCCGTTACACCAAGTGGAATACGAATCCAAGCTCTAGCACCTCTTGTCTCTGTAAACAGCAAACACAACAACAAAGCAAAAATTGTTACCAATATCACAAAGAACATCGTTGATGATTTCAATTTTTTGAGTTGGAAGCGATTTGCTAAAAATGTCATAGCCATATATCCAGCAACGACGAATATAATCTGCTTAGCAATTGTAATCACAAGATAACGATTGTTGCCAGACGCAACACCCATGGAAGCACTACCTACCATGATAACGCCAAATAACATCAGTATAATCATCGCTGCGTGAATAAAATGATCAGATGATTTCGGCATTCTGATACTAAAGAATTTTCTTTTTTTCTTGGTTATATTTGTTTGTCTCGAAGACAAATTTTTGCGTTTTTTATTTCTATCTTGCATACTCAATATTTTATCATACTGTACAAGATTGGCACATTGAACATAGAGAATGTTTCAATTTTTTGAAATTTTTTTTGCCAAAAACGCTTACATTGAGGAAATTGTTGCGTGACAGTTGAATTACGCATTTGGAATGATTAAAATGTAGGCTGAGGTAAATGATATGGTAATAAATAATGACACAATCATTAAAGATGATGATCCTTTAATTCGAGAAAAATCAGAGATTGTAGCCCTACCACTATCCAAGGAAGATGAAACGCTTCTACGCGATATGTTACAATACGTCAAAGATTCAACTGATGAAGAGAAAGCTGAAAAGATGAACTTACGTCCAGCAGTTGGTATCAGTGCTATTCAAGTCGGCGTTAAAAAGAGAATGTGTGCCGTTGTTGTAGATGAAACAGATAAGGATGGCAATCCCATTCATTATGAATACATGCTAGTAAACCCTCGCATTGTTTCTCGTTCTATGCAGCCTGCATATCTACAAGGTGGTGAAGGTTGCCTATCTGTAGTTACTGACCATGAAGGATTTGTTGTTCGCAATGCTCGCGCTACAATCAAGGCATTCGACCTCGTTCAAAACAAAGATGTTGAAATTCGTGCTCGTGGTTATATTGCGATTGTTTTACAGCACGAACTCGATCACATGGATGGCATTTTATTCTATGATCACATCAATAAAACAGATCCATTTAAAACAGTTGATGGTGCACTTGTTTTATAGCGATTTCACTGTTCTTTTAGATAGACAATGCTATAATGTAGGCAAGATAAACCACAGTATCATCACTATTAACACAAATCGTGTATTTAAAGAGAGGTACTTTTATAATGACAGAAAATAATAGCGGAAGAAAAACAACCCGTCCACTTCGTCGTACTCGTATTACAGAGCCTGACTTAAGTGAACTATCCATCAATCACGCAACGGATACAATGGTGTATGCTTTAGGCGGTTTGGGAGAAGTAGGAAAAAATATGTACTGTGTGGAACACAATGATGAAATTATCATCATTGACTGCGGTGTATTATTTCCAGAGGATGCGCTACTTGGTGTAGACTATGTTATCCCTGATTATTCTTACTTAGTAAAAAATCAAAATAAAATCAAAGCGATGGTAATCACCCATGGTCACGAAGATCATATCGGTGGTATCCCTTTCTTTTTAAAGACAATTCGTCTAAAGGAGATTTACGCTCCACGCTTTGCGAAGGCGTTAATCGAAAAGAAACTTGAAGAGCACAGACTTTCACGTGCTTGTAAGATTATTGAAATCAATTCTGATTCTCGTATTCAAACAAAATACTTCACAGTTGGATTCTTCAATGTTGTTCACTCCATTCCAGATGCGTTAGGTGTTTTGATTAACACACCAAATGGAAGAATCGTAGAAACTGGTGACTTCAAGTTTGATATGACACCAGTCGGAACAAATTCAGATTTCCAAAAGATGGCTTATATTGGACAAGTTGGTGTCAGTCTATTACTTAGTGACTCAACCAACTCATCAGTCCCTGGTTCTTCTATCTCTGAAAAGACAGTTGCTCGTGCAATTATCGAACAGATGCGTAAGACACCAGGTCGTATGATTGTTTCTACATTCGCATCTAACGTATTACGTCTAAACCAAATCCTTGAAGCTGCCGTTGCTTGTAATCGTAAGGTTGCAGTATTTGGACGCTCCATGGAGAATGTATGTGAAATCGGTAAGAAGATGGGTGTTATCCAGATTCCTGATAGTAGCTTTATCTCAGGTAATGAGCTAAATACCCTACCTGCTAATCGTATCTGTATCGTATGTACAGGTTCTCAAGGTGAGCCTATGGCAGCCCTAAGTAGAATTGCGAATGGTACACACCGTTTCATCAAGATTATTCCTGGTGATACTGTACTATTCTCATCCAACCCAATTCCTGGTAATGGTACATCCGTTGGTAGTGTTATCAACCAATTAACACGTGTTGGCGCAAATGTAATCACAAACTCACCACTAACTTCCTTCCACACAACAGGACACGCTCCACAAGAAGAACAGAAGTTAATGTTAAACCTCATTAAACCAGTTTGGTTTATGCCTAACCATGGTGAGTATAAGATGTTGAAACAACATTCAGTTACAGCTCAAGAAACAGGAATCCCTGAAGATCATTGCTTGATTTGTTCAAATGGTGATGTGGTTGTATTAAGAGATGGAAACTGCTTTATCGCAAATGAGCGTGTACAGACAGACGATATCTATGTAGATGGTAACGACATCTCAGGATTGAGTACATCTGTAATCAAAGATCGTAAGATCTTAGCAGAGAATGGACTTGTGGCAGTTATCGTAACAATCGATTCCCGTTACAATAAGATACTATGCCGTCCATCAATTGTCTCTCGTGGATTCGTATATATCAAAGATTCTCAAACACTACTAAAAGAAGCAGAATTACTTGTATACGATGCACTGAAGAAGAAGATGCAACAACGCACTACCTTCGGTGAGTTAAAGAACTGTATCCGTTCTTCACTAGAACCGTTCTTATTCTCAAAGACAAATCGTAACCCAATTGTTATTCCAGTTATCTTAAATCAAAAAGCAGCGATTGCCGAAATCCAAGCCAAGATGAAAGCTAACGCAGCACGTGGTCCAAGAACTACTAAGAAAACACAAGAGTCCTAAAGAATCCTTCACTTAGGAATTGTAAGAAAAACAGTTTTTGAGCGCCGTTTTAAGGCGATGACAAAAGGAATAACGGCCATACAAGAGTAGAATTGCTCCTGTGTGGTCGTTTTCTTATGCTCAAGTACCGAAATGGCATGAGAGATTTTACTCGGTAAATTCTTGTGCTTCAAATTTCAATTTGTCGCAGGATTCAACGAAGTTTGCAAATGCATCTTGTATAGGTTTAGGTGGGATGGATAAAGCTGCTTCACCAATAGATGTAGAGTTTAACGTCATACCCTTGACAGCATTCATTTGTCCATCAGACCAATCATAAGTTGATAAATACAGACGGAAATAATCATTATTGATATACTCTACTTTTTTTGGTATAAATGCGACAATAGCATCATTTGTATAAATATCTTCATTTGTAATTGCTGTTCTGCCGATAGTTAGTTTAAAACTCATTATCACGGTTCCTTTAGGATCGGTTACGCAATATGATGAGTGCATTTGCATTAAATTAGGTTTTACATAAAATCTCGTCTTACCACTTCCGGATCCACCGATAACAAGTACATTTTTATTTCTTGCATACTTTGGATTAGCCGGTCTGCCGTTCATAGTTAGGCGTTCTGTTTGCGTAAGTAGGATATTGTTTTGGGACTTTTCATCCATGTATGGCTCTATATCTTTTTTGTTTCCCCAGAGAGCGTTTTGTCAAGTACCTTTTTTGATTTATTGACGCTTTTATTTTGAAAAAATAAATAAGAAAAAACAGCAAACCTTTGTGATTTACTGTTTCTAAAATTGTTCTATTCAATTAGACAAACTGGGATTTAGTTAAAATAATGTCTCGTTCCTTTATAATCTATATAGAATAATTTCACTCCAACCAAGTAAGAACTTCCCTGTGATATAGAATAAAGTAAAATACTAAGAAACTTATGATGATAGAAAACAAGTA
>JALENJ010000073.1 GCA_022767445.1 Erysipelotrichaceae bacterium | reverse complement strand
CAATCAGAAAAGTCTTTACGATTCATACCAGCTTGTTCTCTAATAGCTTTAAATTGGTATGCTACAAGTCTACGCTCACGATTAGCATCATTCTTATCTATATGCTCCACTTCAATTTCAATGCCTTCAACATTGTAAATTTCTTTCATCATAGGCGCCTCCTTTATGTAGTCATTGCGTATATATCAATGTAAAAAATACCCGCAAAGTAGGTGTAATCTGCAATGCGGGTATTCCAAACCTTATTCAGTTTTAAAGCAAGCCTTCAACCTTACGCTTTATTGCCCAATAAACATCTTCAATATCACGATCAGATAACTTCTCAAGTAATTTAAAGAAAGAACTGTACTTAGCTGCAAATCTCTGCTCTTTACCAGCTTCTGTAAATTCCAGAAACAGTAATTCTCTTACATTAACTTCATAGATACGAGAGAACTGTGCAAGTTCATCTGCAGATAAATTTCTCTGTGCCGCTTCAATCTGACTGATAGCTCTCTTATTCAGCTTCATCCTGTGACAATCCTGCACTCACACGTGCTTCTTTAAGCTTCTTAGCTGTAAATTCCGACATTTTTAAACCTCCTTCAAAGTTTCGATTTTCGAAACAAAATCAAAAATAGGCCATTTTTCGTGTTACAATTTTCGAAACAAATGCTTCGAATTTTTGTCGAATGCAGTCAACAATTTCTTGTGTCTAGCTCTCATTACAGCCTGGTTGAAATTATTTTTTGTGTAAAAAATATAGGGTGTCTAAGCAGACACCCTATACTAGGAATAGCTTTATTTCAAGCTTTTCTGGGTAATGGAAAGTATTTTCTGGATGATAAATCCTCATACTTTGCTTCATGAAATCTTTGGAGATTTCAAAAGTTCCCAAAAAACAGCTTACATCTTTTACTGACGTGACTCGGCGATAGCTGCCTGAGCTGCTTGAGGTGATACGGTACGCAGTTCATGTTGGACACGTTCATAAATCTGTTGGTATTTTTTCCATACGTAGTTTGTCTTGACGACACTCACTCTGTGCATCAATCATCTGTTTTTTAAATTGTTTATTACGTAATTCTTTATATGCCTCATAGCCAATATTCATGATTGTATGACGTGCTTCTGTTTTTCGCTTGACGAGTTCTAAATGAACAATACAATTCGCAGTATTCGCAAGTAATGTTTCATCATGTGAAATATAGATGATTGGAATCTTAGACTCTTTGATAAAATTCTCTAACCATGCAAGTGTTCGAATATCTAAATCATTGGATGGCTCATCTAACAGTAAAATACTAGGCTGTTCTAGGAGCATCGCTGCGAGTTGATACTTGATCTTCTCTCCTCCAGAAAGTGAAGACATTGTCTGTGTTTGATAATACATCTCCATGTAACTTCCTAATCCTTGCGCAATATCATGTAATTGTGATGGCGTAGCAAGTAAAAATGCATCGCTTTCACAGAAGTATTCGTATACAGTTTTATCTGCATGCTTATGTTCAAGCTCTTGGGGTAAATAACCTATTCTTTCATTCTTTGAACGTATTGTTCCTTGAACTTCACAATAATTATCAATAGGTTTTTGATCTACAATACATTTGAGTAATGTAGATTTCCCATTTCCCTCTTCGCCAATGATGGCAATTTTATCTGTTGGTTTCACTGTGAGTGTAAAATCATCAACCATCTTACGTAGATCATATCGATGGCATATTGTTAAATTATGAATTTCTATCATTTGGTTCCTCCTACAAAAAATCTGCTCTTTTCATGCGAAAAAAGCAGACAAAAATTCTCTGTATAGAGGTTTTAATCCGTTTCCAAGCATGAAAAGATGTTTGTTTAAATTCTCTCTTTTCATATGTTTAAAATCGGATTAAAGGCGCATGTACTTCTCAATCACCACACATTATACAATGTGACCTTTCTTGCAAGGTTATATCATAAAATTAAGATAAGTACCAACTTTTTTATAGAGTGAATAATCCAAATAATACTCCTAGAAGATATCCAACAATTACATCGGATGGATAGTGCACTCCCCCAACGACACGGATATACCCTTCTAATAAAGCCACCACCAACAACATGCATGCAAGGATACCTGATACATGAAAGAACATCATTGCGATAATCGTTGCCGAAAAGATATGTCTACTTGGCATCGCATCGCGTTTTGAATCCTTGGTTAGTAATGCATGGATTGGATATATCTCAAATGGTCGAGGTCTACCAATCCATTTACGAATTAGTGAAACTAACACAACAGAGATTGCTGGTACGATGATTGTCACCAATAGTTTTGGATGTTTGGTGATTAACATGTAGATCAACAGGATTGGATAGAATACATAGAATGCATAGGTAATCACTTGATTACTTTTCGCAAGGATGCGTTGTCCTCGAAGATTTTGGTATCTCTTTGAAATTTGATAATAGAATTCAATATAGTTCATAGTCTTTATTATTTAGTCACATCGATACCGAAGTATTTCTCGGAAAGCTGTGCTAGTGTACCATCATCCTTTAGTTTTTGGATTGCTTTGTTGATGGCTTCTTTGAGTGTAGCGGAATCTTCTCCCTTTGTCAGTGGAATTGCGACGTGAATAACATCTTTTGTTTGATCAACGACTTTAATATTATCGCTTCCTGTTGTCTTTAGATAGTCTGCGATAGAAACATCACTGTTGATTGTCGCATCGACACGACCTGAGGTTACCATATTGATGGTATCTTCAAGAGTGTCGACCCCTTCTACACTTGCACCATATTCCTCTCCTATTTGCATATATGTAGAGTTGATGGAATTAGCTGTCTCCTTGCCCGATAAATCCTCAAAAGATTGAATATCATTGTTGTTAGAATCAACAACAAGCACTGTATGTGTATAGGCGTATGGATCTGAGAAGTCAAAGTTCTTTTCTCTTTCTTCTGTAATATCAACACCATTGATGACTAGGTCATATCTTCCACTGGAAAGTCCTGCTAATAGTCCATCCCATGCACCTTCTGTAAAGTTAGCTTCTACGCCAAGTTCCTTGGCGATGGCTTCGCCAACCTCAACATCGTAACCAACAAGTTCTCCACTTTCATCGTGATAAGACCATGGTTGCCACGTTCCCTCAAGTGCGATATTCAAAGTATTCGCTACTTGAATGCGTGCAAGGTGGTCTCCTTGTTCTTCTTGTTTTTTCGGTGTACAACCGACAAGTGATACTGCAAGTACTGCCGTCAATAATGCATTAGTTTTCTTCATGTTTCTCTTTACTCCTATCAAATTGAATAAATTGCTTTGTACGCTCATTCTTTGGATGTTCAAATATATCTTGGGATGTACCCTCTTCTACAATTTTGCCATGTTCCATAAAGATGACATGCGTCGATACATCTTTAGCAAATTGCATTTCATGTGTAACAACAATCATGGTAATACCCATCTGTGCTAACTCTTTGATAACACCAAGTACCTCACCAATTAGCTCAGGATCTAAAGCGGAGGTTGGCTCATCAAAGTAGATAATATCTGGATTGTAACAGAGTGCTCTAGCAATTGCGACACGCTGTTGTTGTCCGCCGGATAATTGACTTGGGTAATAGTCGTAGCGATCTTGTAGACCCATACGATCGAGTAATTGTTTTGCTTGGACAATCGCTTCTTCTTTTTTAACGTTGCGAGCGATTGTTAATGGTATCATCACATTTTCTAAAGCTGTCTTATTACGGAATAAGTTATAGCTTTGAAATACAAATCCTGTATGTTTGCGGATTTGTGATTTATCACGTGCATTGAGATGTGATAAATCATAGCTTTGATTGCGGAAGGTCATCTCTCCCTCATCCGCATCTTCTAGAAAGTTTAAACAACGAAGTAATGTCGTCTTACCAGAACCGGAAGGTCCAAGAATAGCGATGACATCTCCTTGGCTCACATTTAAATCGACACCCTTTAGTACGTGATTATCACCAAATGACTTCTTAATATTTTTGATTTCGAGTATTGCCATTATGCCTTCACCTCACCAAATGTACTAAGCTTTCTTTCACCATAGTGTTGTAGCCAGGTTAGTATGGTTGAAAACATCAGATAGATAAATGCCACTTCCAGATACAACGCCATGGTTTGATAGCTGGTACCTGCAATACGACGTGTTACCATAAACATCTCTGTCACTGTGATATTGGATGCGAGTGATGTATCTTTTACCATCCCAATTAATGAGTTTGATAAGGATGGAAAAGCATTTCTAAATGCCTGCGGTAATACGATATGCCACATAATCTGGAAGTAATTCATACCCACACAATAGCCAGCATCAATCTGACCGACAGGTACTGATTCTAAAGCTGCACGCATTGTCTCTGCACAATACGCACCTTCATTAATCGCAAATACGAACACTGCAGATGGAAAAGCATCTACCGTAATTCCCAGACTTGGCAGTCCAAAGAATATGACATATAACTGCACGAGCAGTGGTGTTCCACGTATGATCCAGATATAGAAACGGACAATCTGTTTTAACACTGGTATCTTTGCGTACATAATCATGGCACATATCACCGCTATGATCATCGCCAGTGTAAAGGATATCACCGTTAGTGGAATCGTCACCATAATACCTGGAATTAATATCTTCATAAATGAGCTTGTGACCAAGTCCCATATTGCACTAAAATCCATCTTTCATCTCCCAAAATAAAACATGCTTATTTTAAACCTAATTGGTATATTTGCAAACAAGGTATATGAAAGGTAGTCATTGACTACCTATTTACACTATTCAACTGTTTCTGTAGCTGGTGCTTCCTCTAGTTTAGGGAATAACTTCTCTTTGACAAGACTTGTAATTTCCTCATCAAATTCTGGATGAGCTTTCATATACTCACGCACAGAATTAAATCCTTGACCAAGTTTTTCCCCCTTGTATGAGAACCAGGCACCTGCTTTTTCAATGATGTCATTCTCAACTGCTAGACCAATCACTTCATCTACATGTGAAATACCCTGTCCAAAGATCATATTCACAACTGCCACCTTAAACGGTGGAGCAACCTTATTCTTAACAACTTTAACCTTCGTTGCAGAACCAATGACTTCACTGCCATCCTTTAGTGCATCGCCCTTACGTACATCCAAACGAACTGAAGCGTAGAACTTCAATGCACGACCACCAGGTGTAGTCTCAGGATTACCAAACATAATACCAACCTTTTCACGTAGCTGGTTGATGAAGATCGCTGTTGTATTGGAACGATTCATAACACCTGCTAACTTACGCATTGCCTTAGACATCAGTCTTGCCTGTAGACCTACAGAAGCATCTCCCATTTCACCATCTAATTCTGCTTGTGGAACAAGTGCAGCAACAGAGTCGATAACAACCAAGTCAATCGCACCTGACTTGATTAAGACCTCAGTAATTTCTAATGCCTGCTCACCTGAATCAGGTTGTGACAAAATCAACTCATCAATATCGACACCTAGCTTCTTTGCATAGAGTGGATCGATTGCATTTTCAGCATCGATGAATGCACATCTACCACCCTGCTTTTGACACTCTGCAATTGCATGTAATGCAAGTGTTGTCTTACCTGAAGATTCAGGTCCATAAATCTCAATAATTCTTCCCTTTGGATAACCGCCAATTCCTAGAGCATGATCAAGTGCTAAGGAACCAGATGGAATCGCATCAATCGATACATCTGCACGATCACCAAGACGCATGATACTACCTTTGCCATACTCCTTTTCAATTGCTTTTAATGCGTCCGCAAGTAACTGGTCGCGTTTATCTGCTGTGACTGCTTTTTCTTTCTTATCTGCCGCCATAAAACATCCTCCTGATTGTATTTACAATACTTATCGTGATATTCCACGATTATTTTGATTCTAAAATATCATCCTTCATCTGCATGAAGTACTGTACACCTGAAATAAAGCTTACAAGTGCAGAGAACCACAACATGATTTCACTCACTGGTAGTCCCCAGATTTCAAATGGTAGGTTGTTGAGTAATACCAAGGCTACAGTCACCATCTGTAATACTGTCTTTAGCTTACCCATCATACCAGCCGCAACAACTTTACCATTGGCACTTGCCATCATACGACAACCATCCACAACGGTATCTCTTGCGATCATGATGATAACAGGCACAACCGGAATAATTCCTCTTGATACAAACAATAGGAACATGGTTGTCGTTAGTAACTTATCCGCAATTGGATCAGCGAACTTACCGAAGGTCGTAATCATATTTCTACTTCTTGCGATATGACCATCAATCGCATCTGTAATCGCTGCTAGAACATAGATTACAAGCGCAATTAAATCAATCACCGAGATAGAAACTTGCTGTATATAAAATATTGCTGGTGTAATACCAAATGCACCATATGGGAATAGATACACCAGAATAATCACTGGAATCAATACGATTCTAAATAGTGTTAATCGATTTGGAAGATTCATTGTTTTCCCTCACTTTTTCGCCTTTTAGTATATCATATTACAACTATAAGAAAAGGAGGATCACATCCTCCAAATATGCATACATTTGTAAGCCATGTTCTGTCCTGTTACCAGGGGCAGCCATTTATCTGTGCATATAGCACCTGCATTACGCTTCAGTTCGCCTTCTGCAGTTCCTCTACCAAATTTGAGTTTCTCGCTTGTGGGGTTTATCTCGTTCCACTCGCTAAGTTTCCTTAGCGACTACGTCACTGTGACACCTTAAGGGCTTAAACCATGACATAACAATTTGTTTTAGGTTCTCACTCCGCCGTTACCTTTCGGTACCCAGTCTTATTGATTAGGCTGGCACAAACACTACCATCATCGCAGATGGTGCGAGCATGGACTTTCCTCTAACGCCAAAGGCGCCAGCGACTGCCTCATGTATACAACTTCTCTTATTGATTGTTGTTAGAGAACACCTGTTTCTCTAAACGACTTAGGCGCTTCAAAATATCGACATTTGAAGCTCCTTGAGAAATTGGATCCAAATCTTCCTGTGCTTTTACTTTCCCTTCGACTTCAATTAACTTTGCGCGAAGAGAAGCGTTCGTACGTTCCATTTCTTCCATTTTCTTCGTCAGATCTGCAATCATATTTTCATATGTCTGATAATCCTGAATGATTTCATCTAATAAATGATCCACCTGATCGGGATTATATCCTTTAAAATCAATATCCAGTTCTTTATCAACAATTTTCTGCGGATCTAGATTTAACTTATCAGCCATAAATTTCCTCCTATGAATGCTTCTTCATTATCTCATTTCACCCTACTAAAATCAATAAAACTTCCTTATTTATGTGAACATCTGTATAATATAAATGGGAATTTCTTATGGTGAATTATCCAAACGGAAAAAAGAAAACATATGTAACACAACGCACCTCTGCGGGGGGCAGAGGTATGAATCTTGAAAAAGATATCAATACTACCAATATGTTCTATCTCAGTATCGATAAAGCTGTGATACATAAAAAACCAACTCCCGTCACCATCGTCAGTGTAGATTATCCAGCACGAAGTGCCGCCAAGATTACAGAGGCATACTTCAAACTGCCATCTACGACAGACTACAATGGTATCTATCGAGCAAAATATATTGATTTTGAAGCCAAGGAATGTGCTTCGCATACTTCCTTTCCTCTCAAATCCATTCACGAACACCAAATAAAGCATCTACAAGATGTCATTCGCCATGGTGCGATTGCCTTCTTGATTGTAAAATGGACGGTGTTTGATGAAACATATTTTGTAAAAGCAGAGGACATCATCACCTTTATGAAGGAGAATGAACGTCACTCTATCCCCTATACATGGTTTCAAACAACGGGACATCTTATCCCAAGCACTTATGTAACTCCGATTGATTATCTGAAGATTATTGATCAGTTATACTTCACACTAGGAGGCAATCATGACAAATCAAAATAAGAAAAAACCAGGTGTAAAGCGTAAAATACATGGTTTTCGTATCTTAACCCTATTTATGGCAATCATCGTCGGCTTCGAATTGGTATTTGGCGCTGTCGGAGCTATTGCGATAGGCAGTCTATTAGAAGGTACACCTGAATTTAAGTTGGATGATTTCACGAACTTCCAATCCACAATCGTGTTGGATGCCAGTGGTAATAAGATTGCGGACGTAGGTACAACCCTACGTGAAAATGTAGTCTATGATCAGATTCCTGAATCTCTTGTGGACGCATTCTTATCAATCGAAGACTCACGTTACTTCCAACACAATGGTTTCGATATTCCCCGTTTTACAAAGTCCGTATTAGAGACTGTACTTCGTGGTTCTATGCAAGGTGGATCAACCTTTACCATGCAGCTAGTGAAGCTAACGTACTTCCAAGACGATGAATCAGGTACCTCTACCGCTAGAACAATCCAATATAAAGTTCAACAGATTGCCCTAGCGATGGAACTTGAGAAGAACTCTGGCAAACAGGAAATCTTCTCTATGTATCTAAATAAGATGAACTATGGTGGTATCGGTAATATCCGTGGTGTTCAAAAAGCTGCCCAACAGTACTTCGGTAAGAATGTTTGGGAATTAAACTTATCTGAATCCGCATTACTTGCAGGTGTTATCAACTCCCCATATACATATGATCCACATAACTATCTAGATCGTGCAACGTCAAGACGTGATACTGTACTCAATATGATGGTTTATCACGGATACATTACACAAGAGGAATGTGACCTTGCAAAATCAATCCATATTGAAAACCAATTGATTGATCCATCTACTACGATTGATACAGATTATACATACCAGGCTTATATCGATGCAGCTTTAAGAGAAGCGCGCGAAGTAACAGGTCTTGATCCAATGAACGTATCTATGGAAATCCATACAAACATGGACGCAACCATTCAAGCACAGCTTGAAAGTATCCAAGCAGGTACTGGTGGAGTTGACTTCCCTGATGACTTGTTTGAATTAGGTTCTATTGTTATGAATAACCAAACTGGTGAAGTTGTTGGTATCCTTGGTGGACGTAACTGGGCAAATGGTGGATCCATGTTGCTGAACCACGCCACTGAACAATATAACCAACCAGGTTCTGCTGTAAAACCAATCCTTGACTATGCCCTTGCATTTGAGGATTTAGGTTGGGCTACCGACCATATGATGGTCGATAAACCAGTATCCTACGGCAACTGGACATTCAATAACTTTGATAACCGTTTCCGTGGTGCTGTTGATCTAAGTCGAGCAGTTGGTGAATCTTTAAATACTGTCGCTATTAATACATTACAAGCAGTCATCGATAAGTCAGGACAAAAACGTGTTACTGATTATCTGACAGCACTTGGATTTACTGGATTTACACCAGATCAATTCGATATCAGCTTCGCAATCGGTGGTGGTAATATGCGTGTTACCGTTGAGGAATTAGCAGCTGCTGAATCCGTTGTTATGAATGGTGGTAATTACATTAAGCCACACACAATCAAACAGATTACATATCGTAACGCAAATCGAGATCCATACGTTGCACCAACAACCGGCACAAACGTACTCTCTCCACAAGCCGCTTACCTAGCTGCTACATTAATGAGAAGTGCTGTTAGTGGTAGTAGTACTTGGGGTAACTACATGTATGCAATTCGTAAGAACTATGCAGTATATGGTAAGACAGGTACATCTGACTGGGGTGATGCAGGTGTCGAATATGGCATTCCAATCGGAGCTGCCAAAGATGAGTGGATGGTAGGACAAACCACACAATTCACCATTGCAGTATGGACAGGATATGAAAAAGCAATCGCAGGACAAAACACATATCTAACACGTCCTGTACTAAACTGGAATATCCCTGGTGTTATCATCAGTAATACATTAGATACACTTGAAAGCATCTACGGTACACCTGGTGAACTAGGTATGCCTGATGGCATCAGCCAGATTACACATATCAAGGGATTATATCCATATGTAGCACCAGATGAGACAATCCCATCTGAATATGTATCAACGGGTTTGATTAAATCAGAATATGCAACGCTTGGCGCTTATACAAATCTTGTGACAACACCAGATAACCTAAGCACATTCAACGCTGCATACGATGAAAACAGTGAAACAGTAAACTTCAACTGGGCAACTTATCCAAATGCGGAGAAACTCACTGAAGCAAGCAAGGATGATAAGACCTTCGATATCTCATGGATTACAGGTCCAATCGTCTATAAAGCACGCATCTCACAAAACGGAAATACCGTCGCAGAGATTACAAGTACAGACGCAACCTTCTCTACTGCAGGAAGTAACCTACAACCAAATACAGAAACACAGGTATGTGGTTACTATGGTTACCAAAACAACAGTACAAACTCCAATGAAGTATGTGTAACATTCACTACTCCAGAAGCCAAGGTAGAAGTACCAAGTTATAACCTTCCTACTCTCTACACCGCTTGGGGAGCTGCCAACAACATCACGATTCAACGAGCTGTTGGAACAACAGATGCTTCCAGAAGTGGTCAGGTAGAAGATGTACGTGATTCTTCTGGTAACAGTGTCATTGGACAACGCATCAAGAAAGGTTCAACAATTACTGTTTATCTCTACTTCTAATGCAAGTAACGAGTGCCAATCACATAAAGGCACTCGTTTTCTTATGTCATAGTACTCTAGCTTTTATAGACAATTTTATGCAAAGCACTTGCAAATATATCTTTTATCACATATAATCACTCAAGATAAATCGATTGTTCCATTACATTTCATTTATCCGAACATAGTAAAGGAGGTTTTCATATTGAGCTATAGAATTGAATATATTGCGAATGCCGTAGGTAGTACAGTCATTGAATATGCCGATGCCCAACGTCAAGCTGAACTAACTCACGAAGCTGAAACAGGTACAATCTCAATCTTAAATGAGTACCGTTTTGAATCTTATGCAGATTTATCTGCATAATTAACCCAATCTAAATACTCTACAATAGAGGTATATAAAAAAACTATTCACTTCAATTTGGTGAATAGTTTATTTTTTTATCCAAGTGCTACATCCAGAATCATCATCGTCACAAAACCTACTGCAAATAATACAGTACCAATATTGGAGTGTGTTCCTTCTGACATCTCTGGTATTAACTCTTCCACTACAACATACATCATTGCTCCTGCCGCAAAGCTTAGAAAATATGGTAATAGCGGTACAACCTGTGTTGCGAATAAAATTGTTAGGACTGATCCTATTGGTTCAACCAATCCGGATAATACACCATATAGGAATGTCTTCCATTTCGCCATACCTTCAGCTCTTAATGGCATGGAGACAATCGCTCCTTCAGGGAAGTTTTGAATCGCAATGCCAAGAGCTAATGCAAGTGCACCAAGATATGTAATAGATGTATTACCATTTAACCAACCTGCATATACAACACCAACCGCCATTCCCTCTGGAATATTATGTAGTGTTACCGCAAGGATTAACTTCATCGAACGACTTAAGTGATTTTCCTTTGGACCTTCTTCTGTATGATCCAAATGCATGTGTGGTGTTATCTCATCTAATACTAATAAGAAACCAACACCAATGAGAAATCCTATCGCTGCAGGTATAAAGGATAGCTTACCCATCGACTCTGATTGTTCTAATGCAGGCACCAGTAAGCTCCAAAAAGAAGCAGCGACCATGACACCTGCCGCAAATCCAGTTAGTGCTTTCTGTAGTTTCTCACCTATTTGATTCTTTAATACAAACACCATCGCTGCACCCAATGATGTTCCTATAAATGGTATTAAAATACCGATAGCTGTACTCATTAACATAACTCTCTCCTTCAAATCACACATTAAATTATAACTGATACAATTTAATAGTGTTAGTCATATAATTCTTTATATGTATGTCCTTTGTATATGAACTTACGTGTGTTTATCTCTAGTTGTCCTCGTAAGTTATCAGATATGTCTGTAGGAGATAGTTGTGTTAGGTTCACTATCTCTTGAACGATATCATCACTTAGTCCGTAGGATAGTGAATTCCAGATATCATGTATGCATGTTTCTGTCTCTTCTGGTGTTAGTTTTGTTTTCTGCAAGATTATATCTCTTAGCTGCTGTATACTTTCTTGTTGTATATCAAAGTCGTATTGATAGAGATCATTTATCTCTTCTACTGAAGGCACGTAATGATCACTATCTATTGGTTGATATTCAATAAGTCGTTGATAAGCAGCGTATGAATTCCATTGTATGCAGTGATTATGAAGAGTTACTTGTCTTTCTCCGATTGGTATTTGTACAAGTAGCTCTTCAATAGAATCCTCACTTGTATATACAGGGTTTAACAAGAGTAATTGTTGGAGTTGTTCGATACTGCATGTACCCCAATAGTGAGCTATCACCTGTTGACACTTTAATAGCCATACCATCTTACTGCGATGTAGTGACCATGTAGTATCGTTACGCAAAGCTGTAACGATATCCTTGATTTCATCAACAATATATACTTCATCATCTTGTAGGTATACAAGATCGAGGGCGATTAGCTTTTCAATATAAGTATTATCTTGTTGATCAAGCTCTTTGTCATCTAGGATTTGTAATAATACACGGTATAGTTGATCATCCAATATTGATAATCGTTGGTTGATATGTGCGTCTTGTAGTAGTTTTTGACTTAGTTGTTTGGATAGTTGTGCAATTGAAAGTTTGTTGTAGTTATCTACATGCATATCCTTTGCGTATAGTCGTAGGGATTTTTCGTCGTATTGTTGGAGTACTGTTTCTAGTTTCATTGTTATCACCAAAAAAAGGATACCACATGGGTATCCTTTTCACAAAAGTTTATTTTGTATATGCGGCAGCAGACTTACCTGCAATTCTTCCGAATACTGTAAAGTCAGCAACTGCGTTTCCGCCTAGACGGTTAGAACCGTGTACGCCACCTGTTACTTCACCTGCAGCGAATAGTCCTGGGATTGTTTGTCCTTCTTCGCTTTGTACTTCTGCACTAGCGTTGATGACTACACCACCCATTGTGTGGTGTACGCCTGGCGTAACTTTGATTGCGTAGTATGGAGCTGTGTTCAATGGATTTGCAAAGCTTGTACGTCCAAATTCTGGATCACTCTTGTTTGCGACTGCTTGGTTCCATGTTTCCATTGTCTGTGCAAATGTAGCTTCATCTACACCGATTGCCTTGGCAAGCTCTTCGTATGTAGAACCTGTTTCTGTATAACCAGAAGTGATGTATCCAGCAATAACGGATGACTTATCAACCATTGCCTGGTCAATGATCAACCATGCATATTGTCCTGTCTGCTCGATTTCAGCAGCGGATACTTTATCACGAGTAGATACTTCGTCGTAGAATCTCTTACCTTCTGCGTTCACTAAGATTGCACCATCGCCACGTAATCCTTCTGTGATTAAGTGTGCATTGTCATCTTTATCAAGGTGTACTGTTGGGTGAATTTGGATTTGGTCCATATCAACTGTAGCAGCACCTACTGCTGTAGCCATATCAATACCTTGTCCTTGTGCACCATCTGCGTTTGTGGATGTAAAGCCCTTTAGTTCTGGCTTGTACTTTTCTACCATTTCAGCGTTAGCACCGAAACCACCGGTTGTTAGTACTACAGAATCAGCGTGGATAGTAACTGTGTTACCATCTTTACCTTCACCCTTAATACCAGCAGCCTTACCATCTTCCATTAGGATTTCATTCGCTGTTGTGTTAAAGATGATTTCAACATTACGATCTTGTAAGTTCTTTTCAAGAATTGGAACGATGTAAGCACCTACTGCTGTAACCTTTCCATCTTCGTTGACTGGACGGTGAATTCTCTTAACAGATGCTCCACCGAAGGCACCTACATTCTTAACATCTGCGCCGATTGTAGATAACCATTCAATCGCGTCTGCAGAATTTTCTGCTAATGCCTTTACAAGTTCGATGTTGTTTCTACCTGTACCACCGATCATTGTGTCTAGTTCCATCAATTCAACTGAATCGAAGTAACCAACTGGGTTTGCTTGGTAAGCATCCCATTGTGCTTTTACTGTTTGTGCAAGTGCAGTGATGTCTGCGTTATCTGCATACTTGCTGGCAGCTGTTCCCAATGTCTTTTCAACACCTGCAGATTCTTCGAATGTATTTTCATCTTGGTATGGTGTCTTAGCTGCGTTCATACCACCCGTTGAACGTACAGAGTTACCACCAACCATAGATTGGCTTTCAACGATAATAACTTTCTTTCCTGCATCTGTTGCTTCGATAGCTGCTGTCATACCAGCTCCACCAGCACCTACGATAACAACGTCTGCTGTCTCTTCGATATCTTCAGCCTTTGTTTCTGCACCGTTCTTGCTGACTAAGTCAGATGGTTTTAGGCCTGCTTTCTCTAATGCCTGTGTAGCTGCTTCCTTGATCGCATTAGATGTCTGTGTAGCACCTGATACGCCATCAATTTCTACTGAGTTTGCGGCTACGATTTGATCTGGCATCGCATCTGCAGCTTTTGAACCAATACCGTTTGTCTCATGTGATGCGTCTACTTCAACTTTAGTGATTGTCTTGTCTTTGATTGTTAATGTAACTTTGACAGGATTCTCTTTGTCATGTCCAAATGCTTCACCTGTATATTGTTTTCCAGATGAGCATCCAACAAGTGACAATGCCATTGTTGAACTAGCAATTAACGCTGTAATTTTTTTCATATATCCTCCCTTTGTATGCGAAATGATTCGCATGCAACTAAAGTATATTATCATTTCAACAATGCATGCGCAACCCTATGTATATTGTTTTCACTGTATATGATATCAACAATGAAAACACTGTTGATATCCTCTACAAAAAAATACCGCATTTAGCGGTATTCTAAACTTGTTCTTCTTTAATTGTTCGACGGTCTTGACCCCAGAAGAATAAGGCAACTGTACCTGGTCCTGTATGTGCACCAATGGTAGTACCGATATCAAACAATTCAATCTTTCCCTTGGTATTTGGGAATTGTTGTTCAATCAATTCTTTTACAGCACTAGCATCTTCAATACAATCGCTGTGGGAGATAAATACTTTCCAATCATACGCAAAGCCATTCTCTGCATACTGCTCCATCTTTTCTACGATAGAGCGGATGACTTTCTTTTTGCCATGTACTTTCTGGCGAACAACAAGTTTTCCATCTTTCTCTACCTGCATCAATGGACAAATGCGTAACATATTACCAATTGTTCCGGATGCTTTTGAGATTCTTCCACCGCGGATAAAGAATGTTAAATCACATGAGAAAAACCAAGCATGACACTCTAGTTTATGTTCTTCTAACCAGGCATAAAGTGTATCGATATCCATGCCTTCTTCTTGTAGTTCTTTCGCCTTTTCTGCTAATAGGCCAAAGCCTGATGAGGCGTTCTTCGAATCCACAACGTAGATTTTACGCTCTGGATATTTTTCTTTCATGACCTCTGCTGCCATGCGTGCAGAATTGTATGTTCCAGAGATACCGGAAGATAGCGTTAAATGGAGTACATCTTTGCCTTCCTTGAGGAATTGTTCAAAGAATTCCTCATATTCGATTTGATTGAGTTGTGATGTACGTGTCATTGCGCCATCGCGCATTGCTTGATAGAAGTCTTTCATCGATAAGGATTGATAAAGATCATCTTGGTAGTTCTTTCCATCTAGTTCGTAGTGGAAACATATGTAGGGAATATTTCTAGCTGTGAAGTATTCTTTGCTTAAATCTGCAGTTGAACATGCAGAAATGATGTATTCATTCATGATTCAAATCCCCTTTCATCATTAGGAACATTGTACTATGTTTTATTCTTTTGGTGTATTTAGATTCTTATGTTTCTCATGACATCCATTCACAAATGGACAGTGATAACATTCAGGATTTCTTGCATGGCACAAGTATCGACCAAAGAATATCATCTGATGGTGTGTCTTTATCCATCGATCTTCTGGTATCTTCTTTCTTAGCTTTCGCTCTATCGTATCGACATCATCCTTTTGAAAGCACAGTCCTAGTCTTCGTGATATACGGGATACATGTGTATCAACTGCCAAGCTTGGCACTTGGTAACATTCTGCCAAGATGACATTTGCACATTT
This sequence comes from Erysipelotrichaceae bacterium, assembly GCA_022767445.1. Classification (GTDB taxonomy): domain Bacteria; phylum Bacillota_I; class Bacilli_A; order Erysipelotrichales; family Erysipelotrichaceae; genus Bulleidia. The sequence continues at coordinate 11,031 of JALENJ010000073.1, read as the reverse complement.
TCTTCCAACACCTGATAGTGTTGTTAACTCTTCCATGGTACGTGGTACCTCACCTTGGAAGTCACTGACAACCTTTTTAGCAAAGCCTGTAATCTGACGGGCTTTGTTGCGATATAGACCAAGGCTTGCAATATATCCTTCCACATCTTTTTGATTTGCATTCGCAAGTTTTTCAACTGTTGGATATGCCTCAAATAGTGCTGGTGTCACGCGATTGACGGAAGCGTCTGTTGTTTGGGCAGATAGGATAACTGCCACACTCATCTCATATGCATTTCGATGTGTCAGTTCGCAATGTGCATTCGGAAATAACTTCTGTAATTCAATGAGTATATAGTCTACTTTTAATCTTTCCATGGCTATTTCTCCTTAGAAAGAGAATCCATTGTTATACCCTTTTCCTTCCACTCTGATAATATCTTTTCTATATATCCAAGATTGAGATGTTGATACGCACTAGCTTCACGTAGTGCAGCGATAATTAAACGTTTATCTGTCACTTGATTCCAATCACTGATTTTCTCCATCTCCTTTTGGCTTAAGAGTCTACCAAATTCACTCTCAAATGTCTCAAACAGGGAACGATCTAGGATGTTTTCAACTCTTGCGGTATCTGTTTCATATAGCCCACTCAAATCAAATACAACTGCTCTAGCAGATGCTTTGATCAATAGGTATTTCTTTGCACAGAGTGCTGAGATGATGCGATTGAGCTCCTCAGTAGATAGTCCTGTTTTCTCACCAAGGGCATCCATGGTAATCTCCATGCGATGCTCATTCATAAAGTCGATGAGTAATACAACAATCATCTCTTGTGGGCTCATGCCTAATAGACTACTTTTATCAAGTAGCCAATCTCTGCGATTTACATATTTTTGTTCATACCATTTCATTTTGATACCTCTGATAGCTGTTTTAATACATCATTCAATTCTAATAGTGATTGAATTTCAAACTCCGGTTTTACATCTGTTTGATTGATCGTACCCTGTGGATGATACCAACAGGTATGAATACCTGCACGAATGCCACCTGTCATATCACTGGTTAGTGAATCACCAATGATGATAACTTCATCTGGGTTTGTTATCTTTGCATGATGAAATACTGTTTGAAAGAATTCAATCTGTGGTTTTTCGTAACCGATATCTTCTGATATAAATATACCATCAAAATATGCATTGATATTCGCTTTTGCGATTTTGTTTTCCTGTAAATCTTTGACTCCATTGGTTACGATGTACTGTTTATAACTAGATGAAAGTTGTTCAATCATCCACTTTGCGTGTGGCATACATACAACGGTGTCTAATAATGCATGTAAGTAGGAATCATTAAACGCAACTGCATTCCCTTCTAAATTCATCTCTTTAAAGAATGTTTCAAAGCGTTCAACCAAGAGTTTCTTCTTAGTGATTTCTCCTGCCTCCATTTTTCTCCAATAGGATGCGTTGATACGAATGTACGTCTGTAGTATTTCTTCTGTACATTCGCCAAAACCGTATTGTGCATATGTCTTCATCAATGCATTTCTTTCTGCTTGATTAAAGTCTAAGATTGTTCCATCGATATCCCACAGTATTGTTGTTATCATATTGTACCTCTATCTATAAAATGAAGATGTCTTTTGACACCTTCATTATGCATGCATGGTTTCTTGTGGTTGATCTGCCCATAGTGCTTCTAGGCGATATGTGCTTCTAGCTTCTTGTGTAAAGATATGTACAACCACTTCATTCATATCAATTAATACCCATGTTGAATCTCTTTCGCCTTCACGTAAGCGAACTTCATAGCCATTTTTCTCAGCTTCTTTTTCTACGTATTCTACAAGAGAATTCGCATGACGAGAGTTCTTCGCTGTACAAATGACATAGTAGTCTGTATATGCATTGACATTGCGAATATCGATCGTCACGATATCTTCTGCCAATTTTTCATCTAGTGTTTTTTGTACTAATGAAAGTAAGTTAGACATGTTTTCCCTCCTTCTTTAAGATGTATGCTTTTGCATCATCTAGTACATATTGTGCGGCCTGTTTTAAGTCTTTTTTGGCCAGCGCAGTATGTTTTGTAACATCGTAGTGTCTTGTTGGTTCTATCTTATCAGCGATGTATAACAATCGATCATACACTGATTTACCAGTCCCTACAGTATGATGTTGTATTGCATGTAGTATCTTTTCATCATAACAGCCCATATTCATCTTTAGCCATAGTACTGCTGTGTAGCTATGCCATATCACAGGATCTAACTTGAGTACTTCTGGATTGTAATGTTGTAATAACTGTTGTGCTTCTTGTTGGGGCATGTTTTTTGTAATGTCATGTAACATCCCCATTTGGTGTGCTAGTTTACGGTTTAAGTGATGAATATCCGCAAGCATACTTGCGGTATCAGCTACACTGATAGAATGTAGTGCACGCTGTGGTTTACATTGTGCATGTACAATCTGTTCAAAGTAGTATTCGTTTTCGAGCAGTTGTTTCCGTATACCCTTAGCTGCTAGGCGGTAGAAACCAAGTCTGACTTTGATTTCGTTTTCATTGGATATGGAAATCAAAGTATCATCTTTACCTATATTTACTACATGCATATAGCGATATGGTTTACATGCATGTATGCATAAATGCATACGCTCTTTGATTGTTAATATCCCATCGCCTTTTACAGATAGGTAGATATCTTTTCTTGTTTGTTTATGTATCTGTTTGAGTTGTTCTATCTGTTGATCTGTGATGGGATCAAAAGTTGCTACATAGATTTTCATGGCAAGATAACCTTTGGCTCTTTAGACTTCTTGTATAAGATGATTTGTCTACCGATTACTTGAACAAGTTCTGATTTTGTATGCATGCTTAAATCAAATGCTAGTTCTTTTAAATCTGTATTTAGTGTCTTAAGTACGGAGATCTTGATGAGTTCTCTTGTACGCAGTCCGTTATTGACTGTTTCGATTAGGTTATCGCTAAGACCATCTTTGCCGATTTGGAAGATTGCACGTTCTGTTTGTGCTAAGCCTCTTAGGTAGGCTCTTTGTTTTGTTGTTAAACTCATAATATTGCCTTTCTGAATGTCACTCCAACATTCTTAGGTACATGAACTGTGATGGTTTTTACCTCTCCACTGATACATGCCCAACCAACGCCATCGATGACGACATCTACCTTTTCTTGGTTTTTGTGGAATTTGTACTGTTTCATCTCTAGCTCAATTGGAGTTGGTGTAAACAATGTACCACGATGTTGGTTCCATTTTTCATCTGCGTAATTACCGTTGGTACGATGAACATATAAGCGTTCGCTGATATACCATACACAGCTTGCGTGATTACATCCACTTAAGTCAATTCTTGCCAGTCCTCCAACAAAGAAGCTCTGTTCTCCTTTGAGTTGGAAGACTTGTGGTTTGATTGTCTTTGTTGGTAGGACTGTCTTTAAGTCTGCTTCACTGATTTCCATCAACATACTGTTGACGATTTCAATACCTGGTGTATCTATATACGTAACCCCATCAATATCAATTTCATTGAAATCGAGAGTTGTACCTGGATATCTAGATGCAGTTAATACTTGTGAACCAATCAGGTTATTAATGAGTGTACTCTTACCTGAATTGGCCTTACCCATGATGATAACAGGTCTACCATTAGAAAGTTCATTGACGCATTCTTTGATTTCTTCAACGCCCATCTTTTCTTGGTTAGATGCTAGGATGAGCCGTTGAATTTGAATACCTAATTCCTTAAGGCGTGAAAAGACAAACTTTGCGATCTTTTCCTCGCCACATGAGAAAGGTAATAAGTCTCGTTTTGTCGCAATCATCACAATATCTTTATTTGCGAGTTTGCGTTGTATGCCTTGGATAATACCTGCTTCAAAATCAAACAAGTCAATCACCCAAAGGATCAGTGCATCTTTTTCTTGAATCTTTTGTAATACAATATCAGGGTCGATACCTGTCTTCATTGGTATTGTTAGATCATCGTAATGAATTAACCGGAAACATCTTTGGCAATATTCACTGTCTTGTTTTGGTGTATATCCCAGTGCAGTTGGATCTGTAGTTTGTAATGTTGCACCACAACCTTTACATATTGTCATAACTATCCTTCTTTCTCATCGAATAAGCTGAGCTTTTCGACATCATCATGTACGACGTTATCCGCATCTGCTGGAACATCGATGATACGGCATTCTTCAACACCTGTGTATAAATTCCATCCATCTTTTAATACGATTGGGGATGAGAATCCCGTTTCTCTTGGTTTGAGTGGAACTTCGGATGCTCGTATTACTTGTTTTTCTGGATCTTTGAAGATGAGCTCTTCGCTTGCGCTAAGTGATCTTGCCTGTACTAGGATGTTTGGATTTGTCTTGAGTCGTTTGCAGATGAGGTTTCCCTTCATTGGTCGATTGCCCAATAAAATTTCATCCATATGTACACGTTTCATCTGTCCATTATTGGTGATAAATAGCACTGCTGGATCATCTTGTCTAACAACACAACCCCAAGCTACTGCATCACCCTTGGCTAGGTTCATTGCCTTAACACCCTTGGACTTAACGCCTGTTGATGGAATGTCATCAATCGCAAAGCGATAGGCAAAGCCATCTCTACTCAACATCAAAATCTGATCGTTACTGTAAACTAAGAAGGCATTTAACATAGTCGCGTTTTTGCCTAGATTCATCGCTGTTACAACCTTACTGTTACGTTCAATCTGCCAGCTATTCACTGGTGTCTTTTTGATTTGTCCTGCTGAGCTAACTGTCACGATCCATGCATAGGTATCAAAGCTCTTAATCAAGATTGCATTGCGAATCTTATCATCGCCATCGATACGCACGACTTTATTTAAGTGCATACCTAAATCTTTCCACTTGCCTTCATCAATTTGCCATACAGGAAGTGAGGCGTAGTTACCTTTCGATGTAAATAACAACAATGTATCTAGCGTATCACATTCAATCGTACCGATGAGTACATCTCCATCTTTGATGTTTGTCTCTTGATCACCTACCGCATTATAGCTGCGCATGGATACGCGTTTTACATAACCATCTCTAGAGATTGTTACCACAACACGCTCATTTGCGATCATCGCTGTCTTATCGTAATTAACTTCTTCGACTTCAGCTTCAATACGTGTCTTACGCTCTTGTCCATATTCTTTCTTAACGTTGCGTAATTCTTTGATTAACACGGAGTGTAGTACGTTCTCATTTTCAATAATCGCTCTTGTCTCTTCAATGCGATTGACAAGTTCCGCAAACTCTTGACGTAATGTAACGATATCCGTATTGGATAAGCGATACAGACGCAATGATACAATGGCTTCTGCTTGTGGTTCATCAAAGCCAAATTCCTTCATGAGGTTTCGTTTGGCATCACCTTTATCCATGGATGCACGTATGATACGAATGACTTCATCTAGGATGGAAACTGCCTTCATGAGTCCTTCAATGATATGGCAACGTGCTTCCATCTTATTTAGTTCATATCTTGATCTTCTTAATACGACGTCTTTTCTAAACTCGATAAACGCATCTAATAATCCAAGTAGTCCTACTTGAACTGGTCGCTTGTCGATGATTGTGACATTGTTGTAGTTATAGTAAATCTGTAAGTCTGTATTCTTATAGAAGTAATTCAGTATCATGTTTGCGTCGATATCCTTACGTACATCAACGACAATACGTAGTCCTTCTCGATCGGATTCATCGCGTACATCCAAGATACCATCGATATCCTTTGAAACACGGATTTCATCCATCTTCTTTACGAGTTGGCCTTTGATAACTTCATATGGGATTTCTGTAATGATGATTTGTTGGCATGTTTTTTCTTCGTGTATTTCACACTTAGAACGAACGACAACGCGTCCCTTACCTGTGGTAAAGGCTTCGCGGATACCCTTTTCACCTTGGACAATGCCACCTGTAGGAAAGTCTGGTCCTGGTAAAATATCCATCACATCCGTCAGTGTACTTTCAGGATTTTGGATACGGAATATTGTCGCATCTACCACCTCGTTTAGGTTATGTGGTGGCATGTTTGTCGCATAACCTGCCGCAATACCTGTTGCGCCATTGACTAACATCACAGGAAAAGGAACTGGCAATACTGTCGGTTCGTTTTCTGTATCATCAAAGTTTGGTGCCATCTCTACGGTATTCTTATCCAGGTCTTCTTCCATGATTTGCGTTACCTTGGCAAGACGTGCTTCGGTATAACGCATCGCAGCAGCTGGATCATCGTCGATAGAACCGTTATTACCATGCATGTCAATGAGTGGTAAACGCACTTTCCAATCTTGTGACATACGTACCATCGCATCATAGACAGAAGAATCTCCATGTGGATGGTAGTTACCAATTACCAAACCGACTGTCTTAGCTGATTTACGGTATGCATGGTCCCAGGTATTTCCATCGTGATACATCGCATAGAGGATGCGACGTTGAACAGGTTTTAAACCATCACGTGCATCTGGTAGTGCACGCTCTTGAATAATGTACTTCGCATAGCGTCCAAAGCCTGCGCCCATAATATCTTCGAGTAGCTCTGGTCTATATTTTGTTTGATCATTAATGATTTTCTTTTTTGCCATTAGCCCTCCAAGTTAAAACTATCCTCTAATGTAAATGAAACGTTATCTTCAATCCATTTTCTACGTAACTCTGCTTTATCTCCCATCAGCACAGATACACGGCGTTCTGCCTTAACACCATCGTTAATGCCTACCTGAATGAGTGTGCGTTGGGATGGGTCCATGGTTGTATCCCATAGCTGGGTTGCGTTCATTTCGCCAAGTCCCTTGTAACGTTGTATCTCTACCTTACCAAGCTTTGCACGTAGTGCGTCTAACTCTTGGTCACTATAGCAGTATTCTGTTGTCTTACCCTTGGTTACTTTATATAAAGGTGGTAAGGCAATATACACCATGCCATGCTCAAGTAGTGGTCGCATATAGCGATAGAAGAATGTTAATAATAATATCTGGATATGTGATCCATCATCGTCGGCATCGGTCATGATAATGACTTTGCCATAGTTGGATTCTTGATAATCAAAGTCAGAACCAACACCTGCACCTAATGTATAGATTAATGTGTTGAGCTCTTCGTTTTTCTCAATATCAGCTAAGGTACACTTCTCGGTGTTTAACACCTTACCTCTAAGCGGTAAGATTGCTTGATAGTGTGAATCACGTCCCTGTTTTGCGGAACCTCCGGCAGAGTCACCCTCGACTAAGAATAGCTCTTTGATACGTGCATCTTTTGTCTGGGCTGGTGCTAGTTTGCCTGAGAGGACTTTTTCACCCTTACCTACACGTTTTCCTTTACGGATTTCATCTCTTGCCTTTCTAGCCGCAATTCTTGCAAGGGATGCCTTCAACATCTTTCTTACAAGTGTATCGGATTGATTGCGATTTTCTTCTAGCCAGAATGACAATTTCTCAGAGACGATGGATTCCACTGCTGTCTTAGCTTGTGGAGTTCCTAGTTTACCCTTTGTCTGTCCTTCAAATTGTAGTAGGTTTTCCGGTACGGATACAGATAGGATTGTTGTTAAGCCTTCACGTACATCGCCACCTTCAAGGTTTTTATCCTTTGGCTTTAGAAGACCATATTTTCTTGCATAGTCATTGATTGCTTTGGTAAACGCTCCTTTAAAACCGACTTCATGTGTACCACCATCCGCGGTACGTACTAAGTTTACAAAGCTATAGGTATTTTCTTGATAATCATCTGTGTATTGGAAGGCAGCTTCTACCTGAATGCCATTGGCTTCGCCACTAAACTTCACAGGATTCATTAGTACATTGCGATCTTCATGTAGATATCCTAAGAAGGCTGTTAGACCATCTTCATAATGATAGGTTTCACTCTCAGTTGTCTTTCCTCGCTTATCGCTAACAACCATGGCGATGCCACTTAGAAGGAATGCTTCCTCTCGTGCTCTTTCACATACAACATCGTATTTGTATTCCGTTGTGGAGAAGATGCGTGGATCTGGCTTAAAACGTACTGTTGAACCTGTCTTGTTTGTTTTGCCTAGATGTTGTAGTTTGCCTATCATTTTACCACCATCCGCAAACTCCATGCGCACAAGTTCACCCTCATGGGCAACCTCAACAGTCAACCACTCACTCAAGGCATTGACAACAGAAGCACCTACACCATGTAGACCACCTGCTGTCTTATATCCACCTTCACTTGAGAATTTCCCACCGGCATGTAAGACAGTAAAAATAACCTGTAAGGTATTTACCCCACTGGCATGTTTTCCGATTGGCATACCACGTCCTTCATCCTGGACAGTGACACTACCATCAGCTTCCAAAGTAATTTGGATTTTCTTACCATACCCATTCAGTGCTTCATCGATGGAATTATCAACAATTTCCCATATTAAATGATGTAAGCCTCTAGAGTCCGTAGAGCCGATATACATACCCGGACGCTTACGTACTGCCTCTAATCCCTCTAAAATTTGAATACTACTATCATCATATCTATTCGCCATGCATAAACTCCTAATAACCATTGTATTATAACATAACCCACCCACTTTATAGCGACTTCTCTTTTGGGGGGGATTTGGTGCATCTAAGCCATCTAGACAAATTTGAATTTCTATCTAAAATCGGGATATGATAAGATATCAAGCAGGAGGATAAATGCTATGCTAAAATTCATCAGCGTTATCGTATTAAGTTATTTATTTGGATCAATTCCTTGGTCCTTGGTGATAGGTAAAGTTTTCTTCAACAAAGATATTCGAAAGGAAGGCTCAGGTAACTTAGGTGGTACAAATGCCGGTAGAGTCCTTGGTAAAAAAGCAGGTATCACTGTCATCCTGTTGGATGCCCTAAAGGGGTTCTTCTCCATGATGTTAGCAGCTACCATTGCCCCAGATGCGATTATCTATGCAGGTCTTGCTTGTTGTATTGGACATTGTTTCCCTATCTTTGCAGGATTTAAGGGTGGTAAGGCAGTCGCTACTTCCTTTGGTTTCCTACTTGGTATTGCGACTTTCATCAATGGTCAATACTTCTTTGAGTTGATATTACCTCTGTTGATATTCATTATCTCTCTTTACTTATGTCGCATGGTGTCTTTATCCAGCATCATTGCTTTAGGCTCTAGTATCATCATTAGCCTATGTATCAACAATCCTTTGTCCATTACAATCTCAACTCTTATCTTATGGATATTCGTTGTCATTCGTCATCACGCAAATATCCAACGTATTCTAGACGGCAGTGAACGTAAGATTCAATGGATGGGTAAACCTCTATGGGAAAAATAGAAGAATTCTCAATTGATATCGAACCTCTTTTACAAAGTCCTAGAAAGATATGGGTATACCTACCTGATAGTTATGCCCATACAAAAAAGAAGTATCCTGTACTCTTCATGTTTGATGGGCATAATCTTTTTGATGATGCATTATCCACATATGGTAAATCTTGGGGAATTAAAGAATACTTGGATAAATCACAACTAGATATAGTTGTGATAGGACAAGATTGTAATCATACAGGTGATTATCGATTGGATGAGTATTGTCCCTTTCCTGTAGAAAGGGATGTACCAGGTACAGACATTCATGCATGTGGACAGATCACTGGTAAGTGGTTTACAGAAACACTACTACCCTATTGTCAAAAGAAGTATCGTATCTATAAACAAAGAGAACATGTAGGAATCGCAGGATCATCCATGGGTGGTCTTATGTCAGAGTTTATGATCAGTGAATACAACGCATATTTCTCTAAAGCTGGTTGTATCTCACCAGCAAATATATTTAACTATCATGTCATCCTAAATCATATTCAAAGCACAACATTACCAAATACACGTGTTTATCTTGATTTAGGCTCCAACGAAGAAAGATCCAAGAAAGCAATTATCTATGAGATTGATCGTATGTTAAATATCAATCATGCCTTTACACAAGCTGGTTGTATCACATATCCAAATCTTGTGGTGGATGGAACCCACAGCGTACAGTCTTGGCAAAAGATATTTCCAGTGATGTTAGAATTTTTATATCCAGAGCTATTTAAAAAGGAGTAGTCAGCGATGGAGTGAACCCAATTTCTTGGACACGTTAATTTATAGACATGATAAGGCTTGATTCCTTGCCTGACAAGGAGTTAGGCCTTTTAATTTTGTCTGTATTCTTTCTTCGTTGTAATAGTGTATGTATTCTTCCATGGCACATTTCAATTCTTCCAATGTATGGAACTCATATTCATGTCCGTAGAACATCTCATTCTTCATCTTTCCAAAGAAGTTCTCCATCACACAATTTTCTAAACAGTTTTCCTTGCGTGACATCGATTGTATGATTCCATATTCATGTAGAGCCGTATGGTATTGATTCATTTGATATTGCCATCCTTGATCAGAATGAAATATCAGTCCTTCTATATTTGGATATTTATGAAATGCGATATCAAGCATATTGGAAATCTGCTCATAGTTTGAGGTCTTAGATATGTCCCAAGATACAATCTCTCTATTATGCATGTCTAGGATTGAGGATAGATACAGCTTGCCTGTAGCGATATGAAACTCCGATATATCTGTTGTCCATTTCTCGTTAACTATACTTGTAGAGAAGTTACGTTTGTAATATGTATTATGATTCTCTTCATTAACTACCTTTTCTAGTAAGTGGTTCTCTACTGTACCATTCATATTGCCTTTGTATGATTTGTATTTAGCTTTAGGTGTATTTCCAAATAGACCCATCTTATGCATGAGTCTTTGTACTGTCTTATGATTGATTGTTGGATACAGTTTCCTGATTTCCAGATAAATACGACGATATCCGTATCTTCCCTTATGGGTATAGAAAACATTGATGATGTTATTCATTACATCATCATATTTGAAATCACTGTCTTGTTTGTCTTTCCAATAATAGTAATCAGAACGGCTGATATGATAAGGCAATTGTGTACTGGTATTTATCGTTTGGATGATATATCCAACAGGTACATGTAGTTCTTG
>JALENJ010000027.1 GCA_022767445.1 Erysipelotrichaceae bacterium | reverse complement strand
TTTAAAAATACATTACCGCACGTTTCTACCGATAAATTACCTGCCATATGGTGGATGGTAATCTTTGATACTGCATTGCTTCGACGCCCAGAGTGGTTTGGACTCATGATTGCTATATTGGTTAAAGCTGAATATCCCATTATTATTCTCCTTTCTCTGCTTTGTTGTTACTTAATTCTTCTAACTGCTCTGTTGTTAAAGCCAAATCTTCATTCATGATTTTTCCTCTTTCTTTCTATCTAAAAAGCGAACACTGTTTCCAGCATTCGCTTAATAGCAATATTTACTTTTTGTAATCCCAGGCTGATCCAAAGCCTGGTTCATTACCTTTGTTATTGTCGATTTTTGAAACAAACATGATTCCTCTAGCTATTGCTAAATCACCTTTGTTATAGGTCTTCTTTTCATCCCACGGCTCTGCTTTCTTTTCCTTTGTTAAATCATCATAGAGCAAAGGTGTTTTATCAGGCGTCTGTCCTGAAGCTGCCGTATGGTCTGATTCGACAGTGTATGGAGTGCCGTTGTAGCCAATACGTTGTCCTTTTTTGTATTTAACCCCTGGTGCCCACTGATCCAGAAACGATACATACTTTTTAGCAACGTCTGCACTAGCAGTCTGTAGAACATCATTCACTAAAGGACGTACTTCCTTGAAATGGTTTGCTTCAATGTCTTTTTCTGGAACATCCGTCAGGATGAACGATAGCGAGTATCCTGTACCAGATTTAGAGAATGTTAGCGGCTCCGTATACATTTTTGTAGTGGGTCCATCGTCGAATGAAACATCATGGATCACACCCACCTCGAACGAGTCAATTAATATTTTTAAATTTTCAAAAACTGTTCTATTGAAAGTAACAACGCTTTTGTTACCACTTGGGTTTTCCGTGAATTTTAAACCATCTATAATCATGCTTTATCTCCTTTCCTACGCTGTTTTTATAAACAAACCGCTAACAATAACCTTGCTAGTGGGCGTAATATCACTTGGTGCCGACCAGTTGTATATATGCATTTGTACAACGTCAGCAGTTACTCCCTTGATTGTAGTTAAACACCATGTAACAGTGTGAGCCTCAAAGAAACACAATAGCTTATATCCTTTTGGTATTGTGTATGGTACATTAACGTATCTTGCTTGTTGCCCAGCTAAGGGAGCAAGTTCAACGGAAAAATCCTTAACGATAAACGTATCATCTCCACCAATGGCAAGACCGCCTTTTGCCTGAATTGATCCACTACTGATAATTCCATCTGTATCAGCTATGATTTTTTTTGCGTATGCTACACCGTTTGCTTTGAGACTTTCATTTACAATTAAATAATCATTCACTCTTACAGTATTCTTACCGCTTTGCAGCGTAGGAATACTTTTTGACAATGAGGTTTTAAACGTTTGGCTTGTATAATCATCTTCAATTACTATCGTCAAATTAAAACTATCATCATATTTCAATCCGGCTGTAACACGCAAATCATATGTATAGTCTTCAATGTCTGTCGGATTAGAAAACGTCTCTGATCCTCTTGTTATCGTCTTATCAAAAGTACATGTAATGAATAAAGAGTTATTGAGCCCAGTATATCGCCTACCTGCTAAACTCACCTTTCCACTATCACCTGTTTGCGTATCACGTGTAAATGACTGCTTAGTAAGTGTTGGTTTGAAATATGCATATGCGTTTTGAGTAACCGTTATACTATTTGACAGACCTCTACTATCAATCACTTCAAACAAATATTCACCACTCTTTAAATTGCTTGTTGTGGCGCTATAGGTATTACCTGTTGTTTTCGATAATTCAGCAATAATAACATTACCATTTTTAACTCTGACTTCTTTTATTGTTGCATAACCTTTGGCAGCTGCATTTATCGTTAATTGTTTTTTGGAAAGCCCAAGCAAAGTATAATCAGGATTTTTAGCTTTAATTTTATCAATTAATTCAATTACTGATTGATTACTTATCTGCGGTTTAAATGTATCCGGCACTTTAACATCCAACCTCACATCTCTTTGTCCAATTACGGTATTACCACTCTTTGTAATGCACCGAACTGTACCATAGCTTACAGCTGAATCTGGTATTTTAGCCAACAATGTTTCATCCAAATTAAACGTTGTATCAGTTGCAATTCCTGTTCCAATTGGAATTGTTCGGTCATACCACAAAAAATGTAAATCATGTGTATAGCTATTTACTTTTCTGTTAGTGTAAATCGTGATCGTTTCTCCGATATTAGCTACCAACTTAGATAAGGTCGGTGTACTCTGACGGGGTATTGTCGGTAAATCAAAGCTCCAACCATCTGTGCGATTAATCGCAGCATAATAACCGTCAAGGTTTGTCCAACCGCTGTATGATCCAACTCCTTCGTTATTGTGATAAACGTTGAATGTATGGCTCAATGCTTTTGTACTTGATTTCGGCCACGCGGTTGGAAGTACCCCAGAATCACCGCCTGTATTAGTTGTAAATTGTGTATTACCCGATTGTGTCCATCCGGTAGTATAGTAGTCTACTTCTATTTCTACAGTTGAATAATTACCTTCTATACTTTGACCAATCAAACGTACCCACGTTTCGACTACTGAATATGAAATTTCAGTACTGCTAATCTTTAGCCAACTATTATTTAGTACTGCCATCAGCTCCCTCCTGTGCTGTTACCACCAGCAGAATAGAACAATGACCAAGCATCTTGCGTTGTGCTGCCATCCCACTCAATCATCGGATAGGATTGTTGGCGCCCTCCACCAATCGTGAACCATTCACCAACTTTCAAGTAATCCATATAAGATTCATTGTCTGTAATTTTGATAGCACTGCTGCCGTCCGATCGGATAAATTCTATTTTTTCTTCATTGATTGATACTTCTTTTTTGGTGATTGTACCGTCAGTACGCTTGAAGTGGATAGCATCATGTTCGAGATACGGTCCAAACTTATTCAACTTGCCATCTAATTCTTGTGTGACAGTTGCGCTAATACTATTTGAAGTTTGTTCCAATTCTGCTTTGGTAGCGTATTTTTCTGTCATATCATTCACAGTTTGTGTGATAGAATCTGCCTTCACTTCAATGGCACTTATCTTTCTATTACTGCTTTCGATATCTTGTGCCACAATTTGCAGCTTAGATTCTACTTGATCCACGGTAGTCAGTACTCTTTTAATGCGTACAGTATCATCAATCTTAGTAACAACACTATCCACATTTTTTAGTGCAACCCGACCGTCAAGTTCAACAACCGATTGCATACCCGCATACTTTCGTTTAATGCTCAACACAATACATTTATAACCGTCATATGTAACCGTATCACTTAGGTGAACTGTATCTTTACCAAACGTCTTTAATCCGGATACGCCGTAGAAGGTCTGCCCTTTATACTTTGCTAAGATAGCGTCTGTATACGTCTGGCTATCACAATAAGAGTTATTTGCGTCAATATAAAGCGTCTTCCCGCTATTATCGCCAGAAGCAATCAGATTAACGCCGTCATCATATGCAACTCTTGATAGTGTGATTTGTTCTGTCTTATCAAAATCAGAAGTAAAATCTATCTCATGATTAGCTGTGAACAGCTTTCTGAATGCAAGCTTATTATCTGAATTGATGTATGCATTTGTACCACTTAATTCAGCAATCCATCCAATGTACTCACGCATGAGGATCGTCGTATCAATCCATTGTGCCTGTTTGTTTAAGACCAGTGATGACAAACCCGACTTATCTATATTGATTCCTGTCAGCGCTGCCATTTCATCCAACTGCTTTGATATGGTTGGATACATATCTTTTTTATACGTCAGCGTACTTTTATATGGCTGGTTAAACTTGATCATCACATCATACAAATTTAGCGATAGTTTTTTTGTATATCTCTCCGGCGCATCCTGCACAATAAATTCTTGTTTTGGAATACCATTGAGATCTGCTTCATGCAAATCTATTAAAAAGGTGTTCCCGGCACAATTGCTAAGAACACCACTTATATTGTTCAGATCCAGGTCAACCATCACGCTAGGGGCATTTCCTAGAAGCCGGTCTTCCTGAAAAGAACTTGAAGCCCGGATTGAAATAACCAGATCAGTTATCTCAACCGGTGTGTTAATTCCCTTTTTCATATAGACTTTCATAATTAACACTCCGTTAAATCAAAGCTATACCCTTGACTGTAAATGCCGTTCCCTACAGGTATAGCTTTTAGCTTTTTCTTATTGCAAAACATCGTAAAAGATTTCCTTTGCAGCGTTTTTATATCCAAAGTCTCCACTGTGAACTCAGCGGGACTGAGCATACGCATTACTTGTGATACGATCTCCATATCTTCAAGGGTATAACCAAGTGATATTTTAAGCACATCATTACGAATGCGCATTCTATGCATTACTCCATGCTTCACATCGCGCAGTGAGTCCTCACTATCAAGGTCTTCATACGACATCTGCCATGTGGTTGGCGCTGGAAGGATTGCACCGTTAATTTTGATTTTTATCTGTTCATAATCAACCATACGTTATCCTCCCTTTGCTAATTTCAGTTGCTTATTTCTCTGGTCCACCAGCTTCAGTAATTTGTCCATATCCAATTCAATCCCAAGATTCTGTAAAGTCTCTAAGATCTCATACAGAATTTGTATGATTATTTCCTGCCCATTGCCGCTTTGCATAACCGTCAGTGCATCATCTATCGCACGTTTGGTCTGTTCATAAATCTTACTCTCAGGCGAAACGATTTCACCTTCATGGCGATTATCACCAATCAAAGCTAATCGTGGGGCATTCGCTCCAACATAGCCGCCATTTGCCAGCATAGGTATGTTAGGTATATTCACGTGAAATCCCTTACCGCCGATAACAGGTACCCAATCCGGTACGGTAAAGCCCACACCGTTGATTCTGTTGATCGCACCATTAACGATTGAAATAATGGCATTGAGTGGTCCTTTAACAAGACCGCCTATAGTACTGAATATGCCACCGAATATATCTACAATACCTTGCCAAGCCTGTTTCCAATTGCCTGTAAACACACCCTGAATAAAGTTAATCAAACCACCAAATACCTGTTTGATACCATCGAAAATTTGTTGTGTTCCACTGAAGAACGCCATTACGATTCCGTTGATAAACTTAAACGACGAGCTGAAATTTGTTCCGAAAACTCTATCCAAGAATCCTAAGAATGTACGAAGGACTTCCTGGACTCCTTGCATAGCTTTATCAACATCTAATGTGAAGATACCAATCAAGAAATCAGAAAAGCCTTTGAACAGGTCAGTTGCGTTTTTAATTAGTTCATCAATGAATTGTCCAAACACCTCGAAGGCTGCCATAAACGCACCTTTAATGAAATCCGCTAATGGAGACAGCACATTATCCCAAATCAGTTGTATCACAGAACCGATTGCATCAATCACCGGTTTCCAGCCATTCCATATATCTATGACCGTGTTCAGTGCGATAGACAGAACGGTTACAAGGAAATTGGCAATTGGCGCTAACACGTTATTCCAAAGCGATAGAAGCAGACTGAATATCACATCTACCACTTTTACAAACACCTGTGCGAGAAAAGTACCAATCGGCACAATGACTGTATTAAAAACATCCAGCAAAAATGCGCCTAAAGGCACAAGAACTGTTGTCCATAAGTTAGTAAGAATGCTAAGCAAACTGTCAAGCGCGGTTTGCACTAAATTTCGAAATGTATCACCGGTCTGATATAAGTACACCAGTGCCGCAGTCACTGCAGCTACAATACCGGCAAAAAACAGCGCCGTACCGGTAGCGGTTCCAAATACTGCTTGCAAAGATGTAAGCACACCTTGCCCACTAACGATTCCTTCAAACAGAGTTGTAAAACCGATCCATAGGGTATTCAGTGGGGCTACCATCTCCCCAATAAACGCTACGATCGAAGACCAGTTCTTGATTGTTTCAAACGTTGCAAACCCAGCAACAATCCCAGCTAACAGTGAGACAATAATTACTTTATTCTTAGTTAAAAATCCGGTTATCTTATCGAATACGGCTTTTATTCGTTCATAGATCTCATCCACTCCTGACGTATCTATTGATCCTTTCGGAATATCCATGCTGCCGAAATCTGCGCCACCTGCATCTCCTCCGGAACCTCCTGATCCTCCTGATTCACCGGATTCAGTATTCGATTTCAGTATATTCAAATCATCAAATCCGGCCAAAAATCCCTTTGCTTTTGCAAGATTTCCAGCGACTTTCCCAGCGGCTTTCCCCGCATTTCCAAGACCGGTTGTCAGTCCGCCAACAGTATTACTTGCTTTACTAATATTTTCAGCAATTGCGTTGGTTGCGCCTGATGCACCACCTTTACCGCCGGATATCAATTTCGTAAATGCCACAAAGTAATTTGCCAACGTCTGTAAGCGTCCTAAAACAGCGTTTATGACTGCGATAAGTGGAGTGAAAAGATTGATCAAACCTTGCCCAATCGTAGCCTTCAGTTCACCAAATCTCAATGTTAAAACGCGTGTACTGTTCGCCCATCCATCAGACGTCCTTGCAAAGTCTCCGGATGCATTCGCAAGCGCATTCTGCACAAATGCCAAGCGCAGTGCAACCTTTTCCTGCTCTGACATCTCAGATGTAATTTTGCCGAAGCCATTTGCCATCGCATACTCATCCAGAGCTGTCTGAGTCATCACGACGCCTAAACTCTTTAGTGACTCTGTTTCACCGGTAAACACAGATTTTAGTTTTGTGAAGGCCTCATCTGTCGATAAGTTGTAAAAAGAAGCTACATCACCGGTCAAATTAGTGATCGCCTCGGCCATATCATAAGATGCAGCTTCGCTGTAACCAAAAGCTTGAGCCATAGACCCCAGCTGTCCCATGTACTCCTTCGCCACTTTTTGAGATAAGCCTATCTTTTCGATGGCATTCGTTGCAAATTCATTTACACGTGATGACATGGTTGGGAAAGTTACATCAACCACATTCTGCACTTCTGCCAAGTCTGATCCAAGCTGTAAGCACTGTGAGCCAAATCTCACTAAAGCACCAATTGCCAAGACCTTCCCGATAGTCGCACCGATCGCAGTGAATTTCCCGGTCAGAATGCTGTCAGCTTTATTGGCCGCTTTCGCGGCATCTTTTTCGAGGCTATCATTCAGCTTGACACCAAGTTCAACTGAACCTATTTCTGTTGCCATTTAATCACCTCTTATTCTAAGAAGCTAAAGACTTCATAACTTCTTCTAAAGACTTCATACTCTGCATATATGCATCCATATTGATACCTTTCTTAGCTTGCTTTGATTGCCAATCGGAACGTATCTTCTTCTGATGAGATGTCATATTTTTTATCCTCTCTTTGTCTGTCGTCGATCTGATATCTACGACTTGCCCGAGTGGCGTATCGCCATTTATACCTGAAAGTAAAGTGCAAAATTCTCCCCAGGACATATCCGGCTCGTATCTCATTCGGATTCCGTATTGCTGCGTAATTGACGCATCTATCAAGTCCCAATCATCAAATAAGTCATAGTACGTTTCATTGCTATTCTGTGGCGTTGCGAAAAGTCTTTTCCATTTCCTCAAAGCTTTTGTCAGTGATTAAAGCCATCATCCCGATAAACAGCGTTTGATATGCAGTAATTGATAACTCCATTTCTTCAATTTCCTTGAATGCTTTTTCACCTAAGCAGATCTTGATGGCTTCATCGATCTGTTTAACACCGTTACCATCCCCAAGTAACTCATTTATCTTTAAAACAGTATTTTTTCGGTCATCTACCTTGTAGTTTTTATCAGCAGTTACCTGCAGAAATTTCGGTTCATTAATAAGCTTTGCACTAATATCGATAATTTTTCCCATATACATTTAAAAGGCAGCCGTCGCGACCGCCCATTCCTTTCTATTTTTTGTTTTTTAAACTGCTGGAGTATAAGTTGGCTTTCCATCAGAGTTAACTGTGAACTCTAACGCTCCAACATTTGTTGAGTCTCCGCCTTCAGCAGATGTGACATCCACAATCGCATTGAAGGCTAACTTCGCACCACTTACCATTGTCCATTCAAATGGAATAGTTGCTTCCTTGCCTGTCTTGAAAGCAAGAGAAGCGATGTAGTCATTTCCTTCGTCGCCGATGTTTCTCTTACCCTTGAATTCAATCTTCAAAGACTTGGAAGTCATCAGACCACGCTGCCAACCTTTTGTATCCATAGGATTCCAGTTTTCAATACCATTAGAGAATGATACTGAAAAAGACTCCAAATCCGCTACATTAACTTTCTTTGGAGTATCTTTTGTGCCAATATCAAACTTGAATTCATTGTTAAAAACTGGGAATACACCTGTATATTTTTCAGACATATTATTTATTTCCTTTCATAATAAATTTCTATTTCTATGACTGATTCATAAATTCCTTTATCATCTGTACCTACATCCTGTGGTTCCGGAACTAACATGTTAATAAACTGTACCTTCCAGTTCCCTATAGCCGGGTGTTCCGCATTTATAATCGCTTCAAACAAGTCGTTTGCCGCATTGTCTGTTTCCCTGGCATTGTTGTTCCAATGAATCAATAATGATGCGCGTTTAACATTGTAAGAGGACTTGTTACCTAATGCCATTATTGGACTGCCAGAAGCAGACAACTGGTAAACACCTATCGCCTTATCAGGCTTCTGATCTAACTTACCGATATAGTAATGTTCAAATAAATTTAGTGTTTTCAACCAGTTTCTAATTTCATAAAGTCTCATTGTACTAGACATCTGCACACTCCTTTACAAACGATTCAAATCGTCTTTTTACCCAACCAGCATATTTACCTTTAGAGGTCCATGGTTCAAACCACTTACCACCTGCATGCTCATTATTTTCTGTACGGAAGTTGTATTCCGGATGAAAATAAAGCCTACGAGCGTATGGAGTGGATGAAACTACATAAGCGTTATCAGGATTACGTGTGTCATCAACGAACGTGTTGTCCTGCAGGGTTCCTTTATCAAACGGTATCACTTGCTTATCTCGTACATCTGTACGGATAGCATCAGCCGTCTTGTACAATGCCTGCCGCAATCCATTTCGCAATGTAGCAACGTTTCCGTAATGGATTCTAACCTTACCCAAGATCTACCTCACAATAATTCACGCTACCATCAGGATTGCGTGCTTTCTTGCCTGACACAATCGTTCGCTTTTCACCAAAAATAACGACTTCACCAGAACTGATTTCAGGCACTTCCGGCGCAATATCACCATTGAATAGACAAACACCTGTTATCTTCACAAATGTCTCTTTATCCGTACGTATCCGCTTTGCAGACCCCTGATAATTGCATACAGAATCAATCTCTATCGCTTTGATTGGTGCTCCGTCTTCATCAATTCCCTCTTGATGGTAAATCAGATGAATGGGAGTCTTGCAGAACTGCGGCAGTACCAAAGACGGCCAGTTACCCATAATAACCAAAGCCTCTGTAACACAAACCGGTTCTAAGCAGTATTTGATACAATTCTTCAGGCATTGCGATACCACCCTCTGTATGCAGATTCCACGATTGGCCAAACTGCATAGTTACACCGTTGATAGCATAACTGCTCAGGTATGTTTCTAACATGCTTTCATTTTGATAAAGGAACTCCGCTTGCCGGCATACAACTTCCTGTATGGAGGACTTACGAAAAGAGGACAGGTTATTAAAGCCCGTCCCCTCAACGCGTCCTCTGCATATCGTATTTGCATGTCGCGAAGCAATAGATAAATATCTATCGGCATTATCATCAGTCAGAATAATGCCTTTATAGGTGTTCTTGTAATACGCTTTATCGACGTATTGCATTTACATCACCTCATTTCTTGTTGCTTTTCTTTGTTGTTTCAGGTTCAGGCTCATTCTCAAGAACCGGTTTAATCTCCGGCTCTGCTACAACCTGATCTTTTACCGCTTCTTCAGCGTTAACAGCTTCATCTTGTTTGATAAAAAGCTTTCCTACTGTTTCTGCCATAATCTGCACCTCTTTTTAAGCTACGTGGTGACAATATACACCAGCAAGCTTGTTTTCGTACACATCAACTAAGCCATACTTGCGGTAGCCAAAAATATAGCCATCTGCTGTTTGGTTTTGATCAGGTGTAACAATCTTAGGAGCAATGTGCTTGTTATACTTCAGCACAGCACTCTTTTCAACAACCATAAAGTTAATTTCTTTTCCAGCTGCATTCTTTCTGAAGCCACCTTTTTCTTCATCGCTTGACTTACCATCCAGTAAATCGATAGTTGTATAGAAACGAGCTTGTGGAACTTCTACAACCTTTGAGAACTTGTTTAGAACAGCCTTAGACTTTGTTGTATCTAAATCGTCAACCAAACCTTTTAATGTAGGAGTGATGTAAAGGATACGGCTCTCTGTTGGTACCTGGTCTTCATCCATTTTTGTTGATGCTGCGCGTAGAGCTTTAACCACATCTTCACCAGTAGCTAATGCACCAGTCGCACTTGAAACGCCTGTCTTACCTGCTAACTTAGCAAAAGTAAATGCATCTCCTTCAGGCACTACCTTTGTACGTGTGAACTCTCCCATAATCTTTGGAGCAATCACATTCATTGTTTCTTCTTCATCCATGTTGTCTACATTGAATGCACGACCACGCTCATAGTTGAACTTAACAGTTTCATACTTGAACTTAACATTGCCCTTTGTATAGCCTTCGTTACGGTCATATTTTCCTAAACCATCCATCTCTAACTTAGGAACAACGATTTCATTCGCATTTGCTCCTTCTTTAGCTAGTTCTGGATCAGATTCTAGATCGGCTGTTAATGATGCGAGTGCATAAACCCGATCTAAGAGTGGTACATACTTCTTTGCATATTCGATTGCATTTGGCATTTAATATTCCTCCTATTTTTTAACACCAAAATTTTTGGCAAGGACATCGTCTAATGATGCCTTTGAGTTGGAGCCATCTGCTCCAATTTTTGTGAAACCTTGTGTTGTCGTTCCTGCCTGCGCTTTGAAATCAGGGAATGCCTTTACAACTTCTTCAATAGCAGCTTTAACGCTGTCTTCAACAATTTCCCCTTTATCGTTTAACAACTTGGAACGATCAATAAGTTTTGCTAAGAAAGGTAATTTTTCAGCGCTAACACCTTCAGCAAGTTCTGAAATCTTCTTATCGATTTCAATATTTTGAATCTGTAGCTTTAAACGCTGATTTTCTGCAAGCATATCCGCTTGTTCTTTTTCTTTAGACTGCTTGTCAGCTTCCATCTTAGACTTGTAATCTTTGATTGCTTTGTCCATTTCATCAGCTGATACACCTTGCTCCTTTAGATACCCTTTCAAGGCAGCATATTGAGCTTGTGACCCACGCTTGTCTAAAACATCAGCAATCTTGTCGTAGTCGATAGAAACGCTTGAATTTGCTCCTTGCGCGCTAGGTGAAGCCCCGTTGTTGTCATTTCCATCTCCAGTGTTTGGTTGTGCTCCATCATCAGCAAAATACTGAATCTGAAGCGGATACTTTAATACTTCTTTCATAGTTCCTCCTGTTTTTTGGGTGTCTCCCTTAAATCAAACACGCACAGTTTTTAGGCTTATCGTGATTGGCCATAAGAAAAGCCACTACTTCTTTTTCTTAGCAGTGGCTTTAACTTTCTTCTTTTCACTTGTGATTGATACAACCCCAAACGCTGTTAACAGATTGGCACGTTCTTTCGTACATTCAAACTGATTACCCACAGACATGTTTTTATCTTGTTCTCTGTCATAATACGGTTGAATAACTTTTACTTCTACCATACTCTCTTATCCTTTCGCAATACAGCCAGCCTGTTTATCCAAATTGATTTTTTCTACTTCTGCTCTAATTTCAAGGCAGTATAGATATTTACCCATTGCGTTTGCTTGCTCTTCTAACAATTCAACTTTACAAGTAGGTTCAAACGAACATGTACCAGCCTTAATTTTCACAATTGTTTTATGCAGTTTTTCATATCTT
The DNA here is from genome assembly GCA_022767445.1 of Erysipelotrichaceae bacterium. Classification (GTDB taxonomy): domain Bacteria; phylum Bacillota_I; class Bacilli_A; order Erysipelotrichales; family Erysipelotrichaceae; genus Bulleidia. The sequence goes on along the minus strand of JALENJ010000027.1, from coordinate 1,333 downwards.
TCCTTTAGTTGAATATATTCAGCTAAAAATCTATCTTTGTAATCTGTGCTGCTCATAAGTGATACTGTTTGATTTAACATATTTATCCCTCCTACGCTGCGGGCTGCATTGCAGACTGATCGGCAAATTTCAGACAGCGGTTTTCCCACTTCTTGTATACATCGATATAAAGCTCCTGCTTATCACCGTTATAAGTCAGCTCATAATACATCTGATCGTGCACGGTTGTACTTGCCATCGCCTTACAGTTCTGAAGTGTTTTGCACATCCATACGATAAAGACATCATCTTCAGTAATCGGTGCATTATCTGTTTTGTCTGCGTGTTCATTAAAGTAATCACGCACTGTCGTTTTGCACAGCTTGCTAAATTCTTCTGTTCCCATAAATCTCTCCTTTTCTCCACTAAAAAAAGCACCCTAAGTAGAGTACTTGACTAATCAACACAACGTGTTATATTGATGGTGAAAGAGATAGGAAGGCCGCCTAAGGTCGACGTATCTCTTTTATTTTGTGAATTGATAAATTTCAATAATCTCGTCATCATCAATGATAATGAATTTCATGTCAGTTGGCGATTTAAAAGCAATTCGTTTTAGAGCAATTTGTTTAATTTCTTCGATACTAATTTGCTCTTTTATTTTTTTAATATCTAAGATGATGCCACCAGGCTGTAAATCCAATGTTCCAGCATTTATCTGCTTGATACCTTTTTCAATCAATTTGTGAAAATTCTTGTGACTTTCTGGCGTCTTCAATTCCCACAAAAGATTATCAATAGCATAGTCAGGTGATGATCCTTTATATAAATCCTTGTTCAAAAGTTTTACATTTCCGCCAAAATTTTTGAAGTAAATTTCCCCAACTGTTATTTCTTCCTTGAATCTACCTTTAACAATGTTTTTATTAAATGACAACTCGCCTATATTAGGGTTTGATTTTTCGATGAACTCATCTTTGATACTCCTAAAATTATCTGCTGGCTCATTTAAATTTAAATAAGTTTCTGCTTGTTTTACATACTTCTCATCAAGCCCTATTAACTGTTGTTCTTTATCCGCATGTTCTCTAATTTTATCTTCACTTAAAGAACCGACCTGTAGTCTTCTTTCACGTTGGATCTGATGCTGTAGGTAGTGATGCTCTTGTGTACCTGGTGGATTCTCATATGTCTGTCTTGGATCACCATCATCATCGTTATCCATACCAGGATAATAAGTGCTTAGGTGATGCTTGCAATTTGGATGGAATAATCCACCAGATATAGCCGTACTTAACAAAGGTAAGTTAAGTTCATCAGCTTCTTCTGGTGTTCCTCCGCTATACACATCATC
>JALENJ010000021.1 GCA_022767445.1 Erysipelotrichaceae bacterium | reverse complement strand
GCAGTAGAAGAATATGTCGATTATTATAACAATAGAAGAATTCAGGCAAAAACAAAATGGATGCCACCTGTGCAATACAGGATGGCATCCATGTGTTCAGCCTAATTCAAATATGTGTCCAGGATTCTGGGTACATATCAGAATGCATGTTTTATAGTTTTTATTTATTCTTTGAATTATCTTTATCTAATGCATAGCGATATTGGATTTTCTTACGCGCATTACGCTTTAAGAATTCTTCTAATACTTCTGGACTTTGATCAAAATATAAAGTTGTATCAACTCTACGTGATGGTGAAACAAATTCTAGAGAACATCCCTTATCATCTTTATGAATCAGAACATTTTTATACTCTACAAATTCACCATCGAGAATACCAAACTTGATAACTTTATCTTTTGATATTCCTTCTGATTGAAATGCAATCAGAATTAGAAGAATACCAATAACCACTAGCGTTGGTCTATCTTCCATCATTACTATTGCGAGATAGAAGAATACAAGACCAATCACAATCAGAAGGATTCTACGAACCATTGAGTTTCTAGATTTAATTTCTATATTCTTCATTTGAAGATAGTAATAAACCGTATATCCAAATAATAGGACAGCTATAATCATAAACTCCATCGTAAAATCCCTCTTTCTAGATTACCACTCTGCGATAGTACCGTCGTAATGTTCCCAGTTTGGATTTGTCCAAACAAGTCCTTCCTCAGAAACTTTACGAATCTTCTCTTCATCAAGAATAATTCCTAAGCCTGGATTTGTAGGAATTTCACAGTATCCATCTTTGTAATAGAACATTTCTTTATTTACAACAAAGTCTAATAAATCAAATCCCTTGTTATAGTGAATACCCAAAGATTGTTCCTGAATAAATACATTTGGTGTACATGTATCTACTTGTAGTGTCGCTGCTAAAGCAATTGGTCCATATGGAGCATGTGGTGCTACTGCCATATCAAATGCTTCTGCCATTGCTGCAATTTTTCTTGTTTCTAAGATACCACCAACTAAAGCTACATCTGGCTGTAAAATATCAATTGCACCTTGCTTAATTAAATTCTTAAATGCCCAACGTGTATATAGACGTTCACCAGTTGCAAGTGGTGTAGAAACTCTTAAGGAAATATCCTTAAATGCTTCTTCGTTCTCTGGCAATACTACTTCCTCGTAGAACATTAGTTTATATGGTTCTAATGCTTTGGCGAGAATCTTTGCCATTGGCTTATGTACACGACCATGGAAATCAATACCGATATTTAGTTTATAGCCAAATGTGTCACGTAATGACTTAACACGTTCAACTACTTCTTGTACTTTCTCGTAGCTATCAATGTAATGCAGTTCTTCTGTAGCATTCATCTTAATGGAATCGAATCCACGATCAACTCTATCTTGTGCTTGAGCAACTACATCCTGTGGACGATCGCCACCGATCCAAGAATATACCTTGATACGATCACGTGCTTTACCACCTAATAATTGCCATACTGGAACATTCAGAGCTTTACCCTTGATATCCCACAATGCCATTTCAAAACCAGAAACGATTGTTCCTTGGATTGGGCCACCTCTGAAGAATGAACGGTGCATACGTTGCCATAGACGTTCAATATCAAATGGGTCTTGTCCAACTAGAACACGGTTGCCAATTTCATAGGCTCCTGCAACTACAGTTTCTGTCTTTGTTCCAGAAATCATTTCACCCCAACCAGAAATTCCTGCATCAGTTGAAACCTTGCAGAAAATCCATCTTGGTTTAACTCGAAATATTTCGATTTCAGTAATTTTCAAAATACTTTCCTCCTTAAGCTTGTTGCTTGTTCTTCGCGCCTCTATATTCAATGAAATACCAGTAAACAACAGATACTGCAATTAATGCAGGAATACCAATTACTGGATTAGCTGTGAATGCTAAGAATACTAAGTAACTCTGAATCATTGCAGTAGCTGCGAATGATGAGATAAAGATTGCACTTGTACCAAGGTCGATACCAACTGACTGAGCAATTGCTGTCAATACTGGAGCAGTTGCTGAACCACACCACAGTAAGGAAGCAGTGACTGTTAAACCAATGATGATATTCTTCAATAGATTACCACGTGTTACTGCAACAACCATTGCTACACGGAATGGAACTACTGCTAAGTCTGCAAATGGTAATACACGGTTGCCAGGTAATACTAATGCCATAGCGATTGTTAAAGGAATGATAATTAAAGCAGTTGTAATTACATCTTGGTTACCTACTACAACAGCAGCATCTAAACCGATAAATACATTTCTTCCCTTTAGACGTTCTTGAGACCACTTTTGAGCAGCGTCAGAGATTGGCATTAAACCTTCCATGAATAGAGCTGTCATCTTTGGAATTAACACTAAGACCGCTGACATACTAACACCAAGTTTTAATACTGCTGTTAAGTCGTATCCTGCTAATGCACCAATTGCCAAACCGATGACACCACCCATAATCATCTGATCCCCAAAAAAGCCTAAATACTTTTGAGCATCTTTAACTGAGAACTTAGAATCACGAACGAATGGAATCTTATCTAATAACCAGTTCATTGGCCATGCAATGATTAGTGAAGATAATGCAGATACAGTTGGCAATGTAACACCCGGAATTCCAAAAAACTCTTCTACGGCACCTTGTGACCAGTCAGATAACTTAAATGTAATGATAGCCATTGCAATACTTGCACCAACACCAAGGAAGATATTCTTTGTTACAAAGTAAGTCATAACACCCACAATTGCCATGTGGTGATAGTTCCAAATATCAACATCTAATGTATCTGTAACCTTCAAGATTAGCATAATGATATTAACCAATAAGATAGTAAAGATTAAGATTGCGATAATTGGTGAAGCCCATGTGACTGCAGCGATAGAACCCCAACCTACATCTAATGCATCAAGTACAACCCCTGTACGTTCAACCATTGCTTTAGCTGCTGGTCCTACGTTTGATGTCATGAAGTCAAGAATTAACTTAATACCAGCAAAACCAATTGCAAGTGTTAAACCCGACTTAAATGCTTTAGATAATTTTAAGCCAAAGATTAAACCAATAATTGTAATGATAACTGGTAACATAACTGTTGCACCAGCGCGAATAAAGAAATTAAATACATCCATTATGATATTCATATTATCTATCTCCTAAGTTTTGTCTTTTATTATTCTTTAACTGCCTCTAAAATCTCATTTAATACAGCATCGGCACCAATACCTGTAAGAAGTGGCATAGCTTTAATTAGCTTTACACCATGTGCATCTCCACCAAATTGTCCTGTTGTAACTAGTAGATCATAGTCAGCAACTTTACTTGGAACTTCCATTAATTTACATTGTGTAATTGTTACTTGCTGACCATTTTCCTCTAAGAACTGCCTCATTTTTGTTGCGACTACTGTAGATGTGGCAATACCGTTACCACAAGCAACTAGAATCCTTTTCATTTTTATTCCTCCTTTAAAATTGATTCTTGTATTACTTCTAAAATTTCTTCTTTATTAACAGAATGAACGAGTTTATTCTTTGCTTCATCATTCTGAATAAAACCAATAATTCTCTGTAACATTTCAATCTGTCCATGGGGTTCAGCAATTGCCATCATGATTACAATTTGCGCATCGACCGTCTGGTCAACCTCTTCCATGTTATGGAATTTAACCGGACTCTTTAATGCTGCTACCGCAATGGAAGTAGTATTGACAAGGTTATTGTCTGCATGTGGAATTGCCACTACAGGACTTGTTGATGGTAATCCTGTTGGATACTCTTTTTCTCTTGCAAGAATTGCATCTTTATATGTATCTTTTACAAATCCTTGTCTCTCTAAAGCATCTGCCAGTAAATAAATTACTTCTTCTTTTGTAGATACTTCTACTTGTGGAAATACAAGTTCTTTTGTTACAACAACATTGATACTCATATCTCTTTCTCCTTTCCTACTTAGTTAGATATGTATCTAGAACTGCACGAATTTCTTCGTCAGAAGCCGTCTCTAAATTTAAGTTTCCGAACATGCCTGTTCCCATACCGACATATTGGCAATCATGATCAAAAAATTCTTGATAATTGCTTACTCCAACACCACCAACTGCCATGAGTCTTAGTTTTCCTAATGGAGCTTGAACATCCTTAAAGAATTTTGGACCAACGGTTCTTGCTGGGAATACTTTTACGATGTCAGCACCCATATTAAATTGCGTTTCAATCTCAGTAGGTGTCATAGCAGCAGGAATTGCAAGAATTCCATGCGCCTTTGTATACTCCATCATTTCTTTTGTAAAACCGATTGGAGATAATAAGAATTCTGCACCAGCATCGATTGCACTTTTTGCATCTTCTAACGTTTTTACAGTACCTGCACCGATATGAATTTGGCCACGATACTTTTCGCTTAATATGCGAATCATATCAAGTGCTCCTTTCGAATTCATTGTCACTTCAACCACAAAGTGTTCTTTGTATTCACGTAATACGTGGATAATTCGATCTGCTTGCTCTAGTGTGTAACCACGCATGATGACTGTAAATTTACCGTAATCTTCTAATTTCATAACCAATCCCTTTCTATAAATGCTTGATATAGCGCACTTTCATTAGTAAAGCTAATAATCCAGTCTATATTTTCTTCGTTCATAACAATTTCTGCTAACTTTTTTACTGCGTAGATATGTTTGGATGTATTAAGAATTGCAATTGGTGCAATTACATGTACCAAATTTCCATTTGGAAATTGAATAGGTTTCTGAAAGACTGTAAATCCGATGAATTCTTCGTAGATTAATGTCTTTTCATCCGCATGTGGAATTGCAGCTTCCGTTCCAAAGAAACTATATGAGAGCTGATTGTCAAAGCTTTGCATTGTTTTCTCAATGTACTGATTATTAATCGCGTTCACTTTACGCATTGGTTCAAACGCATATCGAATTGCATCTTTCCAATCAAGTTCTTTATCAGTAATTTGTACCCAATCCTGATGTAAATAGTGCATCAATCCTGGCATAGTATCTTTATCTTTTATTTGGATTTTGGAAGATGTTTGTAATAATACTTCTAATTCATCTTTCAATGCTTGCATGTCTTCAACCTTTGCGTATTTCTCAATTGTTCGCATCAATTCCTTAATATGCTTTTCAGGACTTGTAATACCTAGATCACTTAAAACTCTATCTCGCAATCGTGATTGCTCATCCTTCGACATGATTGGATTAATAATGTATTGGTTAATATTTGTTTGGATTGGATCAGTTGTAAACACAAGGTCATAATCAGAGCCAAACTTTTCAAATTCACGAATCGATAATGATGTTAAAAAGTGTATCTCCGGAAATACCCCTCGCAAAGTTTCAAGCATCATGCGTGAAACTATCAATCCATTCGAGCATACAACTACTGCCCTAGCCTTTGGTGCGATGTCTTGTTCTTGTCGTAGTTGTGATCCAAAATATAACGTCAATAATTCAAGTTCATCATTTGAGAATGTCTTCCCAATGTATTCTTCAATTGGTTTAATTAAATCTCCAATAATCTGCTTTACGACATCGTAATCGCTATTTACTAACCCACTGTAGTAATCGTGAATTTTGATGTCGAACATAATTCTGAAACATGCAGGTCGCAAATGATTAAATAAGCGAATCTCAAACTTACCTTGGTCTTCGATTTCAATCAAAGTCAACTGTTTAAAACGTTCTACCATCTGATGAACAAGTGAGAATAAATCACTCTCAACTAAGATAAGATCCGACTTCTCACTAACATATACATTTGAAGCCATAAACATTAGACTAATCCATTCGCTATCTTTCCGTAGGATTTCATCTCTAAGTAGTTTCTGTATTACTCCATACTCTTTACTACTCTTTACGAGTTTTCCAATTTGATCATTTAAATGTATTTGCTTATTTTTAATACGATAGAAAACATATGTGAATACATTAGCCATAAAATCAAACGATTCATCAGAGTAATTTACAAACAATTCCTTTTCGACTTCGCTAATTAAATGAATTGCTTTATCTTTTCTAAATTTAAAGTAACGATCTAATATTGAAAAATCCCTTTTATATGTAATATTTCTTTGAATAATATCTTCAATTAATGTTCTGATCTGAAATTCATTTCCAGTAATGTCATAGCCTTGAACACGATTGTATTTAATACGCAAACCATATTCATCTATAGATTCATTAGCTTGTTTTATATCATTCACAATGGTATTTTTACTAACCTTGAGTACGTCCATTAGATGATTAAGTGATACATCCTCATGACTTATTGCTAAGAATAGACAAATAATATCGATTCTTTCTTTTTCTGAATAGAACACCGTAGATATATCAGATGAACGTTGTGAATAAAACTGAAGTATTTCTTTCGGCACCACAATTGAGCCATCAGAATTTTTAGTAATTTTAGGAAGATTATTTTGTACCAAGTCATTGTTGATTTGACTTAGAGAATAATTGACCTGACGGCGTGTCAAATCAAGAAGTTTCTCAATATTAGATACTTTATAATCTGGATTTTTAATTAGCAGATTTAATATCTGACTTGCACGATCGTTCATTATATCTCCCCTCATTTTTATAACTACATTCTAAATCGAAAAAGTTGTTATGCATTTTTTTACATAACAACTTTTGTACACCCTATTCTTATTGATAACAGAAAGGACACACTACATTAATTTCATCCAAGAGTTTCCAGTTTAAATTTAAGACAATAATGAATAAAACCTATATAGATTGTCTTACTCACTTTTTACAAATGAAATAACACCAATCAAATCATCATTAAGCGCGTGTATATGCACTTGAATGGTAATATGTGCACAAGATAGAATACGCATTTCATTCATTTTATTATGTCATTATCTCGCGTCTATTCTGTATCTATACTTGTTTTGCAAGTAAGATATGATCATCTTCGAGATCACTTCCTGTATTTGCGTGGAAGCATTCCATGAGATCATAAACTGACATGTTCGCTCTCTGCTCACCTTTTATGTCTATTGCAATATGACCATCATTCATCATGATTGTGCGGTCGCCAACTTCTAGAGCTTGCTGCATCTGATGAGTTACCATTAAGCATGTAATATGATGCTTACGAACAATTTCTTGGGTAAGTTCATAATCTTTGCAGCTGCCTTTGGATCTAGTTCAGCTGTATGTTCATCTAGCAATAATAACTTTGGCGGTGTTGCCATTAGTATGTTAAAGCTTGGCTGTCTTACTACCAGCATCTGTATAATTCACTCCACAAGTCGCAAATGCACCTGATCTAACAAAGGAGTCGACTCCTGCATAATATGGGATATTCGCATTCATGAATGATTCATAGATAGCAAGTTCAGAAGACATAATCACGTTATCAGTTGGTGTAAATACTGCATCTACCTTACTTGCGATAAGAGATGATGCGGCAGCGATTACTTCTTGACTTGTATTTGCGGTTGCTTCGATTTATTTAATTTTCTTTTCATCTAAAATCTTTTTCACTTCTGCAATTGGCTTTTGTGAGTTTGCTTCTGAATTTGAATAGAGTAAACCAACTGTATATAAGTTTGGATTTTGTTTTAACATCATTTCAACAAACTGTTTTGTATTGAGTGCATCAGATGTACCTGTTTACTCGATCAATTCCTGTTAAGGAAGCTGCTTCTGGATCACTAATTGTAGCGTAAACTACTGGTATCTCTGTATCCTCACTTACCACAACCATTGTTTGTGCTGCTTGTGTACCAATTGGGATAATCACATCTGCTCCATCTGTTACTGCTCGCTTACCAATCTGCATCAATGCAGACTGATCATTTTGACCAGAATAGATTTCTACTTCTGCTGTTTCATCTAACTCTTTTAATTCATTTTCAATTGTGACTGCAATTTCATCAATGGATGCATGATCTAATTGCTTTACAATCACATACTTCTTCGCATCTTTTTTGATACAGTGGCTAAAGAACACCCAATCATCATACTGCATAGTAAATCACAAATTACCTGTACTAACTTTTTCGTGTGATATAGCATCCTTCTCTCTGCATTTTCAGTCATAACATACAAAAATGCCTGCCCACAAAAGGACAAGCATTAACCTGCGGTACCACCTTTTTTAATAGTCTTTTGACTATTCTCTCTTTAAAAATGCAATCACATTCTCTGTCTTTTAACGCTGACATTGCGTCTTAAATACTTGTACAAGCTTTCCTTAAGCCCTCATGGGTCCATTTGCATACCGCATGCCTGCAGGTTTACACCATCCCCGCTCTCTAGAAGTTGTCTTTGTATGTTTGATTCCCAATCATCGGTTTGTTATGTTGAAATAGTATGGTAGTCAGAAACTCTTGTCAATTATTTTTATTCATTAAAAATCTCTTCTTGCGTATAGCTTGTTAGAAAGTTTTAATGAAAAGACTACTATGATGAAGAAAATAATACAGATAACTGCCATTGCCATAAATGGATTCATCACTAGAAACTGTACTATAGATTTTAGTGATTCATGAAAGTAAGTAGAACATACTGCACCAATCGCAAGTAATAACATTGGTACTGCTGTTAATGTTTTTCCCTTTTTATATCCATATTTAAAATAGATTGGATACTCGATAAAAATAATGATTAATGAGATCAACCCTATACATGGTGCCGCTAGTAATAAACTATAGAATAAGTCTTCCATAGGATATGCAATTCCTATCAGCATTGCCATAACAACACCAACCACAAGCATGATTATCACAGATACTGTTGCTAGTAAGTATCTACCTTTTACTACATCTTTTGAAGAGATACTGAACAGTTTATATAAAGGATCAATTCCAGATTCTTCACCTACCATGAAAGGATACCCCGAGAATAATATTGCGAACATTTGTACTGTAGCTAAAACGAACGATGGATTTTTTGATAGTACACCATAGAGAGTTCCAAGTCCTATTAGAATGATCAAATTTTTAATTGTTAAATATGGTTTTATGGATAATAAATCTAACTTAAATACTTTTATCGCATTCATTATTTTTCCCTCCCATATAAAATCATAATCTTATCAATTGTAATTTCATCCTCTACATATTCATCTGGTATCTCATGAATCGCATCGCGCTTTACTAAGTATTCAATATTATATTTTGTTTTCTTTTGTCCTAATATTGCGGATGAATCAAGCGTATTTTGATTTTCTAAACCGCATTTCAAAATCATGAAATGGTGTATGAATTCTTCTTTTTCTAAAGCTAGTACAATTTCTCCATTATCAATAAATACGATGTAGTCAGCGATTGTTTCAAGATCTTGTGTAATATGTGTAGAGAATAATACTGTGTGTTTATCATCTTGCATATAGTCAGAGATAACTTCCACAAATTCTTCACGCATACTTGGATCTAATCCACTTGTTGGCTCATCTAGGATTAAGAGTTCTGCGTTGTGAGATAAAGCAATTGATAACATCAACTTAATCTTCATTCCACGTGATAATTCTTTTACTTTCAATTTCTTATCGATATGGAATTTTTCTAGAAACTTCCAATATGTATTCTCTTCCCACTCATCATATCCAACCTTCATCGCTTGATTGACAAGTTCCATATTCCAATCTTTTGCCAAAAAGGAATCATCCATAATCACGCCAATTTTTTGATTATTCAGATTTGCTTTCTCATCACCATGTATGGATAAAATATCTCCTTGATACTGAATCAAAGATAATATTGATTTGATCGTTGTCGTTTTCCCCATACCATTTCTACCAATAAATCCTGTAACGTATCCTTTAGGAATAGAGAAATTTACATTCTTTAATGCGAAGTTGTGATAGTCTTTATTTAAGTTTTTGATCTCAATTTTATTCATCTTCTGTACCTTCTTCATAAATATAATTGAATAGTTCTGTTAATTCAGATTTACTGAGATTAATTGTTTTCGCAATCTTGCATGCTTCAAGTAAATGGGACTCGATGTCTTTTTGTTTTTCATCTTTTAAAAGGTCTTGGTTCATTGTCGCAACAAATGTACCTAAGCCTTGCCTGATGACAATAAATCCTTCTCGTTCTAGTTCGTCATATGCTTTTTTGACAGTTAATATACTTACACCTAATTCTTTGGATAGTTGTCGTACAGATGGTAATTGTGCATCTGATGATACTGTGTTTCCAACAATGTTTTCTTTGATTGCATTTTTAATCTGCTCATATAATGGAGTACTACTTCCGTTTATTAGAATGATTTTCATTATGTCTCCTTACACATAACACTATATAACAGTATATAACTATTTGCAATCCATAAAGAAAAGACACCAACTGGTGTCCTCACTCTTTGATATATACTTCTCTAGGTTTACTACCTTGTGCTGGACCAATGATGCCATGTTCTTCTAGGGCATCAATCATTCTTGCGGCACGGTTATAACCGATGCCGAATCTTCTTTGTAGTAAAGATGTGGAAGCTTTTTGTGCTTCAATGACATATTCCTTGATTTCTTTAAAGAGCGGATCATCGCTAATCTCTGTGACGATTCCTCCCTCTCCAGATTCAATTCCATCTAGTTGTACGAAAGCATCGTCATACATTGGTGTGGCTTCTGAGGATACAAATTTTGTGATTCTTTGTACTTCATCATCTGTCACAAATACACCTTGGACACGGGTTGAACCTGTTTGTCCAATTGGCATATACAACATATCACCATAACCAAGTAATCGCTCCGCCCCTACGTGGTCAAGAATTGTTCTTGAATCCATACCACTGGATACCGCAAAGGCGATACGACTTGGGATATTAGCTTTGATAATACCTGTAATAACATCTACAGATGGTCTTTGTGTCGCTACAATCAAGTGAATACCTGCAGCACGTGCTAACTGTGTAATACGTTGAATTGAGGATTCAACATCCTTTCCGGCAACGGACATCAAGTCTGCTAACTCATCGATGATTACAACGATATATGGCATCTTCTTTGGTGCTGGTGAGCCATCTGGATTTGGCTTACCACCTTGTTGAGCAACCATGTTGTCATAAACTTCGATGTTACGAACACCAACAGAGGCGAAGATGTTATATCTTTCATCCATGATACGCACGATAACCTTAAGTGCGTTATTCGCCTTATTTGGATCATTGATGACTGGTCCAATTAAGTGTGGAATGTTTCGATATGGTGTAAATTCTACCTTCTTAGGATCAATCAACAACATCTTTACATCATCTGGTTTGGTACGTAGTAGTAATGAACAGATGATGGAATTCATACATACTGATTTACCAGAACCTGTGGCACCAGCAATCAATAAGTGTGGCATCTTATCAAGTCGACAGGTAACTGGTCGACCTAACAAGTCTTTACCCACAAAGAATAGTAGTGGTTGATCTTTGTTATCAGCTGCGTCGTTGATGATTTCTTTCATCTTGACAGCAGTACTCTTAACGTTTGGTATCTCGATACCAACAGCATTTCTGCCTGGAATTGGGGCTTCAATACGTACATCTCTAGCTGCTAGTTGCATCTTGATATTGTCCGTAAGTCCAAGTATCTTGGATACTTTCACATTGGCATCTGGTCGAATTTCAAACTGTGTAACGGATGGCCCGATATGCGTATTGAGTAGTTTTGCTTCGATATCAAAGTTGCGTAGGATCTGTATTAATAGCTGTCCTTTTTCTCTTGCGGCTACTTCGTTTTCTGAGTTGTTGTTCTTAGATGGAAGTGGGTCCAAGAGTGATAGACGCGGTAATTGATATGGTCGATTGCGCTTCTTTGGTTTTGGTGCTTCTACTGGTGGATATACAATGTTTTCTTGACTTGGATGTTCTTCCATCTCAATTTGTTGTGTATCCTCGATTGTTTCGATATCTTCCTGCGGTTGTTCGTCTTCAATGGTAAGTGGATGGAAGGTATTTGCTTGCTGGAATGGCGTTTCATTGATGAGCGTTGGTTCATCATGCATTGGTTGATTCTCATTTCTTAGCTCATCCACATCGATGAATACGGAATCCTTGGAAGATATCGTTTCACCTGGTAAGACAATAATCGGTACTTCTTGTGTCTTTTCATCAGGATGAATCCGATTGATTACCTTGGCGGTTTGTGGCGTATTTTCTTCATTTACCACAGGTAAACTCTCTGTTTTGCCATCTGCTTTGATATTTTGGAACAGAGAATCTGTTTTCTCTTTTCCTTTGTTTACCATCTTCCAAAAGTTAGCTGGTTCCTTTGGCTCTACTGGTTTTTCTTCCACCTTCTCTTCACCCTCTGGCATCTTAAAGAAGTTGATCATGTTGTGAAATATCTTCTTATATACTTCAATGTCTACGATTAACAACATCGCAATCAAGAACAATACAATCATCACAAGAATGACACCACTGCGACTAAACAACATTGAGCTTATCGCATACAGGAATACACCAAAGATACCACCTGTAAATTGTAGTGTAGAATCTGGCACGAAGTAATCTACGGTATGGTTAATATAGTCATACATTGCATCCATACCGCTGACATTCTTGATAGAAGTATAGCTTTCTAATAGTAAGAAAGCAGATATCAACAGTATGATTGGAAACCAGGATATCTCCGGTTCGTTTTGTCTTTTTCGTATGATATTCATCAAAAGTACGATGACTGCCACTCCAATCACAAACCAGTAAAGGTTACCCAATAGGTAACCTAATAAGTTATATATAAATAAACCAACAATACCCGCTTTAGTAAAGCCTGTAATCAATAGTGCAAGTAAGATTACAATTGTAATCACTCTGACTATCAGTTGGTTTTGTTCTGCTTGTTGTTGTGCTTTTGTCTTTCTAGCCACGAATCCCTCACTAATCCTTCGTATTAATTTCAATGATTGCTGGTAATATCATTGGACGTTTACCAGTTTCTTTCAAGACATAACGACTGATCTTTTCACGTGCTTCGCTACGGCAAGTCATATTGTCATAGCGGTGTTCCTTGACCGCATCATTGATTGTCTTCTCCATGATATTGCCAACTTCTTTAATAATGTAGTCGGCATCTTTCAAGTAGATAACACCTCTACTTTGTACATCTGGTCCACCGATGATTTCCTTTGTGACGTGGTTCATAACTACACCAATGATAATTGTACCATCTGTACTGAGGATCTCACGATCCTTTAATACCATACCACTAGCATCTAAGCTATCGTTTCCATCGACCATCACATCATCGACATCAACCTTGTCATACGCTCTTTCCAAGTTACCATCGTTGATCACCGCAACTTGGCCATTATCCATGACGATAATCTTATCTGCGTTATATCCCATATCCAATGCGATATTCGCATTGGCAATCAATTGGCGATACTCACCCTTAACTGGTACATAATACTTTGGCTTCATCAAGTACATCATCATCTTTAGGTCTTCGATACTTGCATGCATGCTGTAGGCACGACGTGCATCAATCATGAGTACACGACCTGCTTCTTTGTATAAGTCATCTTCCATGGATGCCTCTTCACGCTCTGTACCTGGTACTGCTGGTGAGGCGATAATAATCGTATCTGTTTGACGTAGTTCAACGCGTTCGTTTTCCTTCGTCGCAATCTTATGAATCTTACGGAAGATAGACTTACCTGTTCCAGAGACTATCACAAGAATGTTTTCCATATCATTGCTGAAAGCAGATGGTGCTACCTCTAGTCCTGCTGGAATATGGTAATAACCTAGTTTTGCCATGTCAGCCATTAAGCTCTTGAGTTCTTCATCAAAGATGACAACCTTGCGGTTGTACTTTGTTGCAAGTTCAATAATCTCAATTACACGATATAAGTTCTGATTGAATACAGTAATAAACATACGATGTTCTGTATCTTCAAAGTACTGTTCAATCTGATTAGTAATACGATGATGAGGACTACTGTTACCCTGACGTGTTGAACCAACAGACTCACTCATCAGCGCAAGTACCCCTTCATTACCTAAATCTGTAATGTTGGTAATATCAAATTTAAAGGCTGCGTTCTTGGTGTCATAATCAACAATGAACTCTGATGAATATACAACATATCCATCCTCTGTTTTAATTGCGACACCAAAGCCATCCGCAATGGATTGCATCGTACCAAAGGTACGAATCTCTGTTTTACCAATCTTAAACTTTGCATTGCGGCGTACACGATGCAAGTTCAAATCCTTAAGTCCTACTTTCTTTAACTTACGCTCCAACATCATTGCGGTAAGTGGTGCTGTATATACAGGAACATTTGGAATCTCTCTTAATAGATTTGGTAAAGCTGCCATGACATCTTCATGTCCATGGGTGATAAATACTGCTTTGATACGTGACTGATTCTCACGTAGGTATCTAAAGTCTGGGATGATCATCTCAATGCCGAGTTGATCACCATCTGGATATTTCAATCCACATTCCATGACAAATATATCTTCGTTGTTCTCCACGACATACATGTTTTTTCCATCTTCATCGAGGCCGCCGAGTGCAAATATACGTACTTTACTCATAATTATACCCTCCAGTAACGCTTCTAATTCGTATTCATTATAAAACAAACCTGTTTGTTTTTACAGAACTTTACCTTCAAGGTAATAGCTATGCGTGGAAGTAATTTCAACTTCTACAATTTGATTGATACAATTTTTATCACTTGTAAAATTCACAAGTTTATTATCGTCGCTATATCCGCTATATACTTCTTTGTTTCGTTTGGATGTTCCAATGCATAGGACACTGACTTTCTGGTGCATAAAGCGACGATTGTTTTCTTCCGCAATCTGCGTTAGCAGATCATTCAGTCTTGCAAGTCTTTCTTTCTTGACTTCTAGTGGGATATTATCCTCCATGTTTGCGGCAGGTGTTCCTGCTCGTGGAGAATAGATGAATGCATATGCCATATCGAAACGACAGTACTTCACTAAGTCTAATGTCGCTTCGAATTCTTCATCGGTTTCATTTGGGAAACCGACAATCAAATCTGTTGTAAAGGCAATGTGTGGAATTTTCTTTTTCATATCATCATAGAGTTGTTTATAACGCTCTACTGTATAACCACGTGCCATGCGTTTTAGTACTTCATTCGATCCTGATTGAACAGGGAGATGTAGAAATGGCATGATGTTTGGATAGTCACGCATCGCATCAATTGTTGAAGCACTGTAATCTCTTGGATGACTTGTATAGAAACTGATTCTTTCAATGCCTGTTTTAGCAACTGCTACAAGCAGTTGTGTAAAGCCATCTTCCATCTTTAAGTCTTTGCCATAGGCATTGACATTTTGACCAAGTAAAACAACCTCTTTTCGTCCACTGGCTTTGAGTTCTTCGACTTCTCTTAGGATATCTTCCTTGCGGCGTGAGCGCTCTCTACCACGTGTATAAGGGACGATACAATACGTACAGAACTTATCACAGCCATACATGATATTCACAAAGCCCTTGGAGTCCATTGAACGTTTTACCGGTACATCTTCGACGACATCTCCTTCTTGGGAGAATACTTCCACCTTACGCTGGTTACTTTCAATCACCTCTGCTAAAAGATTTGGCATACGGTGAATGTTGTGAGTACCAAAGATTAAATCTACATGTGGTGATACAGATAGAATCTGTTTAACAGTCTCTTCTTCTTGGGCTATACAACCACAGATACAGAATACCGTCGTTGGACGCTGTTCCTTTAGGTAACGTAATTTATTCACATCGGATAATACACGGTCTTCTGCCGCTTTGCGGATGGCACAGGTATTGAAGAATAATACATCCGCATCATCTGGAACGTTGGTACTTGTATAGCCCATCATTTCCATCATACCTGCAAGTGCTTCTCCATCACGTACATTAGCTTGACAGCCATAGGTATGTATAAAGTACTTCTTGCCATAACCTAGATTTACGATATCATCGCTAATCTTAAAGTTACTAAAAGTACTCTCTGTATTTTTCTTTGTTCGTTTTCTTTCTTCCGCATGAACCGGAAGGATAAAATCTTCTCTTTTCATCTTTAACCTCTATCGGTACTATTATACAGAATACTGACCTCTTATGCACAAGAAAAGGGCCGCAATGAAGTGAACCCCAAAAGTTGGACAACAACTTAGGAGGTTCATTTTTATTATGAAATTTACATTTGAAGACAAGGTTCAAATCTATAAGGAACGAAAACTTGGAACCACATTTTCTAAGCTCCAGTTAAAATGGAAAATGCAAAAATCTAAAATTAAATATCTTGTTAGGCTAGTTGATAAACA
>JALENJ010000019.1 GCA_022767445.1 Erysipelotrichaceae bacterium | reverse complement strand
GTGATTTTTTTATTTAATAATCATATAGTTCAGGATGTTCTTCTCTATCTTGCAGTATCTTCTTTATAAGATTTTCAAAGAATTCAACTGGGTCTCTCTTCATGAAATTGCAATATCTCATATAATATCTGAAGTTTGTTCGTAAGCCTTCTCCTGTACAATATTTTCCAAAAGTAGATTCTGACATATCGATACCAATTCTGATCTGTCTCTTACTAAATTTTACATTTCTTTCTTCAGCAAGCTTTCTTGCGTCCTCAAGCATATAATTCCATGCAAGAACATCTTCTCGGAATACAAGATTTTTCATACCTTTCCCTCCTTCCAAAATATCTAGGAAACGCCAAAAAAGGCGTTTACATTATTGCTGTAAACACCTTTTTTGATTTATAGGCGCCTTAAACAGGGCTCGAACCTGTGACCTAGCGGTTAACAGCCGCTCGCTCTGCCGACTGAGCTATTAAGGCACGTGACTATATTACCACTTTCGCTTACTTACCGCAATAGTTTTTTACTTAACTTCTCTAATTTTTCGCGAAAGTTATTCATGCCATAAATTATCATTTATACACAAATGTAAAAAATATATTTGACTGTCGGTCAAATGAGTGCTAATATTTTCATATACAGTCGAATGACTATAGGAGGATGAATTATGGGTCTTATTTCAACTGCATTACTAGCTGCTAACTCAACGTTACGCGATTCATGGAAAGAATACTTCTATTGCGAAGCTATCCCAGCAGATACATTCATTGTTAAGGGTATTAAGAGAAAGTCTGGCGGTTTATTCGGTGGCAATAATGGTAGTGATAACATTATTACAGATGGTTCTATCATTGCGGTTGCGGATGGTCAGGCAATGATTATCGTCGAACAGGGTCAAGTTGTTGATATCTGTGCTGAACCAGGTGAGTTTAAATATGATTCATCTACACAACCTTCTGTATTTACAGGTTCTCTTGGTGAAGGCGTTAAGAAGATGTTTGAAGAGTTTGGTCGTCGTTTCACATTTGGAGGTACACCGGCTACAGATCAACGTATCTACTATATCAACACAAAGGAATTATTAGGTGTGAAGTATGGTACACCTGCACCAGTTCCATTTAGAGTTGTTGATGAACGCGCTGGTATCGATATCGATATCTCATTGAAGTGTTTTGGTGAATACAGCTTGCATGTAAGTGATCCTGTATTGTTCTATACAAACGTATGTGCAAATGTTTCTGATAGCTTCAAGGTAAGTGATATTGAAGATCAACTACGTTCTGAATTATTAACTGCTTTACAACCTGCATTTGGTAAGCTAAGTGAACAAGGTGTTCGTTATTCTCAAATCACAACACATACTGCAGAGCTTGCTGAAGCGTTAAATGAAGAGCTCAGCAGTAAGTGGAGAGAAAAACGTGGTATTGAAATCTTATCCTTCGGTGTTTCTTCTATCAAGGCAGATGAATCTGATGAAGAGATGATCAAACAAATGCAACGTAACGCTGCTTACACAGATGCCAATTTAGCTGCGGCAACTTTAGTTGGTGCACAAGCACAAGCTATGCAAGACGCTGCTAAGAACTCCAATGGTGCTGCGATGGGATTTGTTGGTATGAACGCTGCCCAAAGTGCTGGTGGAATCAACGCAAATGCACTCTACCAAGCAGGACAAGCACAAAAGGAAAATTCCGCTAATAAGTGGTTCTGCCCTGAATGTGGACATGAAAACCACTCTAACTTCTGCTCCAACTGTGGTACAAAGAAACCAGAATAATCATGAAGGAAGACTCCTAGTGAGTCTTCCCTCTATCAAAGGAGAACGCTATGGCAAATAATGCAATCACAAATTTCCAATGTCCAAACTGTAATGGACCACTCGCCTTTGATACGGCTTCGCAGAAATTAAAATGCGATAACTGCGGGAGAACATTTGAACCTGCATACATTGAAGAATACTACGATAAACAACTCGCTATATCGGTAGAAAAAGGTAGCCAAGAATATAAAGCAGATGAAACACTGCAGTGGTCTGAAGAAGACGCAAAACACCTGCGTGCATATAACTGTCCATCCTGTGGTGCACAGTTAATCGCTGATGAAACAACGGCAGCCACAAGCTGTCCTTACTGTGGTAATCCTTCAATCGTACCAGCACAGTTTAGCGGTGCACTGAAACCTGATTACATCATCCCTTTTAAGTTGAATAAGGATGAAGCCATCAAAAAACTAAGTGACTTCTATCGTGGTAAACCACTATTACCTCGTGCATTCAAAGAGCGTAACCACATCGAGGAAATCAAAGGTGTATATGTTCCCTTCTGGTTATATGATAGCCAAGCAGATGCGGATATTTCCTATCGTGCAACACGTAGCTTTTCCCACCGCGAGGGTGACTACGTTGTTACGACCGTGGATTACTACTCCATCCTACGTCAAGGAAGTATTGAGTTTATCCACGTTCCTGCGGATGGATCCAGTAAAATGCGTGATGATTTCATGGATGCCATCGAACCATTCAATTATGATGAGATGATCCCCTTCGAGATGGGATATATGCCAGGATATCTAGCCGATCGCTATGATGTCTCTGCTCAGCAGGACACCAACCGTGTTAATGATCGTATGCGCAATACAACCGCACATAAGATACGTAGTACAGTCTTTGGGTATGACACTGTTATGACACGTCGTCAAACCATTAACATTCACGAAAAGAACGTGCACTATGCCTTCTTACCTGTTTGGATGTTAACCACCAAGTGGCAGAATAAATCCTATACATTCGCAATGAATGGACAGACAGGTAAGATGATTGGTGATGATTTACCTGTTGATCAACTCAAGACCATCCTATTGTTCTTAGCGATTACAGTGATCGGTGCTGCACTGTTATTGATATTGTTGTTTAGGGTGTTATAAGGAGGCTAGAGATGAAGAAAAAATTAATTGCGATATTCGCTAGTATCACATTTCTTGTTTGTATCCTATCTAGCTTTGTATTACCGACCTATGCAACAAGTCGAACAGATGAATATGTCGTTGATGAGTATGGTGTACTCGATACAGAAAATGTAGAACGTTTGAATTTATTAGCCAAAGAGTATAGTGAAAAGTACCATATTAACTTTTATATACGTATTCTAGAAACTTCTGGTTCCACTACAATTGAAAGAAGGGCGGAAGGTGTCTATAACTCAGAAAACCTGGGATATGGTGAAGATAAAGATGGTCTGATGTTAATCATGACCATGCAAGATCGACAGTTCGATATTCTTGTTCATGGCAAGAAAGCACGTGGCATCTTTATCACTCCAGTTCGCGAAAGCATTGCTGATCAGGTGATTAATGACTACATGCGATATGACCGTTATGATGAAGGCGCAAGACAGTTCTTTGATTCCAGCATCAAAAACATGCATACTGTAAACAACGTCAAGATTGGTATTGCCATCATCATACCAGCGATTATTGGACTTATCGTTGTCATCGCATTATGCTCTAAACATAAGACAAAAGGCATTTCACATGAAGCCTTAAGTTATATACCATCCTATGGTTTCAACCTACGTACGTCTCGTGATTTTTTCTTGAATCGTACGATATCAAGAACCTACTCTCCTCGCTCTAAGAGCAGTAGTGGAGGCGGTGGTTTCCACTCTAGCAGTGGTGGTGGCTTTAGCCATACCAGTGGACATTTTTAAAGGTGTATCTTGAATGAGATACACCTTTTACTTTACCTTGGATATCGCAATGCCATCACCAACTTCTAAGAAAAACTCCGTATCTAATCTTGTATCATTCTTTAGATACTCACGAAACTTCATAATCTTTCTTGTCATCTGTAATGTTGAACGATTCTTGGATAAATTCGGATGCTCGACAATCCCATGGAAACTCAAATTATCAAAGAAGAACACAGTACCCTTTCTTGTATTTTGAAAGAAATGTTCCATATACTTGCGATACTGTGATTTCGCCGCATCTACGAATATCAGATCATATATTTTCTTTGTCTGAAATGTATACGCATCCTGCAGATGTAATGTAATTCGATTCTCTAGTCCTGCATGCATGATATTTAGTTTAGCTTGTTGATACATTTCAGGATCAACCTCAATCGTATCAATCATCATATCCCATCTTAGATTTGCCATCTGGATCGCAGAATATCCCACCGCTGTGCCAATCTCTAAAATATCCCGAATTCCCTCATGAATACGGATGTATTCTAGTAAGAATTCCATGCCATCATCCAACATAATCGGCACATGATTCTCTCTTGCCTGATCGTGTATCTTCTGTAACTGATTCTCTTTCATACAGTCAGTATAATATATTATTTCCATCCGGTACATGTTAAAATATAGTGATAAATGGAGGGAATACATGCTGACACTACAATACATTCATGCCTATTTCGGTGATAGAATTTACAACGAGGGAAAAGCGGAATTCGATGCTGGTAATGTCTTAGATCTTGATATTTCAGAATCCGTCAGAAATTACATCGAAGTCAAGGCAACTTTACAGGGTGACGATGTTTTTGAGGAAGTACATGTTAAGCTCGTACTCGATCCAAATGAAAACTATATTCTAATCACTACCTGTTCCTGCAAACAATTTTACCATCGCCGTATCTGTAAACATGTCGCTGCTGTAGCGATTGCATACTTTTATCGTGATGTATATTCGCCAAATCAATCCGGTAGAAAACGCAGAACAGATCGCAGATTCAAACAATTCCTTGATACTCACCAAAGTAGTCTTGAAACATTTGATGATCATGCGCTAAATATCATCCTTGTTCCATATATTCACCCTGTATTTAACGACGATGAAATGGAAGTCTGCTTCAAGATTGGTCTGATGGATGAGCGCCTCTATTCTTTGACAAGTATTACCGAATTCGTTACTGCTATGGATGATGAGGGCTTTAAGAAATACGGAAAATCCCTAGAATTTACTCACAAACTCCATGCCTTCCATCCAAGCTATCGCCCACTTGTACAATACATCATAGATTACGTACATGACGATACTTCCTATCATTACTATCGCCAAATCTCTGGTGGATATTCCTCTTTTTATCGCGGTGATTTACCACGAAAGACCATGTCTATTAAATCCTATGCGATTGATATGTTCTGGGATACCATCAAAGAACTTCAATTCAAGGTGAAAGACGATAATGCGACTGAAGCTAAATTTAATCTTTTAGAACATCGTCCCCCTATGAATGCCTATATCAACGAAGTAGAAGATGGCATTCAGTTTATACCTAATATCATCCCATTTATCTCAGGTAAGAAGTACTCCTATTACTTTGATATGGGTAATCTGATTGTCTATCGTGATAATCGTGCATCCGATGCATTTAGACAACTAGCTGTTCATCTAGATACAGAGGAAACCAACAACATCTTTATCGCCGATGAAGATATTCCTAATTTCACCAAGAATCTATATCCAGTACTTAAAAAGAGCCTGAATATCTCAACTGATGGATATGATCCAACCAAGTATCTTCCTGAGGTACCGACATTTGAAATCTATCTAGATTTACCACAGGATAATATGGTAGTCGGTTCAGTCTATGCAATCTACTCCCATGGTAAATACAATGTATACAAGCCAAATGAAAACCATTCACAACGTGATTTAAACTATGAAAAAGGTATGGATAACTTCTTTTCACCATGGTTTACATCCTTTGATCCGGCCAACTTACGCATGGCACTTGCCGAGGATGAAGACAAACTATATCGCTTCCTGAAGTTCGGCATTCCTGAGATGCAGGAGAAAGCAGAAGTCTTTATCAGTGATGCATTAAAGAAACTCAAAGTACATTCTAAGACAAACGTCTCCATTGGTGTCTCTGTAAACCATGACCTATTACAACTACACCTAGTCAGTGACCAAATCGACCTAAAACAAATCTCAGAGATTTTAAGTAAATATGATACGAAGAAAAAATACTATCGCTTAAAGAACGGAGAATTCGTCGATTTGGATGAAAACATTGAAGCCCTTGTACACTTCAAAGACTCCATGAACCTATCCAACGCACAGATTAATAAAGGTACCATCGATGTACCTGCCTATCGTGCAGCTTACCTCGATAGTTTATCTTCAGATTCTCTCTTGGATATCCAAGCAGAAGAAAACTTCCGTAGACTCATACGCAATATGAAGGATACGTCTGATATTGAATATGAAATTCCCCAGGAAATAACAGACATCCTACGTCCATACCAAGTAAAAGGTTTCCGTTGGCTCTATTCCCTTAAGGAAAACCATCTAGGAGGATTACTCGCAGATGAGATGGGATTGGGTAAAACCTTACAGATTATTACCCTACTAGCCGCATGGAAAGATCGTAAACGTACGCTGATCGTATGCCCATCATCCCTTGTATATAACTGGGCAAACGAATTCACCAAGTTCATGCCAGACCTACATCATGTCATGATTACAGGCTTTGCTCATATCCGCCAAGAACTCATACGTAACTCCCTTGAGGATGACATCCTGATTACATCTTACGATGCACTAAAACGCGACCGTGAAGTATATGAGAATATGAAGTTCTCCTGCCAGATTATCGACGAAGCACAATACATTAAAAACGCTACTACATTAGCCGCTCAATCTGTTAAGGACATCAACAGCGACTTCCGCATCGCCCTAACAGGAACACCGATTGAAAATCGCCTGAGTGAACTATGGTCTATCTTCGACTTCATCCTACCGGGATTCTTTGGATCCTATAAGAAATTCCGCAATAACTTCGAATTACCAATCGTACGTGATCAGGATGAACTACTTGAACAAGACCTACAGAAGATGGTAACCCCATTCATCCTAAGAAGACGTAAGAAAGACGTACTCAAAGACCTACCAGAGAAACTGGAAGAAGTCTACTATGGACAACTCGAAGGCGAACAAAAAGACCTATACGATGCACGCGTACAGCGCCTAAAACTCATGTTACAAAAACAAAGCGATCAAGAATTCAAAGAAAACCGCATCGCTGTGCTTGCTGAACTAACACGCTTGCGCCAAATCTGTTGTGACCCACAACTTCTATACGACAACTACAGCGGTAATTCTGCTAAGAAAGAACTATGCCTCAATATCATCTCCAATGCGATTGAAGAAGAACACAAGATACTGCTCTTCTCCCAATTCACCAGCATGTTAGATTCCCTAACAAATGAATTTGATAAAGTAGGCATACGCTACCACAAACTCGTTGGCTCAACCTCACAAAAAGATAGAGCCACAATGGTAGAACAATTCCAACAAGATGATGTCCCAGTATTCTGTATCTCCCTAAAGGCAGGAGGAACAGGACTCAACCTAACAGCTGCTGATATCGTTATCCACTATGATCCATGGTGGAATACAGCAGTTGAAAACCAAGCAAGCGACCGTGCACACCGCATTGGCCAAAAAAACATCGTCAATGTATATCGACTCATCATCAAAGATACAGTCGAAGAACGCATCATACAGCTCCAAGAAGAAAAGTCCAATCTAGCAGATCGCATCCTATCCAGTGACGGTGTATCCAGTGCCTCCTTCTCAAGAGAAGATCTATTAAATCTGTTATAGTCACAAGCCTCTACATCAAAGAGGCTTTTCTTTTACACAAAAAATGCCCCTCACAAAGAGGGACATCCATATACGATTACTTACGATATGTGATGTATTGATTATTCACATCTGCTATCCATTGGTTATCACCAATCTGATACCAAGTGTAATCATTTGTCTGCTGAATAGAAACAACAGTGTACTTATCACCACGATATGCAGTACCAACAACAGCGAAGTCTGTACCTGCACCACTGCGGATATTCAACGATTCAATCACAACCTCTACCTCACCATTATCTTGTGCTTCAGGTGTAGGCTCTGGCGTCACTTCTGGAGTAGGTGTAGCTTCTTGTGTTTCATCAGAGCTAGCGACGATACTTGTCGTATCTTTCTTAGAGCCAAAGATAGAACCTAAGTCAATGCCACCGCCAAACTTATCGACCACAATCCAACCAAGTCCAGCAACTAACATTAACAGAAGAATGATAATCAAACCTAATACAATCTTATTGCCACCCCTGGAATCCTCTTCCTCATAGTCATCAACTTCCTCATCATCGTCATCGAATAACTTCTTCTTGAGTACCTGTGTAGCAGAATCCTGTGGTGCCTTAGCCTCACTTGGAGTAACCGGCAATGACGACATCGTATCCTCATTATCATCCTTGACGACTGGCATCTCTACTGTATTACCAGCAGTAGATGGTAAATCTGGGAAACTTGGTGTTGGAA
This sequence comes from Erysipelotrichaceae bacterium, assembly GCA_022767445.1. Taxonomy (GTDB): domain Bacteria; phylum Bacillota_I; class Bacilli_A; order Erysipelotrichales; family Erysipelotrichaceae; genus Bulleidia. The sequence continues at coordinate 7,501 of JALENJ010000019.1, read as the reverse complement.
CAGGTGTAACAGGTTGTGCAAAGACACTGCTTAACACATCATCCTCAACTGATTTCAAAGCGATATCGTCGTGCATCTTTTGTACAAGTGCACGATTACTAACAGGGTTTAACTTCTCCATCAATACAATCAATGTACCAAGGTTAAAGCCCTTGTTCATCAGTGTATCTTTGGCTTCTGTAATCCAACTCATCACAGATTGAGGCGTAGACATCAATAGCTTCGCACTCTCCTCAATGGATAAACCATCATATAGATGTAATGCTAATGCGGCTCTTGCGCCTGTGCTTAGCTTATCCATCATCTCAAGAACCTGATACTTCTTACCTTCCGTTGTCTCTGGAAGGATCGCCATGTGATTTGGAATCTCATCTGCTTCGGTGTATAGGTTGCTGGAAGTTGTAGATTCTGTAAGTGGTAAGATACGAGAAATCGCCTCTTTACGCACAATTTCAGATACCCAACTTTCAAACCATTCTGGATTTGTGACTTCCTTGAGGCGAGCAAACACCTTCTTCAGTCCAGCTTGTTCAACACTGCGTGCTTCTTCATGACTTGCAATATAGAGTCTTGTCACAAAATACATCTTGTCAGAGATACGTCGTAGTATTTCTTTGGATGCTTCGATATCTCGTTGTTGTGCTTTTTCTAATAATTCTTGTAATGTTTGAATTTCTGACATAATCTCCTCCAAAGTATCAGTTCTTTAAACTGTGTATCGGGGCAGGAATTCTTCCGCCACGATTGATCATCACATCTGCTTTTGTACTCTTGACTGGCATAATTGGTCCTTCTCCTAAAAGTCCACCAAAGACGAGCTTTTCGCCCTCTTTCATACCGATTGCCGGTATTAAGCGGCAAGCCGTTGTCTTATTGTTAATCATACCAATCGCTGCTTCATCTGCAATTATAGCAGATAGTGTGGCTGCTGTCGTATCTCCTGGCACAATTATCATATCTAATCCTACCGAACATACCGCCGTCATCGCTTCAAGTTTCTCGATTGTTAGGATACCTTTGGTCGCCGCCTGTATCATTCCAGCATCTTCTGATACAGGAATAAACGCACCGGAAAGTCCTCCAACGTTGGATGATGCCATAACACCACCCTTTTTCACCGCATCATTTAACATCGCTAGAGTAGCTGTCGTACCTGGGCCTCCACATACCTCAAGACCAACTTCCTCTAAGATCTGCGCAACAGAATCACCCACCGCTGGTGTTGGTGCGAGTGATAAATCAACAATGCCAAATGGCACATCCAGTCTTCTAGAAGCCTCCATACCAACAAGTTGACCCATACGTGTAATCTTAAACGCTGTCTTCTTAATACATTCCGCAACTTCATCCATGCTGGCATGTTCTCCCAACTGATGAATCGCAGCACGTACAACACCTGGACCAGACACGCCAACATTGATAACACAATCAGGTTCAGATACACCATGGAAAGCACCTGCCATAAATGGATTATCCTCTACCGCATTGCAAAAGACAACAAGTTTCGCAGCACCAAAGCACTGATTGTCCTTAGTGAGATTGGCACATGCTAGAATGGTCTCACCCATCATCTTCACCGCATCCATGTTGATGCCTGCCTTGGTCGAGCCAACATTCACACTCGAACATACGATATCTGTTTCCTTTAATGCCTGTGGAATTGATTCGATCAACTCTTGATCTCCTCTGGTCAGTCCCTTTTGCACAAGTGCTGAATAACCACCAATAAAGTTAATACCAATCTCTTTACCAGCTTTATCTAATACCCTTGCATACTTCGTACAATCTCCACCAGATACACTCTGCAGTAAAGAGATTGGTGTAACAGATACACGCTTGTTAATAATTGGAATGCCATACTCACGAGAAATATCATTCGCAACTTTCACCAAGTCTTTTGCCTTGGTTGTAATCTTACGATAAATCTTTTCACAAGATTGATCGATATCCTCATCGGCACAATCCAACAAAGATATACCCATGGTAACAGTACGTATATCCAAACAATCCTCATCAATCATGTGAATTGTTTCTAAAATATTATCACTTTCAATTCGCATGATATCACCTATATTGTATGCATGCTGTTGAAGATATCTTCATGCATGACATGTATACTCAAACCCTGCTTACTACCAGCATCTTCCAACTCATCAACGATAGTACGGAAACTATCTTGATTGCTTGGTACCTCCACAATCATAATCATCGTAAATAAATCCTGTAATACTTTCTGTGTTACATCTACGATGTTGATTTCTTTTTCTGCACACTTTGTAGCGATAAATGCAAGAATGCCAGGCTTATCTTTGCCCACAACTGAAATGACTGCTCTCATCTATACTCCCCTTTACTCCGCTTGCAAGCTATCTAACGATAAGCCGCAATAATATAATTCCATCTGTAAATATCTCTTTGTTTGCTTGATTCCATCTACTGTACTATCCTCACACGAAGATGTCTTTTGATCATCTTGGAAGTTGTATTGGCAAGCACCTAGTGTTCCTACATCACCCTTCCAGTTATATACATAGACAATGGAACGGTTACTGTAGGTGAATGTCTTGTTGTTAAAGTCAATTGTATATTTCTCGTTTTCGTTATAGGTATTGCTGTAGGTGTTATCTGATTCCTGTGTATAACCCAAACGAGAAACCAAACGCTTCTTCAATGTATCTGTTGTTGTACTCTCTGGAGAATCATCATCCACCGTTGTAGTAGCGATAGAACTTGTATCGATATCTCTAAAGTTTACATAAGCACTTTCAGCTTCCTTGGTTTGGTCGCTGATATCAACATTCGTTTCATCAAACTTCAGATAGTTCAACTCACTTTCGTATTTGATCTCTACCTGTTGTCCATTCATCTCTATCGATGTTTTAAACATCGCCTTTTCACTGACATAGTGATGATCCTCATCAAATGTCACTACAATCTGATTGTCTGTGACATCCAAAGAATCATAGTTGCTAAGTCCATATGAATCATAACGATTCAAGAATATGTCTTTGGCTCTATCACTCTTTAATTGAATCGTATATACATTTCCATCCTGACTGATACTTTGGATGTCATCTTGTTGATAGATATAGGGATCCATTGGCACTAACATCGCTTGTTTTAAGTTGGTAAAATCCATATCCTCATAGTAATTGACAGAGTTATACGTGTTATACAATCTACCATCGTAATAATCTCCACTCAACTCAGATGACATTCCATTTCCATTGATATGTTGACTAAGATGCGCAGTATCTCCATTTACTTCTAATACTCCATCAAGAATATAAGTATCCAATGTTTGATCACTATAAGTCATCGTATACTCACTGCGTACGCTTGCTGTCCATGAGCTAGGTAAGTTCCTGTTTTTGATTTCCTCTACATAAGATCCCAATGTTGTTGTATCGACTTGTACGCTTTCCTGCGTCTTTGTTTGACTTGTATTTCTTCCACATCCCACCAGTAACATTGTGGCAATGCATATTATTTTCACTATCTTCATATGCATATATTATAACAATCTTTACCCTCTTATACGATATCGAATTATAAACTTCATCTGGGGTGGTGATTGCCATCGAGAGTGGAATTCGCTATTATCTTCTATGTATTAAATCAATCAAATACATGGAGGAATACTTATATGGAAGATATGGAATTGATTATTTTTAACATTATCAGTAACGGTGGTACCGCAAAATCACTTGTTTACGAGGCAATCTCAGCAAGTGAAAAAGGAGAGTTCGATAAAGCAGAAGAACTTCTGAAAGAAGCAGATGAATACTTGGTACAAGCTCACCAAACACAAACAGATTTAATCCAACAAGAAGCTGCAGGACAGCATCATACTGTATCTGTACTCTTTGTACATGCTCAAGACCACTTGATGTCAGCCCTTGAAGTACGTTCATTAGCTGAAAATCTCATCTCAATGAATAAGCGTTTATACGCATTAGAAAACAAATAAAATGAAAGACAAAGACTATCAACTACCCAAACAAAAACAGAATCCAAAGAAGAATCTAAAACCTGGTTTATCAACAGATGTACCTTCCTTTGACTACAAAGGCGCATTCTTTATCGTTTTAGAACTCTTTGTCATTCTCAATGTGATACCGATGATATGTGTAGCTCTACACATTCCACCAGGATGGCCAACCACAATCCTTGGTGGTATTATCTCAGGATTTACAGTCGCATATAACCAAAAGAAAGTCGAAAGATTCTCACGTACATTCTGGTGGATTACCGCACTTGTAAGTCTTGTAATAGGAGCGATTATCTACCTACTATTCTTTAGAGGCGTGATGTTATAAGTATTACACTATTTCGTTTTTTGAAACATAATATCAAACAAAGGTTGTAAACGCTTTCTATGCTAAAATAAAATTGCAAGGAAAGAAGGAGTAAATATGAAAATTCTATTAGTATGTTCCCAAGGAATGTCTAGTGCAATTGTCGCAAAGGCTCTACAAGAGGCTGGCACAAAAGCTGGATATGAATTGGACGTCAACGAATGTGGCTCACAAGCTTTTGAAGCTGAAGTACAACGTGGATATGATGCTGCATTGGTTGCACCACAAATTCGCCACCGCTTCGATGGATTAGAGAAATCCGCAAAAGAAGCAGGCATCCCAATTGCTTTAATTAAACCACAGGGCTATACACCAATTGGTGGACCTAAATTACTTGAACAAGTAAAAGAACTACTTAGTTTGTAAAACATTCAATCATTTCATAAGGGGGAAACATGTTTACAAAATTATCCGAATTTATGGATCAAAAGCTATCTACGCCGATGGCGAAGTTAGCTGAACAACGTCACTTACGTGCAATCCGTGATGGTATCATCGCAACACTTCCAATTATCATCGTATCATCCATGTTCATGGTAATTGCATTCTTACCAAACTCAATGCCAGCAAGCTGGGGTATCACACAGTTTATCAAGGCAAACCAAGCAACCATTCTATTACCATACCGTGTATCCATGTACATCATGACATTATACGCAGTATTTGGAATGGGATACTCACTTTCTAAATCCTATGACTTAGATGGATTATCTGGTGGTATCCTAGCTGAACTTTGCTTCTTATTGACAATTATCCCAACTGCAATTGGTGCAGCTCCAGCAAGTGTTGCTGAACTCGCACAGACAAATGCTGAATTATCTACATACCTAAGCACACTACCAGCTGGCTTCGTAATGCCAATGGCAAACCTAGGTTCTGCAGGTATGTTTATCGGAATCTTAGCTTCTTTCTTCGCTGTTGAAGTATATCGCTTCACACAGAAGAGTGGATTCCGTATCTCAATGCCACCACAGGTACCAGAGTCAGTAGCACGTTCCTTTGAATCACTCACACCTACATTAATCGTATTCTTAGTAACCGCTACAATCACAATGTTCCTCAAAGTGAATGTACATGGTATTATCGCTACAATTGTTAAGCCACTCATCTCAGGTGCTGATAGCTTACCATCTGTCCTATTAATTGTTCTATTATGTCAATTCTTCTGGTCATTTGGTATTCATGGTTGGTCCATCGTAGGATCACTCGCACGTCCATTATGGTTAGTACTTCTTGATCAAAATACAGCTGCTTTCGCTGCTGGACAAGCATTACCTACAATCGCTTCTGAACCATTCTATCAATGGTTTGTCATGATTGGTGGTGCAGGTTCTACAATCGGTATGGCAATCTGCTTACTACTATTCTCTAAGTCTCAATACTTAAAGACATTAGGAAAGACAGCATTCTTACCAGCGGTATTTAACATCAATGAACCAATTATCTTCGGTACACCTATGGTAATGAACCCTACACTGATGATTCCATTCATCTTCGCACCAATCGCCAATTCATTGATCGCTTGGTTTGCGACATCTGCAGGACTTGTAAATCGTGTAGTCGCAACAGCTCCTTGGACATTGCCTGGCCCTATCGGTGCATTCCTTGCAACCAATAGTGACTGGAGAGCTGCAGTTCTATCCATAGTATTAATTACTCTATCTACTTTAATTTATCTACCATTCTTTAAGATGTATGATAAACAAATGTTAGACGAAGAAACAAAAGCTAACTAAAACTATACATATCGGAGTGGAACTACATTCCACTCCTTTTTATTGGAGGTATATATGCGTCGTTTAGGTATTTCAATTTATCCAGAAAAATCATCCATTGATGAAATCAAAAACTATCTACAAAAAGCGAGAGAAATCGGAGCTACTCGTATCTTCTCATGCCTTCTCAGTGTTACAAAAGACCCGGAAATCATCAAACAAGAATTCACACAGATCAACAGCTACGCACACGAGTTAGGCTATGAAATCTTTGTGGATGTAGCTCCACGTATCTTTGAAGCACTTGGTATCTCCTACAAAGACTTACATTTCTTTAAGGAGATTGGAGCCGATGGTATCCGTCTAGATATGGGCTTTACAGGCAACGAAGAATCCATCATGACATTTAATCCTTATGGACTAAAAGTAGAGATTAATATGTCCAATGATGTATCTACAATCGATACTATCATGGACTATCAACCAAACCAATATATGTTATGTGGATGTCATAACTTCTATCCACATAAATATTCAGGTCTAAATCTAGAATTCTTCAAAGAATGTACAGCTCGTTTCAAGTCCTATGGATTAACCACAGCTGCCTTTGTGACAACACAAAACAAAGAAGCCTTTGGTCCATGGGCTACGCGTGAAGGATTACCAACGCTGGAGATGCACCGCAACCTACCGTTAGACGTGCAAGTCAAGCACCTCATCGCACTTGGTGGTATTGATGATATCCTCATCTCCAACTGCTATCCAACAGATGAGGAACTAGATAGCCTAAAGAACATCGACCTATCTTTGCTCAACTTCAAAGTCGACCTTGTACCAAATATCCCAGAAGTTGAAAAGAAGATTGTATTAGAAGAACTACACTTTAACCGTGGAGATCAAAGCGATTACTTCCTACGCTCTACCCAATCAAGAGTTAAATACAAGGGACATCACTTTGAAATCTTCAACACACCACAGATCATCCATAGAGGTGATGTCGTCATCGAATCCAGCGAATACGGACACTATGCTGGAGAACTACAGATTGCACTAAAAGATATGGAAAACTCAGGTAAGTCCAATGTTGTAGGTCATATCCGCACAGAGGAACATTTCCTACTAGACTACGTAAAACCTTGGCAGAAATTCCGCTTCACCAAGTAACATGCATACATGAAATTGGTAGATATCGTAAGATACCTACCAATTTTGTTTTTCTATGATTAATTAAGCGAAGTTTCAAATAAGTCAGCTGTATTTTCTACGACGATTCTCTTTACATATTCCTTATCACTGTAGAAGCCATAGCCATGGCCATCTTCTGGTATCATAATCACTTGTGCATTCAACTCTGTTGCGACTTGTTGACTCACAGATGGAGATACTGCTTGATCATCAACCGCATAAATGACCATTGATGGTCCTTGG
>JALENJ010000066.1 GCA_022767445.1 Erysipelotrichaceae bacterium | reverse complement strand
TTTTGTTGTTCAAAAACTTGACAAATTTGTTTTTATCTCTTCCTTTTAATGGTGTAATGGTGTATTATATAGGGGAGGTGTTTTATGGCTTATTTCCTTAAGATCGCTAAACAACAAAACAATACGTATCTCGCTATTTATGAGTCCTTTTACTCTCCTGCTACCAAAGGTACCAAGCATCGTTGTATCAGGTCCCTTGGCTCTGTTTCCAAACTGAAAGCTGCTGGTATTGATGACCCTATCGCTTTCTACAAAGATGAAGTCGAAAAGATGAATCAGGATAACAAGCAGGATAAGACCAAGAAAATCACTGCCGTTTCTCCAAGAAGGTATCTTGGCTATTTTCCTTTGAAATCCATTCTTGAAGATCTTGATATCAAGAAGTTTATTGATTTCTATAAATTTACTACTGGTTTCGAATTCGATCTTTATGAAGTCCTTTCTCTTCTTGTATATGCTCGTTGTGTTTCTCCATGTAGTAAACACAAGACATATTACGAAATCCTTCCTCAGCTTCATATTCCTTATTCATTCAACTACGATCAACTGTTGAGTGCCCTGGCATTTTACGGAAATGACTACGAGAAGATCGTTGAACTGTTCACTTCGAGAGTCAAAGAAAAATATTCCATCGATACTGATGTCACCTATTTTGACTGCACGAACTTTTATTTTGAAATCGACAGAGAAGATGACTTCAGAAGAAAAGGCCCAAGCAAAGAAAACAGGAAAGATCCCATCATTGGACTGGGATTACTGTTGGATGCGAATCAGATTCCTGTTGGCATGAAGATGTATCCTGGAAATGAATCGGAAAAGCCTGTACTGAGAGATGTGCTAAAAGACCTGAAGGAAAGACATGAAGTACATGGAAAAACCATACGCGTAGCTGATAAGGGACTGAACTGTTCAGAGAATATACTTTCAGCTTTGGCAAACGGTGATGGATATCTCTTTTCCAAGTCCGTTAAGCAGTTACCTGAAACAGAAAAGGTATGGGTCCTACTACCTAATGACTACAAAGCAATCAAAGACAGAAATGGCGAAATCATTTATTACTGTAAAGAATGTATTGATGAATTCCCATACACATATACAGATGAAAATGGGAAAAAGAAAAAAGTAAACATCAAAGAAAAAAGAGTCGTCACGTACAATCCGACACTGGCAAGAAAGCACAAATATGAAATAAACAAGCTGGTAGAAAAAGCCAAAGGTCTATCCGTATCACTAGCAAAGAAAAGTGAATATGGAGAAAGCGCAAAATACGTCACTTTCAGATCTACTTCAAACGGAAAAGAAACAGAAGATAAAGTAAAGGCCATCATCAATCAGGAAACGATAGATAATGACTTGAAGTTGGCCGGATACAATATGCTTGTCACATCTGAAATAAAGGCAGATGCCAGACAGCTATATGAAATATACCACAATCTGTGGAGGATAGAAGAATCATTCAGGATCATGAAATCAGATCTAGACGCAAGGCCTGTTTATTTACAACTCGAGAATACGATCAAGGGGCATTTCTTGATATGTTATCTTACCGTACTGCTGCAGAGAGTATTTCAATTCAAAGTTTTGGAAAACAAATATTCCTCTTCAGAGTTAAATGAATTCTACAAAGGATTCCAGTTAGTTGAAGGAGAAGACAGTTATACAAACATATCCATAGGAACCAACTTCATTACAGAATTATCCGACATGACAGGATTACCTTTAGACAATTATTTTTTATCTCCAACAAAACTAAAAAAGGTGTTGAACTATAGATTCTAATCTGTAGTTTTACACCATTTTTTAATGTTCAACTCTAAAGTCAGGCTTTTACCTTCAAGCGATCTCCAACTGTCTGCTTCATCAGTTTCACATCTTATCATAACAAATTCACTCACCCATTGCAAGATATTTATCCGACAATAGCGCTTATTCTCTACATATTCTACTCTTTGATTAAATCCATGCCAGCAGAAGCACCAATTCTTTCTGCTCCAGCTTCAATCATCGCATGGAAA
>JALENJ010000065.1 GCA_022767445.1 Erysipelotrichaceae bacterium | reverse complement strand
TCTTATCATTCGTTGTTACTATGCCTATCGACTGCGTAGCGTTCTCTACCTCATCTTTGACACTGATAAGACCTCCCAGAGTAAGACATACATCTTTCCTGCCATCTACCCGCCTCATTTACCAATCATACTGTTGTAGTTATTTGGACTTTACGTTGTTGCGTACGCTTATCCGTATGAGTGGCCTCAATTGAGATTCGTGACCCTCGGGCCAGCAGTTTGCCTAGTTCCTCCTTCAGATTCCACCTCACGATGGACACCCTTGAATTTGGCTAAACCTTAGGGACTACATCCCTTGGTTAGAAGTACCTTTCAACCTCTAAGATATATGCCATGTCTGGCACACGTATAAAAGCGATTAACAGTTCAACCTGCTAATCGCTTTTCTTTACTCAGCTTTTAAGTCTCTAGCCATTAGATCTTTCATCGCATCTAATGGAGATTTATTCTCATAAAGTACTGCATATACTTCACTGGTAATTGGCATTGAAATATTACGTTTCATCGCTTCTTCATAGACAACTTTACAAGCAAACACACCTTCAACTGTCTTCTTATTTTCTTGCCAGAATAGCTTAGAACCCTGATCTAGACCAATTTTATATCCAGCCATAAAGTTACGTGAATGTCTTGATGTACATGTAACAATCAAGTCACCAACACCATCTAGACCTAAGAATGTCTCTTGTTTAGCACCAAGTGCTAAGCCATAACGAGTCATCTCAGCAAGACCTCTTGTCATAAGTGCTGCACGTGCATTATCACCCTGTCCACTGCCTTCTAGAATACCACTCGCAATTGCCATGACATTCTTAATCGCAACACCAATCTCTGCACCGATAACATCTGTATTTCGATAGACACGGAAGTAATGATTAGAGAATAAGTGTTGTACAACTTTCGCTGCTTCTTCATCATCACTGACCGCATTGATGGAAGTCATCAAGCGTATAATTACCTCTTCAGCATGAGATGGACCAATTAATGACACCACAGCTCTACACTTATCCTTAGGAACAATATTGTGAATAACAACACTGAGTCTTTCGTGTGTAACAGGATGGAATCCCTTCGCAACATTGATAATAATCACCGGCTTACTTAGATGTTGACTTGCCTTGGTTAATACCTCTTCTAAAGCCAATGTAGGTACAGCCGCTAATATTACATCAGCGTCCTTAACAACTTCAAGATCGCTACTTGCATGAATGTCAGGATGAATCTTTGTCTCGAAGAACTTGGTATTTTGGTGATGTACTTCAATATCCTCTACTTCTTTAGGATCAATACCCCACATTACTACCTCTTGTTGGTTATCCGCAAGGACCTGAGCTAAAGCTGTTCCCCAGCTACCTGTTCCAAGTACACATACCTTCATTCAGATACCTTCTTTCTAACAACAATACGTATCGGTGTTCCGCTAAAGTCAAACGCTTGACGTAATGAATTCTCTAGGAATCTTTGATATGTAAAATGCATCAATTTTGGCTCATTACATGATAGTACAAACGTTGGAGGTTGGATATCCACCTGTGTACCATAATAGACACGGAAACGTTTGCCATTACGTGCTGGTGCAGGTGTTGTAATCTGTGTATCCATAATCACCTCGTTCAATACATTCGTAGGAATACGACGACATGAGTTTTCATATACCTGATCGACAACAGGAATAATTGTATTAACTCTTTGATATGTCAAAGCACTGACAAAGACAATTGGAGCGTAACTCAAATACGCAAACTCATTGCGAATCTTCTCGATAAACGCATTCATCGTCTTATCATCTTTTTCTACAACATCCCATTTATTCACCACAATAACGATAGGCTTTCCAGCCTGGCTTGCATAGCCAGCTACGTGCTTATCTTGTTCACGAATGCCAGCTTCCCCATCGATTAAGAATAACGCCACATCACAACGTTCAATCGCTGTCATAGCACGTAGTACTGAATACTTTTCAATCGATTCATAGACTTTACCACGTTTACGAATACCAGCTGTATCAACGATGACATATGGCTTTCCCTCATATACAAATGGTGTATCGATAGCATCTCTTGTGGTTCCTTGTACATTCGATACAATCGAACGCTTCTCTTTTAAGATTGCATTGACTAAGGATGACTTACCAACATTTGGTTCACCTATTACCGCAATATGAATTCCTGTATGTTTTTCCTCTTTTTCATCATCTGGCATCAAAGATAAACATTCATCTAGAACATCACCAATACCAATACCATGTACACCAGATACCGCAATTGGATCACCTAAACCTAGATTGTAGAACTCATAGATATTCATCATTCTTGTGGAATCATCTATCATATTCACTGCTAAAACCACTGGTTTACTTTGTTTCTGCAACATACCAGCGATATATGAATCATCATCTGTCATTCCAGTTTTTCCATCCACCACAAACAAGATAACATCTGCCTCATTCATAGCAATTTGTACCTGTGCAAGTATCTCCTGTTGGTATGGTTGATCAGCTAGCTGAATACCACCTGTATCAATGAGTTGGAAACGTTTGCCTGTCCACTCACCTGTTGCATAAATACGATCACGTGTAACGCCTGGATAGTCTTCAACGATGGATACACGACTTCCCGCAATGCGATTAAAAATTGTTGATTTCCCTACGTTCGGTCTACCAACAATTGCGATTATTCCATTCTGCATCAATGTACCTCCTTTTCAAGAAAAGGCTTTGCATATGCATAGATTGTATCTGTAACCTGTTCAACCGACATGTTACTGGTATCAATCTCAATGGCATCATCTGCCTTTTTCAAAGGAGAGTTCTTACGTGTCATATCCTGCATGTCACGTTGCGCAATCTCCTTTGCAATCTGTTCCACACTTTCACATGGAATGGATTGTGCTATATTCTGGTCATAACGTCTTTGTGCACGAGCCATCGCAGAAGCTGTCATATATATTTTGACTTCCGCATCCTTGAGTACAACCGTACCAATATCGCGTCCATCCATAATAAAGCCCTTATCTTTTGCCATATCCTGTTGACGTTTTACAAGCATACTTCTAACATTTGCCAACTTGGATACCTGAGAAGCCGCAAGACTAATTTCATCTGTACGTATCAAAGAAGTCACATCCTGTTGATCTAGATATACCTTGCCCTCTGGTGTAAGCGTAATATCCGTATTGGATAACATATTACAGAGTGCTTCTTCATCATCGAGAGCAATATTATTTTTGACTGCTTTATAAGCAGCACTACGATACATTGCGCCTGTATCTAAATGTACATAATTTAGTTTCTTCGCTAGTCGTTTGGCAATGGTACTCTTACCAGCAGCACCAGGTCCATCAATTGCTATATTAATCCTCATACTAAGCCCTACCACTATTCATAAAGATGCCATATACCGCAAGTAATAATAGAATTACTAACAATAATACCAATACAACCACAACGATATTTAATACATGGTTTGTATATTGCATCTTTTCATTTACATCTGTTAGATTTGCTTCATAGTTATCTAACTGTACACGCATCTGTGTTGTTTCATTTAACAATCTTTGATTTGTGCTCTCATAGTCTTCGCTATGTTTTGGAAACATCGAGAATGCATCATCACTCATATCTTGTGTGGAGGATGTCTCTTTGCGTGGTTCTCTTGGTGACATCAAATCCGCAAACTCATCCTTGAATTGTTGTGTATTATTCAAAGGAGGAAATGATGATGTATTCTGATTTACATAGTCAGAAGAATCCATATGATTCACTCTTGGTGTAAATGATGGAATCTCAGGAGAAGCTTGAGGATTAACTCTTCTTTCATTCATCAAGTTCTTTACTTCTGCCATGATATCTTCTTTTGTAAGACTGTTAGGATCATTGATATGACTGTTATCACCTGCATATGGAACATCAAATAAGTTATCCTGGTCGCGTGTATTCACTGGCTGACTTGGGGTTGAAACACGTGTACGATTAGATGACATAAATGGAATATCAGTTGTACCAGTCTTCGAAGAGAATGGCTTTTTCACAGGTGCTTTCTTAGCTTCCTGAATCTTTTGACTAGCTGCTTGATCACCACGAATCTTACGCAAAATATCCATCGATGTATTTTCCAAAGATGAATTACCCTGCTCGATATTGTATTGTTTTACCTCACGAATATATTGGTCGAGATAGTCATTATCATAACCAGATAAATCATTGGCAGTTGTATACGCTCCAGCTTCAAAGTTAGACAAAGATGGAATGGTATTCGTCTCTTTTGTAACCGGTGGTATATCCTGTACCGGTGCACTAACAGTTGGCATAGAAGTCGTATTACTGATACGACGATGTGCAGCAGTATTACTAGACTCTACATAATCTCCACTGGAATGAAAATTATTCGCATCAATGCGATTCAAACGCTTTTGAAAACGAGATAATTCCTTAGTTGTGACATCGTTACTATCGAAATCCTGTGCGATACTCTCGCGCAATTCTCTATATTTTTTTGTACGTGATAATTCAGCCATATAAAATCTCCCAATAAACAAAAATATTATAACATATCCCTATTTATTTCTCTTACTTGCTTCAAGATTTTCCTATAGTTTTCACGTTAAAAAAGGGATACATCGCATCCCTTAGTGTAATAATCTTGCAACACGCTTATATAGAAGAATTGTCACAAAACTTACAACAATACCCTTCAATATGTTAAATGGTAATACACATACCAACAACAATCCCCAAATATCATGAATAAATGGGAAGATTGCTGAACCCATCTCTACAAACGCTGAGATTGGCATTCCATAGAGTTGAGAATAGAATGGCAATAACACAAAGTAGTTTGCAATGACACCGACAATTGCCATTACAACAGTAGCCGCAAGCATACCAAGCAAAGCAGTCTTCTTAGTTTTACTCTTATTGTAGATAATAGAAGCGATAACTGTAAATGAGATACCTAAAATCCAGTTTGCAAACTCACCTACAAACAATGTTGTTGTAGGTTTAAACAAAAGCTTTAATACAATCTTCACTGATTCAATCGCTACAGCAGCCCAAGGACCTAAAGCAAAGCCTCCAATCAGTACACTGACTTCACTAAAATCAAACTTGTAAAAACTTGGCGCTATAAATAATAGCGGAAAGTCAAACAACATGAGTACAAACGCTACTGCACTCAATACCGCAACACTTGCGATAAATTTAGGCGTTAAAATTCTTTTTTCTGACATGGTTTCATCTCCCTGCCTCATAATAAAAGAGGCCATATAAGATAAGACCTCGGGTAAAAACGATGAATTTAACAACTTACTCTTTCATCCAGACTTTACTGTCGCCATCGGAGTTGCACCGAATCAACCTTTCGGTTCGCGGGGTATACCGCCGGTCGGGAATTGCGCCCTGCCCTGAGTTTTATCGTTTTTAGTATATACCAACTAAATTTAAGTATCTACTATTTCGTTTATAAATTCAAAATTGTTTTGAATATTTCAATGGTAGACTGCATTGTAATTGGTACATAAAAATATCCTACCACTACAAATACAACAAACATCAATGTCAATACGATCATCTGTGCTGTTGTCGCAAATGGAGCAGACTTCATCAATACTTGAATATGTAGATAGATATCCATCACAATCGCAATCACACCAATACATAATCCAACTAAGAAACTTCTCGTAAGTACAATCGAAGCTAATACAAATAAAATACTAGGTAACGTGATGGATATCGCAGTTAAGGAAGCGACTAAATGACGATAGTTATACTTCACCCTTACGTTTGCGATCAAACCCAATATCACAAAATATAGCCCTTCTAGAACAAAACATAAGAATGCTAATTTGAATGACATTACAGCAGTATCTGTAAAATTCATTCTTGTAAAACTAAATGGATTTAAATTGATATAGTATGCCAAAATACTAGATAAAAAATACCATAGCGTGATCCAATGAATCCCATTACGTACAAGAGCACTCACCAACATCATCGAAGTATCATGATTCTTGGATAGACGATCAATCGTATATGCCGGGAATAAAACACTGATAAGACCACTTACCGTAAGGCGCTTCATATCTGTATCCGCTTGTGCATTTAGCTTATCCTTACGGCTAAGGGTTGGTTTTGATTCTGTCTTAACCGGTTTTACTTCCACCTTTGTTTGTTGTCTATTTTTGGATTGTTCTTTGATTTTATGTAAAGTTTGATCAAAAAGATTCTTTGCTTGATGACCCAATGTTATAGCTGTATCTTTGACTTGATTCAATATAACTTCCACACTAGCATTCTTAGTAGCGATATTTGTATGTTCAACAGGTCTGATTGTTGTCTTTTGGATAGAAGGTTTCGTATGAACAGGACGATGGCGATACGCAACAACGCGTAATCGATTATCAATTGGAGTATTCGTACGTCTTCTACTGCGATAAAATTTTACTTTCTGCATCGAGTTCGCCTCCAGTAACCCTATTATAATCAAAAATACTATGAATAACACTCTTTATTTCATAGAAATCACTTCATAATCCTCGATGTATTTTTGATTCGAATCTAATGTAATTACTAGTTCGTGATTTTCAAATTGAACAAAAATTTTATCATTCAACACTTCGTATTCACTATCTTCTAAATTTTCATTGATTAACATATTTCTGATTTCTGATACAATCCGTAATTCTTGTTGACTTTGATGGATTACGGACTGTAAATTTCCCAATGTCATCGTTCGATAATGTAAATTATTAGAAACAATCGTAATGATCATAATCATGGCTAAAAATATGATAAAGAAGTATGCACTAATAAACCCTTTATTTCTGATATAGAAATACCTCATATTCTTGATCACCTCTTTGATATTCCATCATCACTGTATTTACTCTTGTATAAAAATACACATGATCAATATCATCTAAAAAGATATATGTACCTGGTTGTATGATAAGATTGCGATTTACAACATGTAATCGCATATCTTCATCTGCTCTTGTAAATGTTATCTGATTATCATTTACTTCTAAATCGTATGCAATGGCTAAGTATCTTCTTAATTGTATGATGGCAATTTCATCCTGTAATGCATGTTGAAATTGTAGTTGTCTATGTCCAATCGATATCATATTTGTTAACAGTGGTATACACAAGCAAATCACCAATATCGATATACACATCTCTAAGATGGTAAATCCTTTATTGTTGATTTGTCTGTAACATTTCATACAATAATTCATCTTCCATCTTAGAGATAACATGCAGTTGTACTACTTGATAATTACGATTTGCTTGTGTGATAGAGATTGTAATATTAGCAAGTATCACCGTTAATACAAGACATACAAAGGCTTCTACTGTAGTAAATCCCTTCTTATTGATACACAAGTCTACCACCTCCAAGTTCTAGGATGATTGTTCGATGACGTTCAAATGATATTGTTCTGGCTTGTTTGATATTTCCTTTCTCATTGAACGTAATCGAATATGTATCAAAGTTTACTCTTGTATGACTTGTCATGGCTTGACTTTGTAGGAAGAGGTATTGATCATAGAATCCATAATATGCACTATCCAGATGAAACACACCAGCATGCATTACAACCGTTAGTAGTGAGATGATAAATACAACAACACACATCTCTAATAGAGTAAAACCTTTTCTATTCAATGTATGCACGTCCATCGCTGATCACCAAACTCTTTTCTCCATCGCATGTTGTTTGTTGTTCACTTAACAGTCCTGCACTGACTAAATCTCCTATACTTCCAGGGTACGCGTCATATTCTAGTTTGTATTGTATGATGGCTGAATCAGCGATTTTCTCTAATGCTTTACAACCTTTGTCATTAACAATCGTTAATGTCTTTTTAATGTTGGGAATCACCAATAAGAATAGTATCGAAATGATTAAGATAACGATTGTCATTTCAAGTAATGTAAATCCTTTTTTATGCATGATATGTCCTTTCTAGATACTCTGTAGCATCTGCATCGGTAACATTAATACCTGGTAGATGATTAAAAGAATGATAGCTATCATCCCATAACAAATCATCTGGATTGCTTGGGTAAAATGTTTGATTTGTCTTGTGCTTCTTTCTTGACTCATACACAGATACCCTTCTAACATCTTTTCACAGTTTGACCCATGTAAGGCAATTTGAAAAAATTGTTGTAATGCATGTTCAACATAAGGACTATGCATCGTTGATGAGAAGGATTGTCCTTGTTGTAAGGATTGTGATAACTGTATTGCGATCAGTTGTACAAGTGGTTTATTCTCTAATTTCTTCATAATATCCAATGTTTGCCAAGTAGAGATTCGAACTTTAACGCATTCTAAAAAATACCGTGCAAATTCATTGGAAGCCTTTTGGATAAGTATAGAGCCTCTATGATATCTAGCAAACAAACAATATAACTTACACTTTCGCTTATCATCCCTCAACAACAACACAATCATTACCACAAGCAAGCCAAACAATAATACAAACCAAGATAATACCTGTACAAAACCATTGAGATAAAAGAAATGATCCACATTCACATCAAAATTATCCATCAAAGACATCATTTGAGGAAAGATAAAATGCTGAAACATCTGCATTCCTACCAACATCATGATTAACATCATAACTGGATAAAACATATCCTTTATCATCTTTTGTCGAACATGTTCTTCGTGGTTTGCAAGTTCGATAGAAATATTTAAACTTTCCAACATTGGTAGATAGAGAATGAAGTTTTCAAAGTATCTTCGATATGCTTTCGGCAGTAAATCACTAAACGCTTCCTTTAGAACTTTGCCATCTTCTAGTTGTTGAATCACAATATCGATACGCTTCTCATTCTGTTTTGTCTTGAGTATTTCTAAAGCATCCACAAAACTAAATCCATTTTGCATGAGGCTGACAATACCTTGGCATTCCAGTTTACTAAAGTGTGTATTCTTCCAAGTAATCAGATGCCAGATATCCTTGGGCAACTGCTGTTTGAAGTTTGCTGTGAAGCGGGATAAACGATTGGGAGACTTGATGGTTTTCAAGGGCATATTCAACCTCCTTTTGATTCATATATTCATAGATACCAACGCGTTTTCCCTCACCAAGATTAAATAGTCGTTGGTTTGAAATACCAATCAATACATCCTTTAATTGATAACGATCCACCCCCAAATCTAATAGACGATCTAATGTGGATAAGCAATTTTGACTATGTAAACTAGTAACCACCAAGTGTCCTGTTAGTGCACTTCTAACAGCCATCAAAGCTGCTTGACTATCACGTATCTCACCAATCATGATGATGTCTGGATTATGTCTCATCAATTGTTTAATTCCTTCATCATAAGATAGATGTTGATGATCATTGATCTGTATCTGGACATAGTTTTCATGATAGACCTCTACTGGATCTTCAAGTGTAAAGATCTTCTTTCCTTTTGTTTCATTCAACAACGTATATAACGTTGTTGTCTTACCAGAACCGGTTGGACCAGAAAAGACGAATAATCCTGATGTATGCTTGGTAATATTTCTTAACCAAATTGTCGTATCATAATCCACACATAGATCCTCTACATGTAGGATTGGATGTTGGTTTAATATACGTAGTACACCAGAGGTTGTATGATAACTGGAAACTAACGCAAAGCGTAGTGATATTGGTTTATCGTCAATCAACATCTCAAATCTACCTGTCTGTGGTTGATGCATATCAGACAAATCCAAATTTGATTTATACATCAAGTAATGAAATAAACGGATATCATCTTCCTTGGGTACTAGTTGTTTTACTTCATTTTCAATCTTCATTTCAATGCTGAGTAAATCCTTGGGATACGTCTTTAGATGAAAATGAATATCCGTCACATGAAACTCCACTGCAATCTTTAAAATCTCTACAAGTCTTTCTTCCATAATGTCCTCACACTTGTATATTCAAAGATCATTTGCAGATTCCACAAAAAAATGTTCGAATTACTCGAACATTAATACGCATAATTCATATCAAATTTTCCACCAGATATCTTGGCAATTAAGTAGTAGTATCCAACAGGAACTTCTACACTTTGATCGTATTCACCATATCCTTCAATATCCACCATATCACTGACGACATTTTGTTCTAGGTCATATAGTTTCACCACGAAGCTACCCTCACCTGTATGTTTGCCAGAGATATCAAGCTTACCTGCATTCAAATAGAAGCGAACAATGTATAAACCATCTCCATTTTGAATCTCTGTTGCCTGTTTGCTGGAAGCGGAATCTGGATCTGCAACTACATTTGGTAAATCAAATTCTTTCTCCTTGGTGCTTTCTGGTTGTTCAACCGTATTATCTACTGGTATCTCTTTTTCCTCGATCATGGTCAGTGTACTTTGATCAACCGCACCAAAGGAGCTTTGTAAGTAGAGGATATCATCCATATCATTCTTATTTCTAGATACAGAGTATAAACTAACTTGTTGACGTAGTTCTTTACCCTTCTTGTTGTAGGTATAAATACCATATACATTATTACCTTTGATTACTACATCTATAACTGTGCTTTCACGCTCGGGATATTGTTGTTTCAAGGCGTGTTCGACGAGACTCTTTGCGTCCTCTTCAGTAAAATCCGTCTGTGATATCGCTACTCTATCTTCTTGTTGAATCACTGTATCTTTATGAGTACAACCACTTAAAACAAGTATACTCAATACAAACACTAATATTTTCTTCATATGCCGTTTCCTTTATACCTGTATTTTACATAAAATAGAATAAACTAGAAATAAGAAATCATATAGGGATTGTTTTCAACTTCAAAACCAATGGTACTAGATGATCCATGTCCTGGATAGACCTTTAAATCATGTGGTAAAGTCTTTAAGAAGTCTAAGGAAGCTTTCATCTTTTCATCACTACCGGAATATAGATCCGTTCTACCACAACTTAACTGGAATAGTGTATCACCAGTAAAGAGTATGTTCTTATACTGCATGCATACACTACCATCGGTATGACCTGGAGTATGGTATATCTTCAATTTGAACTGACCTATCTCTAATATATCACCTGATAAGTCCTGGATATCTGCGTATACAGGAGCACCCTCTGAAAACAGATTAGCTGTTTTTGGATCAACCAATGGATAATCCCTGAAATCCATATAGACAGGACAATGATACAAATCACAGATATCATCTGTGGCTCCTGTATGATCAGAATGACCATGTGTTAACAGGATACCATCAACCACTTCATCCTTGCCAATCATTTCAATCAACTTCTTATAATGACGTCCTGGATCTACAAATAGAACATGACCACTATCATGTAAGATATAACAGTTTTCTTCAAACTGACCAATTGGTAATATATCCAGCTTCATATGTACAAAAAAATAACCTAACGGTTATTTCTTCTCCTTATGTAATGTCACTTTGCGTAAACGTGGACAATATTTCTTAACTTCCAACTTTTCAGGGTGCTTACGCTTATTTCTTGTAGTGATGTAGTTTTCTTCACCACATTCTGTGCATACCAAGATTACATTCTCTCTTGCCATTGTTAATAATCCTCCTGAGATTTTGCATGATGAGTATACCATATTCACCAATCAATTCCAAGTGCTTTTCTACTTCCAACACGCAAAAAAACAATAGAAATTGAAACAAAAGTGAAAAAATCGATTATTAATGATTACGTGAGCTATAATAGTCTAGAAGGAGAAATAAAATAAAATGAAACGAACTGAAACTCGTGCCCTATTTGTAGGAAATGTTCAAATCGGTGGTCAAAACAAATGTATCTTACAGTCAATGACCAACGTACCTGCCAAGGATGTTGACCGCTCCGTTGCACAGATTAACGAACTTGAACAAAATGGTTGTCAACTTGTTAGAACGGCTGTCTTAGATGAAGAAGATGCCTATGCAATTCCTGCAATTAAAGCACGTATTAATATCCCTTTGATTGCTGATATACACTTTAACTATCGTCTTGCTTTGATTTGCTTAGATGGTGGTATTGACGCAATTCGTATCAATCCAGGTAATATCGGCTCTCGTCAAAACACAGAGGCGGTTGTTGCCAAGTGTAAAGAAAAACATGTACCAATTCGTGTTGGTATTAATGCCGGTTCTCTTGAAAGAGAACTACTAGAGAAGTATGGTGGTCCATGTGCAGAAGCACTTGTAGAGAGTGCACAAAAACACATTGATATTCTAGAGAGTATGGATTTCTATGATACCTGTCTATCGTTTAAATCCTCCAATGTCGAACTTACTATTGCAGCTTATGAATTAGCAGCCAAGACATTTAAATACCCTCTACATTTAGGTGTTACAGAAGCTGGTGGATTTGCGGATTCAGCAGTCAAGTCATCTGCAGCTTTAGGTGTATTACTTCATGAAGGTATTGGCGATACCATACGTATTTCAGTATCAGGTCCACCTAAAGATGAGTTGATTATCGGTAAAGCACTTCTTAGAAGCTTTAGACTCATTGAGGATGTGCCAGATCTCATCGCATGTCCAACCTGCGGAAGAATTCAGTATGATATGTTACCAGTTGTCAAAGAGATAGAAGAATACCTACACTCGATCAAATCCAATATTACAGTCGCAGTCATGGGATGTCCTGTTAACGGTATGCAAGAAGCCAGTCGTGCCGATATCGGTATTGCTGGAGGATCCAAGTCAGGTATCCTCTTTCGAAAAGGAAAAGTCATACGTACAGTCCCACAATCAGAGCTAAAACAAGCTCTACTAGATGAAATCAAAAAGATTATCGCTGAAAACAAAGCATAAAGGAGCTCTAAAGCTCCTTTTTCATATACCGATTCATGATACTTGTATGAACAATCAAAAACGCTAACGAACATACAAATCCTGCAAGAACATCACTTGCATAATGTACCCCAAGATAGATACGACTTAAACCAATCACAACAATCAACATACTCAAACATACGATGCCTACCCATTTGATCCATGGCGATTTCACTCTAGTATATAGAAGATATATCAAGAAACCATAGAAAGCCATACTCGCCATGGAATGACCAGATGGGAAACTATACCCAGCCTCTTCAATCAAACGAAATCCGATAGGACGAGGACGCTGTATCAAATGCTTAGCGACTTGATTCATGATCGCAACAAGCACAATATTGACAACAACACTTGTCGCTATCTTTTTATTCTTCAATAAAATGATAGCGAGTATCGTAAGTATCACAATTACAATCTGGCCACCAAAATGCGTTACAATCTTAACGATTGGCGTAAAACGATCACTGATAAGATTTCTAGCTATCCAATCATAAACAACAGTATCCATCGTTAAGACCTGATACCTTTTCACCGATATTAATAGATATATAAAGGTCAAAATACAGACTGCAAATATTAACCATTTGAAACACTTCAAAATTCTAGCATGCATAAAATACTCCTTAAACGTACCAAGTATAGCATAGTTCAAAGTAGATATTTCTAAGAAAACACGAGATGATTCCTCAACTTTTAAAAATTTATATTGAAGTATGTTTAAGCATTTAGTATAATCATTAAGCAAGCTTCAGGAAATACGGCGCGTTGGTGAAGCGGCTTAACACACCGCCCTCTCAAGGCGGCATTCACGGGTTCGAATCCCGTACGCGTCACTAAGAATCGACTTCGGTCGATTTTTTCTTTTATCCGAAAAATATAATTCTATATTAGAGAATATATTTGTAAAGAAGCGACTCTACAAATCAATTTAGAGTCGCTTCTAATTAATGTTTAATAATATCAACAATATGCTTCTGGATCATTTTCGCTTCAGGGATTGGGTAAATTTGGAATACGTGATTCATTTTATCCATTTCAAAGTAGTTATGTTCGATACCTTTTTCTTCCAACATTTGATGAAACTTCTGATTGTCTGGCAAGAAAATTTCATGAGTTTCAACCAAAATAGTAATCTTGCCAGACCTTCAAAGTTCCCATAGATTGGACTGACATAAGGATTTTTCATGTTATCTTTACCATTAGCCTATAACTCTCCTATCCGATTTAAGCCCCATGCAGACAAAATAGGATCGAATTTCTCATAGTTAACTGCTTCTACATTGTCTGTTGCTAAATCCAACCATGGCGACAGTAAGATAATATCTTTTGGTTCTGGCAGATTATGATCACGAGCGTATAGAGAAAATCCAAGGCTAAATCCTCTTCCTGCTGAATCTCCCATAATCATAATATTATGAGAACTTGATGTTTCTGCTAGAACTTGCTTATAGTGGGTCTCCATCTTTGAAAAGGCATCCTTATAAGGATATCTAGGAATTTTAGGATAGATTGGAAAAACAACCTTTGCATCCAAATCTCTAGCTATTTTATCTACTGCATGAAAGTGAAAAGAGATTGGCTGGCTTAGATAAGCTCCGCCATGGATATATAAGATAATTTTTTGATTCTTGTCGTTTTTATCATTCCAAGTAAATACTTGCATGCCATCAACGATTGTTTCAGTTATCTCTTGTGAGATACGAGGTTCCTGTAAGGCTGATCTCTGATCGACTGCTCTTCTAATAATAGTTTTTCAAAGTACTGATCTGACATTTTTCGAAAAGTTTTCTTCCCTTCACTAACCCAGAAGAATCGTTCAATTGCCCAGCTAGATAAAGAACGACCTTCTATCAAGCGTGCGTAGCCCCGTAGAGCTGCGGATATCGATAGAAACGCTAAACCTCTTAATAATTTTTTGAAATAGATTTTCTCCTTATTGTGTATTTAACAACCTTAGCATAGACTATAAAGTAACTTTATAGTCAAAGAGAAAGCTTATGAATAGCAAAAAATTATCACAACTTACGAATATTCCAATCTCAACAATTCGTTACTACGAAAGTATTGGTCATTTACCCTCACCAAAGCGTTCAGAAAATAACTATCGGCAATATGAGGATAAACATGCCCAAATCTTACAAAGTATTCGTTTTTTAACATATTTAGACTTTCCACTTGCAGAAGTTCGTGCATTCTATCAAGCTATTCAGAATCATCAAGTAGATACTAACTACTTAATGGAACGCTTGACCAAAAAGAAAATGACATACACTTACAGCTTAAAAAATTAGAACAACTTCACAAAAAACTAATCGTATTAACTCAAAATACAAATGATCTTTTAGAAGAATTAAAAAATTTTGGTGAATTTTTACAATAAGTCGCTTCTACTCATATAGAAAAGTAAAAAGAGATTTTATCCCTATATTGAACTTAGTTTTCATACAAACTACTTTTCAGGAATAAAATCTCTAGTGAATAATGTTTATAGTCCTTCTCTATCTTTTCTAGCACGTTCTTTATACATTGCTTTCTTTTCTTCACGTATCTTAGAACGAATCATCTCTCTCTTCTTTTGACGATGAACACGCTCAATCGCAGCTGCACGTTTCTTCTTATAACCAGGTTTCACTTTTGTATTCTTCTTGGTCATAATCTGAGAAATCTTCTTCTCTAACTCATCATCCGCCTTGAGACGTCTTTGTCCATATGGATGAAGTGTTTGCCAAGCATCCTTACGGAATCTAGCATGTGAGAATTTAATTCCCATCTTCTGCAAGGAGCGAATTGCTTGATCATCCGACTCTTGATACAGTGCATAACAAGTACCACTAGATCCAGCTCTTCCAGTTCTTCCTGCACGGTGGATATAGTATTCTAAGTCATCAGGGAAACCACAGGATATAACATGTGTCACCTCACCGATATCAATACCACGAGCAGCTAAGTCAGTCGCAACGACATATGTGTGTTCTGCATTTGCGATACTCTTCATTGCTTGCTTACGCTTACGGCTTGTTAAGTCACCATGTATCTCACTGACGGATACTTTATGCTTACGTAGCTCTTCTGCGATGGAGGATGCTTGTTGACGCGTATTTGCGAATATCAAACATACATAAGGTTGGAAGCCTGGTAAGATGGATAAGATTGCCTCTGCATACGTATGATGATAACAAGGTACCAATACATGTTGAATATCTGGATTAAAACGTACTTTTTCACCAATTTGGAATGTAATTGGATGATGCATGTACTTATTGATGAAAGGCTTTAATTGATCTGGCATTGTTGCGCTAAATGCTAACATCTGTAGATCTTGTCCAAGTCTACCCGCAAAAGCATCGATCTCATCTAAGAATCCATACTCTAATGTCATATCAGCTTCATCCACAACCAATAGATTTGCCTTATCGATACGTAGACCACCACCATTTAAGAATAAGTCCTTAATTCTTCCTGGTGTTCCGACCACGATATGTGGTTGAGACTTTTCAAGTTGTTGTGTATCTCTACTTCTCTCTTTACCACCAATATATAGACGAACTCTTAACTCTGGCAAAATATCTACCATCACCTTCGCCATCTCAAATATCTGGGCAGCTAACTCTCTTGTAGGAGCTGTGATGACAACCTGTGCCTCATCCTTAGTAACATCAACTCGTTCCATGATTGGAATTAAGTATGCATGTGTCTTACCAGAACCTGTGCTGGATAAACCTATGACATCTTTCCCACGTAGAACTGTAGGAATGACCTGTTCTTGTATCGGCGTTGGTTGTTTGAAATGATTCATTTCAATAAATGCCATCGTTGTTTCTTTTAGATTAAAATCTTCAAATTTTTTCATTTTATCACCTATAATAAGTATAACCGATTTTACCCATGGTTTGAAAGGAAGTACCTATGGAAATTATCAAAGTCATGCCTAGAGGATATTGCCAAGGTGTCGTACGCGCAATCTTAATTGCGAAAAAGACAGTCAAAGAAAATCCCAATACACCTGTTACCATGTTAGGCATGATTGTACATAACCAATTTGTCGTCGATGCATGTAAGAATCTTGGTATTCAATTTGTTGAGGATACCAATCAAACACGTCTTTCTCTACTAGATCAGATTCATGAAGGTATTGTCATATTTACTGCTCATGGTGTCAGCGATGCTGTTAAACAGAAAGCAAAAGATAAAAATCTAATCTGTGTCGATGCGACTTGCCCTGATGTCATCCGTACACATACCCTTGTACAACAACATGTACAAGATGGTGATGTCATCTACATTGGTAAAAAGAATCATCCAGAATCAGAAGGAACAGTTGGTTTATCAAACCGTGTACATCTCGTCACATCGATTGATGACGTGGATGCACTGAAGGATAAAAACCTAGAGAACATCCTCATCACCAACCAAACTACCCTATCTATGCTAGATACTGCTAAGATCATCAACCACTGCAAAACACTCTTCCCAGATGCGACAATCGCAAAAGAAATCTGTAACGCCACCACAAAGCGACAAGAAGCAGTCCTACAACTAAAAGAAGTTGATCTGCTCATTGTTGTAGGTGATAAACGCTCCAACAATTCAAATCAACTTGCAAATATAGCAAATAAAGCCGGTATCCAAGAATCCTATCTCATTGATAGTGTCTTTGATTTAAAAGAAGATATGATACGCAATCACAAACGTATTGCGATTACCAGTGGTTCCTCGACTCCCAACTCCATTACAGATCAGGTCGTCGATTTCTTAAGCACGTACGCAAAGACTGGTGTATGGCAACTTCCTACAGAAGTTAACGTGCAATTAATTTAAGATCTTCCAGTTCATCTGCTGTTAGTGGACGATACTCACCTGGTTTTAATGATTCATCTAAAACTAAGTTTTTCATACGAATTCGTTTTAGATATACAACTTTATCACCAACAGCGTTCATGATAAATTTAATCTCATGATACTTACCCTCTTGGATTACCAAGTGACAGGAAGTATCAGAGATTTTTTTATAAACTGCTGGTTTATATGTTACACCATTGTAAACAATACCTGTTTGGATACGTTGAACATCCTGATCTGCTAATGGCAATGTATGTTCAACGTAGTACTCCTTTTCAACATGCTTTTTAGGAGATAGTAATTCATGAGCTAATGGTCCATCATTCGTAATTAACAACAAACCTTCTGTATCCTTATCCAATCGTCCACATGGAAACATACCACGATAATCCTCATGGATTAAATCAAGGACTGTAGGACAATTCTTGCCCTCAGTCGCACTGATATATCCCTGAGGTTTATTTAACATGAAGTAAACATACTTTTCATACTTGATTAAAATATCATCTACCAAGATTTTATCATTGTTTTCATCAACGCGCATATCAGAGCTCTTCGCCAGAATGCCGTTGACCTTAACTCGTTTTTCTTTGACTAACTTCTTCACTTCACTGCGACTGCCAACTCTCGCGTTTGCCAGTACTCGATCGAGTCGTAACATCCTATGCACCTCTGCGTAGAATACGCATCGCAACACTCTTTAAATCGCGATGGAAGATAGACTTAGGTAGCTTGAATAAATCACTTGTTAAGAAGTATACACCCATGCCAACAACACCAATCACACCCAATTCAACAACCGCAAATAAACGTGGTAGTTGTGTAGGACTAATACCAACCAAACGAATAATCGCATATACACCATTCATCGCAAAACAGCTGATAATAATCTTAATTAAACGTATTGTCATATTCTTAACACGGATAGGATATGTCTTTTGAATCTTGATTAAGCTCAAAGTGATAAAGGCAAGCTCACACAAGATACTGGATATAATCGCACCTGAATAGCCAAATAGATAACAACATGGATAGAAAGTAACTGCTTTGACGATAAAGGCAATCAATAGATAAATTAACGTATAACGACGCATGCGTAATGATAATAGGATGGATAGTAATAATGGTGTTACCGTTGTACCAAAAGCCAAGAAACTAGACCAATACAACGCTACTTGACCATACTGTAATTCCCCTGCACCATACATGATGTAATAGATAGGAGCGGATAGTGCTGCCATTGATACACATACAGGAATAACGATATACAATACCGTACCTAAGCAATCTTCCAAAGACTTACGCAATCCCTTCCAATCAGAATGAACAAGAGATACCGTGATAAACGGTACGGCACCAGCCGCAAAACCATTCCCAATTACCTGTGGAATAGATGTCAACTTATCACAGTTTGTTTGAATAATACTAAGTAGTAACGTAGCCTCTTGGTGTGCCATACCTAAGCTTTCCATCACTGATACAAAGAAGTTTGTATTCACAAGTACTTGTGAATTTGCCAAGATTGAACTTGCAAGAAATGGTATCACATACAAGATGAATTCACGTGCTAATTCTTTGATTGGAACAGGATCAAACGTTTGGACTTTTGCTAATTGCTTTACATCCTCATAATGCGTCTTATCAAAACGCATAAACTGGATTAAAGCAACCATCGCACCGACACCCGTACCACCAACTGCAGTATAGATATAAACAATTCTAGGCAGATGCAACACATACACAACAATCCAACCTGCCCCAAGTAAGAATCCAACACGTACAAACTGTTCAATCACTTGAGATAAAGAATACTGTTGTAACTCTTTTGCACCTTGATAGTATCCACGATAGCTATATAAAATGGATACCAAAAATAATGCCATTGCCAATATGACAAATGAGTTTTGCATCGCAGCTAACTCATTAGCGGTAAACTCGCTACCTCCTAGTGCCCTTGCGGCTAATGGACCGGAGAAGGCAATGAATAATACAGCCATCACAAAACCTGAAACAATCAACAATGCAGTCGCCAGCATTCTAACAAGTGATACAGTCTTATAATCATTCTTAGATAGATACTTGGCTACCATCGCTGCCAAGGCGAAAGGAATACCTGCACTACAGATCTGTAATAGAATCGTATAATAATCAAAAGCAGCGGAATAATAAATCATATTCTGCTGACCAACAATTGCCTTAAAAGGCACAATATAGAATAAGCCTATGACTTTTGATATAAAGATACCAACAGATGTTGTTAAGGAGCTGGCAATAAATGACTTTTTAATCTGATTTCTATCTCTCATTTGCTTACTCCTTTACTGTTGATATTGAATTGTTGTCTTTAAGTATTGTTCATTGCTAGACTTACCACTTTCATCATTCCATTGAACAACCAACTTCAATTCAATATGATCTTTATCACTTTCACCACTGATTACCAACCCCTTCATAAAACCATGTGCTTTATCAATTTTGTTTGGTATTAATGAAACATCGGTATCAAAGATACCTAATGTAGGCATCATCTTATCATTATCCTGATATGGGATATCATCCTCAACCGCAAAGATACGACAATGATACATCGCAGTTGTAGGTTCATCGACTATCACATAGTAGCGATAGCTACCATCTGAAAGTCTTGTCATCTCTGTACTCAACGTAAAATACTCACTATTTTCAAGATATGAATCTTGTGATAGAACCTGACTATAATACGATTTATACATATCTATCGCAGCATTTTCTTTCATCTCATTTTTGGCACAAGACGATAACATGCTGACACATATAATCAACACTAAAAAATATCTGTACATACAAATACCTCGTGTGTAATTATAACATACAACACTTATAAAAAAGGCATAGGTTCCAATAGAAACTATGCCACAATGATGAAAATTACATCACAAATATTAATTACGATTGATTAGAAAGTTAAGACGAAGTAGTTCTTCTTGCCCTTCTTTAGAATTGTAAATTCTTGGTTCAGAGCATCTTCCTTCTTTAATACCGTATGGATATCTGTAATCTTGTTTCCGTTTACGGAAATAGAGCCTTGCTCTACAAGCTTTCTAGCCTCAGATTTAGACTTACACACCTCAGCACTTACCATGACTTCTAATAGCTCTGTACCATCCGCAATTTGCGCCTTTTTAGCATCAGATAGACCATCCTTAATTTCCTCTACTGGCAAGCTCATAATATCACCCTTAAAGAATGTCTCTGTGATACGTAGAGCTTTTTGTAAGCCATCTTTGCCATGGACTAGTTCTGTTAACTCAGCAGCCAATGCCTTTTGTCCCTCACGTAGTTCTGGATGATTCTTGAGTGATTCCTCATAAGCTAAAATCTCATCAGGTATGTGGAAACTTAAACGTTTGAGGTAATCGATAATATCTGAATCTGGTGTATTCAACCAGAACTGATAGAACTCATAAGCATTTGTACGTGCTGGATCAAGCCATACATTCTTACCTTCTGACTTACCAAATTTAGAACCATCGCTCTTTGTGATTAATGGGGATGTGATACCAAATACCTTCGCATTATCGCCATCTAGCTTACGAACTAACTCTGTACCAGATGTGATATTACCCCATTGATCAGATCCACCAATCTGAATTTGACAGTTGTACTTCTTGTATAAGTTATACCAGTCGATAGACTGTAAGATTGTATAGCTAAACTCAGTGTAAGATAGACCTGTATCTAAACGTTTCTTGATGGTATCTTTTTGTAACATGTAAGAGATGTTGAAGAGCTTACCATAATCACGTAAGAAGTCTAAAAGTGTCATACTACCTAGCCAATCGTTGTTGTTGGCCATTATTGCTGCGTTATCGCCATCAAATGATAAGAACTTAGAAAGTTGTACCTTGATGCATTCCGCATTATGCAATACTTCTTCATGTGTTAATAGTTTTCTTTCTGTTGTTGGACGTGGATCACCAATCATACCTGTAAAGCCACCGCATAATGCGATAGGATGATGTCCTTGCTTTTGATAGCGACGTAATAATAGAATCTGTTGTAAATGTCCAACATGTAAGGAATCTGCAGTTGGATCAAATCCACAGTAGATGACTGTAGGAGTTTCTAGTTGTTTTTGTAAACCTTCTTTGTCTGTACAGTCTTTAACAAGACCTCTCCATTCTAATTCTTCAATAAAATTCATATAATTTCCTTTCTACAATATAAAAAGACGCCCAAAATCTAAGGACGCCTCAGCGCGGTACCACCTTAGTTTACGATTGCTCGCACACTTTATATCTTTAACGCAGATCTACGCCTTACCTTTTGAGATAAAGAGCTTACAGATGTATTCACTCATCATGCATCATTCCTTTCACCAACCGGAATTTCTCTAAACATGCATACATGAAGTTACTATTTCTGATCTTCGCTTTTAGTTTTTTGTTGTCTGTCTTGGTGTGAATAGATAACTTAATTCAATTGATTCACCAAGATCACTATCTTCCTCTTCGTTATTTTGCAATAACTTCGTCATAACACGCATCGATACAGCTCCCAAGTCATAGGAAGGAATTGAGAAGCTGGAAATCTGTGGACGTACCATCGAATTATACTTGGTATCGATGACACATACAACTTCCATATCATCAGGAACACTGATATTGTTCTCTCTGCTTGCGTTTAATATTGCAAAGCATTGGGAATCTCGATCCGCAATCATCACATCATACTTATGATTTTCCATCCACTTAGACAAGAATGAATAGGATGTTCTAGCATCGGATGGAATAGAAATCGCACCGTCAAACTTCTTACCCTTAGCTTCATATGCCTTCTTAGCACCTGCAATCATCTTTGCATACTGCTGTGGATTCTTACGATCTTCCAAGATACCGATGTTATCTTTGCCTTCTTCTAAGAACTTAGTCACAAGTTCATAGACTGCCTTCTTGATATTTACATAGACACTACTCATTCCCTTACCGCTGACTTTATTGCCAATGACAACAATTGGAATGTTGTATTTACTCAATGCGTCTATATCACTTGCCACAAGTTTATCATTGAAGATAACAACACCATCTACATGAGATTTAATGATATCTTCAATGACATCATTAATGTCAGTAATACCAGCAGTAATTGTATGTAACATGATATTGTAATTGTATATTTTTGCAACATCAATCAAACCATTGATAACCTGACCTGTATAAGTAAAGCTAGCTTCTGGTACAACAAGTCCAATGGAAGTAGACTTTTGTAGTGCTAGACCTTGAGCAATCGCATTTGGTTTATAACCGAGCTTTTCTACTGCAGCTTCTACTCTTTCTTTGGTAGGAGCTTTTACTACATTTGAACCATTAATAACACGAGAAACAGTTGCTAGAGAAACACCTGCCTCTTTTGCGACATCATAAATTGTTACGCGTTTCATCTAACCACCTCCTACTTCTTATCCTTTGAGCGTATGACATCATTGACTGTCTGGATGCCTTTATCAACGACTTGTTTTGTTGTATCTTTCACTTTTTGAATGGTATCTTGTACATCAGGACGATTTACAAAATCATTTAGTTTATTCACTGTCTGTTTTGTTTTATCCTTTACAACATCAACAAATTCCTTGCTTTTTGGTACGATATAATCTTTAGCCTGTGTATACATATCTTCGGCTTTCGTCGATACTTCTTGTACTTTTGGATCTTGTTTAATTTCATCCAATTTAATCAAAGCGGTGTCATATGCTTTTGTTGCATTCTTCTTAATATAATCAATTGTATTGCGGATATTTTCATTCTCATTGAGCTTTTCTGTTTGCTCTTTTACAACAGAAGCTGCTTGTTTGGTTGTATCAACCGCAACATCCTTTATCTTATTGACTGTCTTAATTGTTGTATCTTTCATCTGTTGTAAAGTTTCCGCATGAGGAGCGATAAACTTAGGAATCGAGAACTGTTCTTCTGAATTCTTGTCTTCTTCCTTTTGTTCATCTTCGCTACTTAATTCTTGAATTTTACGTTTTAAGTCAGCGACTGTCTTTTCGATGGAATCGATAGGTTCTGTACTATCATCGAATTCATGAAACTCTTTTTCTTCATCTTTCTTAATTTCATCAGCCATGATTAGCCCTCCTTTTCTACAGTGTTCTCTTCACTTTTTACTTCTTGTAAAATCTCTTCTGGACTGACTGTCTTTTTGATTGCGTCTAATTTATCATTCGCAAAATCGGTTGCCTTACCAAGTACAGCGGATGTCTTATCATGTACTTTATCTAGTGTTTTACTGTATTTAGCAACTGTATCTAATGGTGCTTGTACCTTCTCAATACTCTTATCAACAAGACGTATTGTAGGATCTAAGCCCTCAATTGTATTTTTTACAACATCAATTGTCTCCCATAGCTTTCGCAATAGAATACATAAAAATATCAGTACGATACTGCCGATAATTGGTAGAAGTTGTTGACATACAATCTGTAAATCTAGTAGTAACTGGTCCATAGTTTTACCTCTTTTTTACATTATAATCATTTATGAAAAACTTTTCAAGAATTAATATCTTTTTTCAAAATCCGGTATACAATAAAGAAAAGGACCATGGATATGGTCCTACTTCACAAGTCTTGCGCCTAATTCTGTAATATTACCTGCACCCATTGTGATGCATAAGTCACCTTCTTGAAGATGACTTCTGAGGTAATCTTCAATCTCATCAAATGTATCCATGTAGTGTGCTTCTACATTTGGATTATCAATCTTCTCTATAATCTTCGCAGAGGTAATACCTGTGGTATTCTCCTCACGAGCTGCATAGATCTTCGCTAGCAATAATACATCAACATCCTGTAGTGCTTTAGCAAAATCGTCTAGTAACGAAATTGTACGAGAGTATGTATGTGGTTGGAAAGCAACATAGAGTTTCTTATGTGGATAGTGCTTGGCAGCGTTTAGGGTTGCGCTAATCTCTTGTGGGTGGTGTGCATAGTCATCTATAACTGTTGCCCCGTTGCACTTACCCTTATACTCAAATCTTCTACCTACTCCACTATAACTAACAAGTCCTTGCTTGATGTATGTAAAGTCAATACCAAGACTGTATGCAGTTGCGATAGCAGCTAATGCATTATCTACATTATGCATACCTGGTACATTGAGTTGTACATCACCTAGCTTATCATCATCATAGAAAACATCAAAGCCTGGATTTCCTAATGCATCAAAGACAACATTTCTAGCATGCACATTACCTTGGTCTCCAAAGGTAATGACTTTACCATCAAAACCATCAGTAATCTCAGATAAATCTTTGATGTTTTGATGGATTACAAGTGTTCCATGCGGTTTAATCCCTGCCACAAACTTTGCAAAGGAAACACGAATATCATTGATATCCTTAAAGAAATCTAGATGATCTGCTTCGATATTTAAGACAACACCAACAAGAGGCTTCATCTCTAAGAAACTATTCGTATACTCACATGCCTCAGCTAGGAAAGTCTCCCCCTTACCAACACGTATATTTCCACCTATCACCGGTAACATACCACCAATACTAATTGTTGGATCAGTGCTTGCACTAAGAAGAATGTGACTCATCATAGATGTCGTGGTAGTCTTGCCATGTGTACCGCTAATGGCAATACTATCACGATAATTCTCCATTAATTCACCTAGAAGCTCTGCACGTGTCATCATTGGAATGTTATATTCCTTAGCAGCTACAAACTCTGGATTATCTGGATGAATCGCTGCAGTATATACTACAACATCAATATCCTTCGTGATATTCTCTTTCTTTTGACCACCATAATGTACTGTTACACCATGTTGTTGTAACATCTTTGTAAGTTCTGATTCTTGCATATCGGATCCGCTGATAACAAAACCACGATCCGCCAACACTTTGGCAAGTCCACTCATACTGATACCACCAATTCCAATAAAGAACATGTGAATTGGATGGTTGAAATCTAATTTATATCTCACTGACATAAAACCTCCAAAAAAAGAAACGGTCGACATCGAAAGCGAATTCTTTCAGACGTTATCGACCGTAATAAAACTATCTCTTATGACTATCGTCACCTAAATCAGGGCGAGAGATAATCGTAGTGCTATCCTCAGCTGTTTCCTTCTCTAAATCATCAAAGCTTAGATTTGGGAACATCTGATCATAATCACCAAAATCAATCTCAGAAGTTGCTGTATTTCCAAATAAATCATCCTCTTCTTGTTTTGGTTCTTGATCACGTGTGTTCAAGATATCATCTAATGAGAACTCAGGAATTTCATCTTCTACAGATGGAGTTGGAATATTCACAGGTTCACTTCTCTTCACTGTCTCACTGACAACAGGTTCTTCAACCTTGACTGCCTGTGGCTTTGCAGGTTTTGGCTCAGCCATACCATACATAGGTGAAAGAATTGGTGTGACATTCTTTTCATACTTAGACTTTTCTTTCTCGGTTAATTTCGATGTTGTAGTCTTAACCGCATCCATGTCCTTTTCATCAATACCAAAGATAGGACTGATGACTGGATTAAAGCGATAATCCTTAGATGGTTTAGGCTCTTCACGCTTCACTTCTGGTTTTGGTGTTACCTTCTTTACAACTGGCTTTTCAACTTCCTCATCATCTAAATTAATCATTGTTGTCTTCTTAGGTTCACTATCTAGGAATACTGAGGATGGAGCAGCTGGAATCACAGGTGTTTCCTGTGGTACAGGTGGAACACTTACAACCGGTTCAGGTTGTGCAGGAATCTCAGCAGTTTGTTGAACTTGAGGTTGTACAGCTGGCTTAGCTGGTTGTACAGGAGCAGATGCCGCAACTACTTCCGCTTCGTTGTCATCATCTTCTACAAATTCATCATCATCAAATAATAAGCGTTGTAATCTCTTGATCATAAGGGCTATCCTTTCTTAAATACAATAGTATTTTATTCTATTTATATTACCTTGTTAAGTTATATATTATCATAAATTAACAAATTCGTATCATAAATCTCAATTCTCATCGGATGTTGAACGATCTTTTGAAGTATCGATTCTACTTTTATCGTGAATCAGATCTTGTAAAGTACCTTCCTCTGGTGCGATATCTCTGTATAAGTTAATCGCTTCGCCTTCATAACTGATGGCAGGTTGTTTAGAATAGACGCGTAATACTGCATCTTTTCTGATGGTAACACTTCTTGCGATAGAATACATCTTACCAGCTAGAGTACTGGCATCACCAGTATCTACGATACCAAAGAAGTTTAACTCGGATGTTGTCATATACACCACACTCTTACGATTAAACTGATAGATTTCAATCGTATACGGAATTAGAGTACCTTGGATATTCTTCATCTCCCCTTGCTTAATAGCAATCGGTTCCAATGTAGATGATTGTTGTGGTTGTTGTGAAGCATTCATAATCGCTGTAACATTTAGATTCATCACAAAACGCATCGATTGATAAGTGAAGGCATTGTAAGTATCCGACGATTGATAATGACCAATGGATGGTTCTGTATAGTATGTATAAAACGGTTTACGATAATTCGCACTTGCAATTGGCAATTGATCAATGACTTGTATCTGTTGATCCAATTGTTCCTGCAAGGAAACAGAATGATCTGCACACCCAAATAATGTCGCACTCAGTATGATTGCTAGAAGTATCTTTTTCACTGTTATTCACCTTCTAGCAATATCGTATCACAACTTATTGATTCGAACATGGTTTCGCACATAATTGATAGATTGGTTGTCCAAGATCCATGAAACGTTTTTCATATTCTGTAATGACATCTTCATCATGTGGATTACGTCGATAATCAACGGAAAACTCGGTTAGAGTAAAACCATTTTCTAAAAAGTACAATACTGAATCTTCAAATAGATCCTTGTTATCGGTCTTCATGCGAATATAGCCACCCTCGCTTAGAATGATGCGATACATCGCAAGAAAACCAGCACTGCTTAAACGACGTTTATGATTGCCTTTCTTTGGCCATGGATCTGAGAAGTTTAGATGAATCACATCAACCTCACCAGGAGCGAACCACTCTTGTAACATTTCTGCATTGGCGATAATGAAACGCTTATTCTCTACTTGCGGATTCTCCTCTTCAATCGCATGACGTGCTCCAACTGCACCTGCACTGATATCTTTTTCAATACCAACCCAAGCATCATTGGGATATAGCTTTGACATTCCATTGAGGTATCCACCCTTACCGGTCCCAATCTCTAGATGTAACGTTTCACCATGAAGTAACTCTTTCCACTTTCCTTTGTTTATAGTTGGATTTTGATAGACAAAATCCGGATGATTATCTACCCATGGTTGTGCCCATTTTTTCTTACGCATTCGCATGTTCAATATTTCCTTTCAAAAAGAAGGCAAATGCCTTCTTTTCATTATTCATTGCTATCTTTCTTCTTAAATACACGGCGTTCAACATTGCTGTTGTCGT
This sequence comes from Erysipelotrichaceae bacterium, assembly GCA_022767445.1. Taxonomy (GTDB): domain Bacteria; phylum Bacillota_I; class Bacilli_A; order Erysipelotrichales; family Erysipelotrichaceae; genus Bulleidia. Next base: position 25,146 of record JALENJ010000065.1, on the reverse strand, counting down.
GGAAACTACGTCTTTCACCACGTGCACCATGTTGAGGTTTTAGACTCTTCTTTTCAACATAGCCTTCAGGTTTCTCTAGTAGTTCTTTCGCAGAAACCTTAACCTTGCCTGTGCTATCAACACCTGTTACCTTAACGCGGATTGTATCACCTACATGTAATGCGTCTTGAATCTTCTCAATACGATTCCATGCTAATTCACTGACATGTAATAAGGCATCTGTACCAGCAAACAATGTCACAAACGCAAATGATTCACGTACTTCAGTGACAGTTGCTTCATAGATATCACCAACTTTAGCCTCACGGATTAAGTCGGAGACAATCTGCATTGCCTTATCAATCATATCCTGTCTTGTATGATAGAAGATACACTTGCCATCATCTGTAATATCAATCTTGATATTATCGCAAGCAGCGATAATCTTATCGATTTGTTCGCCACCCTTACCGATTACAACACGAATCTTATCTACTGGAATCATCATCTGTGCCATCTTAGGAGCCCACTCTGATACGTGATCTCTTGGAGTGGAGATTGCTGTTTCCATGTTATCTAGGATTTCCATACGACCCTTATGTGCTTGTGCTAAAGCTTCACGTAGGATCTCTTCAGAAATACCAGTTACTTTGATATCCATCTGTAATGCAGTAATACCATTTCTTGTTCCGGCTACCTTGAAGTCCATATCGCCATAGTGATCTTCCATACCTTGAATATCTGTCAAGATAGAATATGTATCACCAACTGTGATTAGACCCATCGCAACACCAGCTACCATTGCCTTAATTGGTACACCTGCCGCCATTAACGACATTGTACCAGCACAGATACTAGCCTGTGATGATGAACCGTTAGATTCTAGTACTTCTGCACATGTACGAATTGCATATGGGAATTCTTCCGTTGAAGGAAGAACCTGTAATAGAGCTCTTTCACCCAGAGCACCATGACCAATTTCACGTCTGCCTGGGGAGGACATTCTACCAACCTCACCAACGGAGAATGGCGGAAAATTATACTGATGCATGAATCTCTTCTCTGTTTCAACTGTTAAGTCGTCAATGAGTTGTGCATCACTTAAAGGTCCAAGTGTTGTAACAGATAATACCTGTGTTTCTCCACGTGTAAACATTGCTGAACCATGGACACGTGGTAATAAATCAACCTGAGAATCAAGAGGACGTAATTCATCCAAACCTCTTCCATCTGGACGAACTTTCTCTTCAGAGATCAAACGACGAACTTCACCTGCTTCAACTTCAACACCATATTCATGTGCTTGTTTCACTGCCTTCTCACGAGACTTATCATCTTCCCATTCAAGCTTAGAAACTTCTTCTTCCATCTCCGCAATCAATTCATCAATCTTGCCATAACGTTCAAGCTTACCTTTGATGGATACAGCTTCACGAATGCGATCAGCACCCTTTTCATCAACCAATTGTTTAACAATTGAATTGATTTCGTAAAGAGTAACTTCCATCTTTTCCTTGGCACAAGCAGCGATTACTTCTTCTTGAATTGCACACAATTCCTTAATCGCATCATGTCCAACCATCAAAGCCTTTAACATATCTTCTTCAGATACTTCTTTGGCACCTGCTTCAACCATGTTGATGGCATTCTTTGTACCAGCTACTGTCACATTTAAGTCAGCGTTCTTTTCTTGTTCAACGCTAGGGTTAACAATATACTCCCCTTCAACACGAGCCACCATAACACCAGCGACTGGTCCATTGAATGGGATATCAGAGATACATAGTGCTAGAGAAGATCCAAATAAGGATGCCATCTCAGAACTTGCATCTGGGTCACATGATAATACAGTATTAACAATCTGTACTTCGTTGCGGAAACCTTCCGCAAATAAAGGACGAATTGGACGATCAATCAAACGTGCTGTTAAAGTCGCATGTTCTGTTGGTCTTCCCTCACGTCGTGTAAAGCCTCCAGGAATCTTTCCTGCAGCGTACATCTTTTCTTGATATAGAACTGTTAACGGGAAAAAATCTGTATCCTTTGCTTGATTACTTGCAGTTGCTGTGGATAGTACTGTTGTATCGCCATAACGAACTAAAACAGAACCCCCAGCTTGTTTGGCAATTTCACCGTTTTCTACTGTAAGTGTACGGCCATGAAATTCCCAGCTCTTCTTGTACTTTTCCATTTTTCTTCTAACCTCTGTCTGTCTTCACTTTTCAAATTTTCAACATTCCCATTGTATCACAGCCCTATGTTAAATTAAATACGCTTTCTTAACACATGTACCAAAGACCATGTTGATTACAATATGCATATACTGCAACCACTGGTTCATTTGGATAAAACTCCACATTGGCCTTTTCACCCGGTTCAAAATAGACGACTCGATATCCTTTATCATACATTAGAATCACAAATTCTATATGATGATCTTCATCCATAGGATGATCATCACTACCAATATTTACAGAGATGGTGTCCCCTTTACGACTGATGACTGGTTCATGTGTTTCCCAATTTTCATTATCCTGTATCGGTAGTTCTACAAATAACTCGTTATCACAAAATATCTTTGAAGATAAATCATTCATCTTCATAATCACTTGTCCTGTACTAGGAGCATAAAAAATATGTAAACCAGACATGAACTTCTTACGTTTTAATTTATTTTCATCAAAAAGCTGATAATTTTTTAGAGGGCTTTTAATCAATTCTTCTTTTTCTTTCCTACTCATATGTTTAATTCTCCATTCCTCTCTCATCGCTTCTTTTTTTGTAGTAAATACTGTATAGAATGCAATGCGTCTAGGGCGATGAGACTTGGTATACTTGGCACCTTTGCCACTTTGATGAGCCTGATAACGTTTTTGTAAGTCATTGGTCCATCCTGTGTAATAGGTATCATCTTCGCATTCCAGTATATAGGTATAGTTCATCACTCTACACTCTTCAAACTTTCTACCATGCGAATGCGTTGTAAACGTTTCGTCATCAGACGATTGACAAGAATACTAAATAACATCGTTAATACAAATGCATATACAAAGCTAATCATAGAGATATCTCTGCCAAACATGAGATAGTCCATCTCTACTGTAGACATGATATATCGATGTAACAAGATACCCAGTGGCATACCAACAATACCACCAATCATCGACAATATATTGTTCTCCTTAAAGATATATCGCTTGACTTCAGGTTGTCTAAAACCTAGTACTTTCAGGGTCGCAATCTCACGTTGACGTTCACTTATATTCACCGTAATCAAGTTGCTTAAGACAACAACTGCCAACAACATACTAGAGAATATCAATACCCAGATGATTCCATTTAAACCACTGACCATCGCATTGAAGTTTTCTAACAAGGAATCAAACAAAGACACTCCAACAACACCATCGATATTCGCTATCTTAGTCGCAAGACTTTCCTCCTGTTGTAGATTATCACCACTTGAAAGATATACTACATTTGGATTGACATCTTTATGGAAGGCATTTTCGTAGAAGGTATCTGACATAAAGACATAATGATTAATGTACATTTCCGTAATAGCACTAACATTCACTTTTGCCTGTACACCATCAAAATCTTCTACTGTAATCTGATCACCCACACCCACATTTAAGTTCTCTGCAAGCTTCTCATTAATCACAACACCATCATCACCTAAAGTAATCTTTTGGTGATGCTTACGTGTACGTAAGTCAAATACATTCTGTACTTCATCTTCATCAAAGACATGGACCGTTGCAGTTTCATCTACCTTATCGTCATATGTCTTTGTAGTATATACAAAACCCATATTTGCAAACTCTACATCAGGGTATGATTGAATCTGTTGTAAAGCTTCTTTCTTTTGTTGGGTATTTGCGTCTTGATCAAAGCTAACCAAACCATCATAGTGAATGATATCCTTAAAGTTGATATCCACCATATTCGCAATCGAATCTCTGATGCCAAATCCAATCAACATCAATGCAGTACAACCTGCCACACCAAGAATTGTCATAAAGAAACGCTTCTTATAGCGGAATAGATTACGCAAAGTCACTTTGTTTGTAAAGTTTAGATGATTCCAAAGGAAAGGAATTCTTTCAAAGATTGTCTTCTTACCTGCAATGGGTGCTTTTGGTCTCATCAGTTGTGAAGGTACATCCTGTGTATCAGCCTTGCATGCATACCAAGTTGCTAAACTCATCGCAAGGATAAACAAGACTGTTGTAAATAAGATGATCCCCCAAGGTACTACAAAATATACAGACGGTAAAATAAACATCAAACGCCATGCATGATAAATAATTAGCGGAAATGTAGCTAAGCCAAATACACTACCTACCACAATACCAATGCTGGTAGCTAAGACTGCATAGATTATGTACTTGATTGCACATTGTAGCTTTGTATAACCAAGTGCACGCATTGTACCAATTTCACTTCTTTCTTCCTCAACAAGACGGGTCATTGTTGTTAGACATACAAGTGCCGCAACTAAGATAAAGAACGCAGGGAATATACGTGCGATGGCTTCCATTTGATGAATCGTATTCTTAAATGTTACACTTGCGTAATGAGAATCACGATCCAAGATGGTCCACTCACCCTCTTGTAGATTATCGATGTTACGCTTGGCTTCATCGAGCTTCGCTTTAGATTCTTGCAGTGTTTGAGCAGCATCTTGTAGTTGCGCCCTACCTGTTTCTATCGCAGCTTGCAAGTCACTTTCCCCTTGGGCAATTTGTTGTGAGGCATTATCCAAAGTTGCTTGATTACTTGCTAGTTGTGCGTATCCATCATCAATCTGACGTTGACCATCCGCTATCTGTTGATCGAGTTGCTGTTGGGCTTGATTAAGCTGTAATTGCCCATTGGTTACCTGTGTGAAACCATTTTGTATCTGTGCTTCAGCATTTGGGATTGTCGTTGATAGTGCAGTATTCACATTCGCTAAATCTGCTGTGTAAGTCGTTTGTAAGTTTTGTAATTCCAACAAACGATCAGACTTACTTGTTGACTGTAGAGAAAATGTTGCAGCGATGTTATCCAATCTTGTATCCAAACCATCCTGTAAATCCTGGATGGTTTTACCTGTATATCCACTTGGAAAAATTGTATTTGCTAACTGTGCTAAGTCCGTACTAAATGGAGCCAGCATTGATATCTGTGTTGTACCACTGATACCAAAGCTTGCAATCTGTGTACGGAGTTGTTGTTCTGCTTGATACAGAGTAATTGCGGCTGGCAATTGCGCTAATGCATTATTTAAATCTGTTTGGTTTTGTTGAAGAGTTGCCTTTTGTGTATTCAAAGTGTTTTGATTCGCAATCAAAGTAGCCTTGGTTTGATTGAGTGTTGCCTGTTGTAAGTTGATTGCTTGTTGATTTGTATTCTTCTGTGTATTCAAATCGCTTTGGGCATTTGCAAGTCTGATTTTGGCTTCTTCAAGCTGCTGTAGACCTACCTTTAGTTCACGTTTACTATCCTCTAGCTTTTGTGAGTTTTCACTGATTTGTTGGTTATAAGTATCTAGCGATGTTTGATATTCTGCTAAACCATCTTGGTATTTTGTTAGACCATCCTGATAGGATGCACTAGCTTCTTCCTTGATACTGAGAGCTGTTTTTTTCTGCTGTGTTTGGGCAAGTGTTTGGATTTCATCCTCGACTTGTTCGATATAAGTTTCATATTGATCAGAGAATGAATGATACTTCTTAGCATCTTTGGCTAAAATGTTAATTTCATGATAATAACTGGAAGAAAAAGCACTAGAAGGAATGTAGAAATATGTGGATATTGCTAGATTGTTAAGCGTGCTTGTTTCCTTCGACATATTTAAATACAACGGTGTATTGATTAAACCTACAATCTTAACAGTATGTGTCTTTAATGTATCAGGATGAGATCCATCTGGTAGTGATAATTCAACCGTATCCCCTAAATCAAAACCTGTCTTTAAGTCGCCACCCTTTTCTGCCACGACTTCATTGTCATTTTCAGGCATGCGACCTTTCACTAGCTCAAAGCGATTCACCTGTTGATTTTCATCATAGGAATGAACACGAACAACTTTTTCTTCTTCGCCATCTCCAGCAAGTACATCCGCAAAGTAGGAAGCTTCAACGGTATCAACAGATGATAGTGCTTGTAATGCATGTACATCCTCGTCGGTAAAACCATAGTTACCATAGATTGTAATGTCTTTTAAGTTGTATGTGTTATTGTATCGATCAACACTGGCGGACATGATTGGAGCACTTGCACTAACACCTACGAAAAACGCAACACCAATCGATACAATCGCAGATAGTGAAAAGAATCGACTTCTCGTCGATTTAATTAAGCGAAATATATTTTTAGTAAATACATTCTTTCTTTTCACCACTCGATCTCCGCTATATCTTTTGGATGTTCATTTCTTTCCATCGAAATGACTTTACCGTTTTTGACGTGACATACCAAATCACCCATGTCACAAATCGCTAAGTTATGCGTGATAATCACAACTGTCATGGAAAGCTTACGAGCAGTATCTTGTAATAACTGTAGTATCTGTTTACCCGTAATGTAGTCTAAGGCACCAGTTGGTTCATCACACAGTAATAACTTTGGATTTTTTGCGATCGCACGGGCAATCGCAACACGTTGTTGTTCACCACCAGATAGTTGCGAAGGAAAATTATGCATACGCTCTTGTAGTCCTACTTGTTTTAAAACATCGATAGGATCAAGAGGATCTTTACAAATTTCAGAGGCTAATTCTACATTTTCAAGCGCCGTTAGATTTTGTACGAGATTGTAGAACTGAAAAACAAAGCCGATATCATAACGACGATAGTCTGTCAGTTCTTTCTCACTCATCGTATCGACATGTTTGCCATCAACAATCACAGAACCACTACTGACTGTATCCATACCACCTAAGATATTAAGGATTGTACTTTTACCAGCACCACTGGCACCGGCAATAATGACAACCTGTCCCTTCTCAATTTGGAAATTGACTCCATCCAATGCATGTATATCAATTTCACCAACATGGTATATCTTTTTCACATCTTGAAATGTAATATAGCTCATCTATGTTCTCTTTTCTTAGAGATATTTTACACGAAAAACACAAAAAAAGCAGTCAAATGACTGCTAAATCCGATTACTTTCTTAGTCCTAACTTACGTACTAGTTCACGGTAACGATTTACATCGTTCTTCTTTAGGTAATCAAGCATCTTTCTTCTACGACCTACCATCTTTAATAGACCACGGTTAGAAGAATAGTCCTTCTTGTTTGCCTGCATGTGAACAGTTAAGCTGTTGATTTGAGCTGTAAGTAAAGCAACCTGAACTTCTACAGAACCTGTATCGCCTTCCTTACGACCATACTCTTTAGCAATGGATTCTACTGTTTCTTTTGATAACATTTTACTTTCCTCTTTCTTTCTAATATATCTTCCAAACCGAGGATAACTTTCGAGGATACGTTATTCCCAGCAAGAAAGCTACTACATCCTAACATACAAAACCATGTATTTCAAGCTAGTAAAACGCTAATCCATAAATGACAACAGGATTGTATTCAGGATTTCATATCCCTTTGGACTACACTTCAAGTACGCTTCATCCAAAATTAAATCCTGTGATTTGATTAAATCATGTATCGCCTTTGGATAAACATCCACAAGCGATACACCAAACATAGCCTGAAATACATCAAGCTGTATCCCCTTTTTAAGGCGTAAGCCCATCATCACTGCTTCAAACATCTGATCCTGTTTCATCAGTGTCGTAATATCTTTGATTGTAGGATCTTGGATATAGGCTTTTACATCCTTTGGTATATCGTAACGTTCACCGTTTTCTTTTCCACTTGCACCACATCCAATGCCATAGAAGTCCTGATAATTCCAGTATGCTTGATTGTGTAGTGAATACTTTTCATCTTTTGCGAAGTTGCTGATTTCATATTGTTCAAAGCCCTGCTTTGAAAGCTCATCACATATCCACTCATACATATCTGCTTCCATATCATCATCAAGATGTTGATATCCTTTTCTTGCAAATAATGTATTTGGCTCAATGGTTAAAGAATACAGTGATAAGTGTGTTGGTTTTAAACGCAAAGCGTCTCTCACAGATTCATGTAACATATCCACCGTTTGATTTGGTAATGAATACATCAAATCTAACGAGATATTGTCAATCGCAACATCACGTAATAGCTCCATCGTCATCTGCACATCATTTAGTGTATGATGTCGATTCATCATCTTTAATAGTGATGTATTCGATGATTGAAATCCAATGCTTGCACGGTTAACACCGTGTTTCTTTAACACTTGTGCTTTGTTATCATCAAACTGTTCTGGGTTAATTTCGATTGTATATTCTTGTACCACGCTTGCATATGGATTCAGCATTGTTAACAATCGATCTAATTGTGTGGATGTGAGTGCAGTTGGTGTACCACCACCAATGTAAATTGTCTTTAGTTGTGTATTGAGAGTTCTTTGTTGGATATCTTTTTGAATTGTATCTAACCAAGCTTCTGCTAGTTTTTCTTGATATCCTACATGACAGAAATCACAATACGAACAGATTGTCTTACAGAATGGTACATGCAAGTAAAGATATTCAGGTTTATCGATCATCATCCATGGATAATACAGACATGAAAGCTTCCTGTGGGATCTCGACTGAGCCGACTGCCTTCATTCTCTTCTTTCCTTCTTTTTGTTTCTCTAAGAGTTTCTTCTTACGTGAGATATCGCCACCATAGCACTTCGCCAATACATTCTTACGTAATGACTTGATGTTTGTTCTTGCGATGATCTTTCCGCCAATAGCGGCCTGTACAGGGATCTCAAATTGTTGCTTAGGTATCAACTCTTTGAGTTTTACAGTAATAGCTGAACCACGTGCATAAGCCTCGGATCTGTGAATAATCACGGATAAGGCATCGACATTTTCGCCGTTCAATAAGATATCCATACGTACAAGATCTTGTGCACGGTAACCAATCAATTCATAATCCAATGAGGCATATCCCTTTGAGCAGGACTTCAACTTATCAAAGAAGTCAAAGATAATCTCAGATAGCGGTAGTTCATAGACAATCATATTTCTTCCGGTATCGATGATATCCATTGACTGATAGATACCGCGTTTATTTTGACACAGGTCCATAATCGCACCGATGTATGTATCTGGAACCATGATACTTGCCTTAACAAATGGTTCTTCTACTCTTTCGATTCTTGCCGGATCTGGCATCTTAGCCGGATTGTCAATCTCTATCATTGTGCCATCGCTTAAGTAAACGTGATAGATAACGGATGGGGCTGTCGCAATCAAGTCTAGATTGTATTCTCTTTCTAGTCTTTCTTGGATAACGTCCATGTGTAATAGTCCCAAGAATCCGCAACGATATCCAAAGCCTAATGCTTGCGATGTCTCTGGTTCAAATTGTAAAGAGGCATCGTTGAGCTGTAATTTATCTAGCGCTTCGCGTAGGTCTGTATACCTAGCTGCATCTGTTGGATATAGACCACAATATACCATTGGATTTAACTTACGATATCCTGATAATGGTTGCGATGCTGGTTGTTCTACCTTGGTTACTGTATCACCGACACGTACATCATGAATGGATTTAATGGATGCCGCAAACCATCCTACATCACCACACATCAATGTATTCATCTTTACTTCACGTGGATTACGAATACCCACTTCTAGTACTTCATACTCAGCGCCTGTTGCCATAAAGCGTATCTTATCACCAACAGATAGACTGCCTTGACGTATTCGAATCAAAGCGATAATACCGCGGTATGGATCATAGAAAGAGTCAAATACCAATGCCTGTAAAGGAGCGTTTTCATCCCCACTTGGGGCAGGTATCTGTGAAACAATCTGTTCTAATACCTCATCCACATTCAAACCGCTACGCGCACTAATTAACGGTGCTTGGCTGCAGTCTAAACCGATGATATCTTCAATTTCTTTCTTAGTGACATCAGGTTGTGCATTCATCATATCGACTTTATTGATAACTGGAAGAATCTCTAGATCATTATCCAATGCAAGATATGTATTCGCTAACGTTTGTGCTTGTACACCCTGTGTTGAATCAACCACTAAAATCGCACCCTCACAAGCAGCCAGAGATCGAGATACTTCATATGCAAAGTCGACATGACCCGGTGTATCAATCAAATTAAACAGGTAAACCTGTCCATCCTTAGCTGTGTAACTAAGTTGTACTGCATTCAGCTTAATCGTGATACCACGTTCTCTTTCCAGATCCATATCATCTAGAATCTGTGCTTTCATATCACGCTCTTTCACCGTATCTGTCATCTCTAAGATACGATCTGCTAGCGTAGATTTACCATGGTCAATATGGGCAATAATGCAGAAGTTACGTATATGTTTTTGATCCATATATTACTCAAATACCTTTCCTATCATCTGACGTCCTGCTCCATTGGCATAGGCATCAGCACTCATCTTACTCTTTCCTTCAGGTTGTAATTCAAAGACTTCCAGAATTCCACCCTGACATGCAATCTCCATCGCATGATTTGTAAAACCTAATATTTCACCTACTTGTTTGTGATGGTTATCTTCACGCATTCTTACATGCGTGAATTTCATACGCTTACCATCAACGATACCATATGGCATAGGCCAATCAATCAAACCACGAATGTGGTTATATAATGCATGTACTTCTTCACTTTGGAAGCTGACTTTCTCCTCTTCCTTTGTGATATTTAAACCTAATATTACTTGATCTTCTTGTTGTACAACTGGTTTCAAGTTACCTAGGATATAATCCTCTAAATGATCTTTGATCATCTGTTTACTTAAAACTAACAATCTTTCTGATAGTTGTGCCATGGTTTCATCTTTATCAATTGGTGTTGTGACTTGTGCATAGATATCACCTGCATCCATCGCTTTGGTCATCTGAATAAAACTAACACCAGTCATCTCTTCTCCATGCATAATCGCATGATGAATTGGCGCACCACCACGGAATTTTGGTAAAAGTGATGGATGCACATTCATACAACCATACTCTGGATATTCCAATATCTTCATTGGTACAAATTGCCCATAGGCACAAGTTAATATCAACTCAGGTTCATACTGTAATACATCCTCAATATGATTTCTTAATACATCCGGTTGAACAACAGGGATTTGATATTGACTTGCCAGAGTATGTGTAGGAGTTGGTTGAATAACATGTTTACGACCAACAGGCTTATCCGGTTGTGAAACAACCGCAACAACGTTGTACTTCTCATCAATCAAAGTTTGTAATATACCACAAGCAAATGTTGTCGTACCAAAAAACACAATTCTTGTATTCTTCATATTCAATACCTCCACTGGGATATTATAGCGTATTTTTTGGTTTTCATTGCAATTTATAGTCCACTTTGATATAATCCTAATGCTAATAGATGGACAGGAGGTGTACTCATGGCAAATATCAAGTCACAAAAGAAGCGCGCACTCACAAATCTGAAGAGACAGAATGCGAAAGCTGGACAAAAGAGCGAGTTAAAAACAGCAATCAAGAAAGTTCTCTTAGCTGTAGAGGCTAAGGATGTTGAAGCTGCTACTGCTGCTTACAATACAGCAAACAAGGCTTTAGACAAGGCTGTTGTTTCACACATTAAGAATAACAACTACGCTGCCCGTCAAAAGTCAAGACTCGCAAAAGCAGTTAACTCCATTCAGAAATAAAAAACGTGATCATTCACGTTTTTATTTTTGCCTATTTTATAAATTGACTTGCGAATAATTCACCAGTTCAATCTTTTGTTGTGATAACCATTCTTTAACTGCAGGATTGATCAGCATCTCCACTTCCTTAGTACGATTTACCGTTAAACTGGAATGATGCAGAATATAGTCATCTAAGTATCCTGGATGACATACAAATACATTTGGCATCTCTTCACTAAAGTGATGTAATACAGCATCTTTTAGTGATTCAAATGGATCGTATTCTAGATTCATAGAATCCATTGGTAGTGAATGGATAGGCTTTCCCCTAAATAGACCACTGTCTACCATAGGATTCATATCATTAAATGCTAAGTGATACTTATCAGCTACAATCGCTAATGCCTTCATCAGATTTGCACTGGCAATAGCATGCGCCTCAAAGTATGCAGGTTCTTTGCCTGTTAGTTCTTTGAAGCGAATATACTGTGCTTCTACTTCAATGACAGCCTCATCAAGTTTGATTAAATCTTTCCCCTGCTTAAAAGCTTCACGATGCTTTCTGGATGATAAGAATTCACCATTCTCATCCAGCATAGAAGGAATCAAGCTAGGATCAGCACATGGCTTACCAATACATACATTCGTATGTTGTCCTATGACAACATCACATCCCACAAGTAAATCCAAACCATGTTTGGCCGCAGGCATATTTGGCATTAAACCAGCACTGCGAATCAAACCCTCTTTTACAGATTTTGTGATCCCATAATTGACTGCTTCACTATAGCCAATATCATCTGCTCTGATGATTAACTGTCTCATAAAACACACTCCTTATTGTTTGTTTTCTTTTGGAAATCCAATTACAAATGTAACGATAGCACTGATCGTAAATGATAGCAACACTGCAATCACTCCGTTGATCAAGTTCGCTGTGCCTCCACCAACAAAGCCAAGAATTGCTAAGAAGTTTGTAGCACCCATGACATATGTACCAACACCTGTAATACCTGCATAGATACCACCGATAAAGCCACCGATGATTAAGGCAATAAATGGTTTCTTATACTTAAAGCCAATACCGTATAATACAGGTTCAGTTACACCACCGAGAATACCAGAAACAAAGTAACCTAATGCAAGAGCCTTTTCATCTTTATCACGTAGACGTAAGAAAGCACCCAATGCCATACCAAAGGCAGCCCAAGTCGCTAGACCTCCTGCTGTTAAGACAAACTTATCAGCACCTGTTTGCACCATAGAAGTAATACCAAACACGATTAATACTTGGTGCATACCTGTCATTACAAGGAACTCCCATAAGCCAGCCACAACCGCAACTGCTAAGAAGCCACCAATATTGCCAAATGATAATAAGCCATTACCAATGAGATCACCAGCATATCCACCGAGTGGACCTAAAACAGAGTAAACCAAAGGAACCATCACTACCATTGTTAAAAATGGTGTAAATACAGTAGATAACATATCTGGAATATACTTCGCAAAGAAATCCCAAACAACCTTCGCTACTGGGATAATCAAGATGATAGGAAGAACAGTTTGTCCATATGTCATCATTCTTGCTGGAATTCCATATACAGCAAAGCTTGCACCCTCTGTACTTGCTAGTGTTACAAAACCTGGAACCAGTAAGCAACCTCCAAGGAAGGCACCTACAAGTTGATTCAATCCAACTTTCTTAGCTGCTGTAAAGCCTAAGTAAATTGGTAAGAAATAGAAGAATGCGTTATAGACAAAATTTGTAAGTAAGTAGAAGTCAGATGTTTCACTAAATAGTTTTAACATATCTGGACCAAACAATACTTGGATAGTCTTGAACATCGCAGCTCCAAGCATAGCTGGAATAATTGGTGTCATTGAGCCAGATAGGTAATCTAGAATCTTACTGCCGATTGATTTGAGTGTTAAGTTCTCTTTTGGTTGATCAAGATTTTCATCAATCGCAGCTTCCTCAGCGATACCTGCTTCCTTACACAATGCGGAATACACTTTAGGTACATTTTGTCCGATGATAATTTGGTATTGATCACCAGCGATATTGACACCTAAAACACCTGGTATTTTCTTGATTTCATCACCGTTAGGTATTGATTTATCTTTCAATGTAAAACGTAATCTTGTAATGCAGTGTGTTGCGAATACAATGTTTTCTTTTCCGCCGATGGCGGCTAGTACATCTTTAGCAATTTGTGTGTTATTGATTGCCATATTCATATCTCCTTATTCATATGCAAACATACAACAGCGCGCTTTGTTATATGTATATGCCAAGTTAAATTTGTTCACGAGCAGTAAGTCGGTTGATATGCAACATCAAGTAGAGGATCTCTTCATTACTCGCAGGATAACCCATGTTCTTCTTTAGATACTCTTCGATTTTCATCGCACATTGATAACTTTGTGGATATTCCTGTTTGACACTAACAAATAGTTTCTCATTGGAAGATTCCACTTTTTGATTACTTTCAATTCTGCCCAGTAGATAATTCAAGTGTGTAACAAATCTTTGGGTGTTAAATGATGAGCGAGGAATGCTCAATTGAAATTGTTCCTCGATAATCATTAGGATATCCTCTGTAATCTTCTCACGATTCAATGTTGTTTGATTTAATTCTGCAGGTATGGACTCAGCATTGATCAAGTGTAATGCAATGGATATCTGCTCATCTGCACTTAGGCCAATTTTCAATTTCTTACGGATAAGAGCTACACCTTGTTTGCCAATCTCAAATTCAATTGGATAATCCGCTTCTAACATCGTAGCGTTTGGCATTCTTACTTTTAATCCTTGTTTATGTCTTTGAATCGCAAAGTTGATATGATCTGCTAATACAAAGGTAATATTGGGATTTAGTTGTGCTTTGAGCTTCTCTGTTGCCATATCCACAATGAACATTGTTACATCAAATATCTCTTCTGGTATCTGCTCGAACAGTGCCAGTTGGTCAGGTAATACATTGTAAAACGTACGTTCTATCTTGCTTAAAGGAAGTTCATACGGTGGCTTTTGAAAGCCTATACCTTTGCCAAAGGCAATTAGTTCTCTTCCCTTTGAGTCTATGCAAAGAGAGACATTGTTATTGATATTTTTGATTACTTTCATATGTTATATCTCCACAAAAAAAACTCTCAATCTCAGCTCCCAAAACAAAAAGCACGTTTTAGGTCAAGCCTCAATAGAGAGTAACAATCCCAACTAACAATTAAAATTTAAACATTAATTGAAAGCGCTGTCAACAGTTTTTGCCTGTTGCCAATATTCTTTTTGTACTAGTAATGTTTGTCGATGCATATCATCTCGTGGATACTTCGATAGGATTGCATCGATAAAACTGATTTCATGATCACAATAGTCTTGATACTCTTGTGTTTGTGTATGCATCAAGATTGGACCACACAAGAGTTGTTGGTCACTGTAGTCTTGATGATATTCTGTTGTAAAGCTAATCGCTACATAGTAGAAATCTCGATCATGGATAATCTGTTCATCTATGATTGTATAGTGATTCATTGATATCCATGCACGTAATAATTGTGGTTTACGATTTACTTCAACAATGATTTGTTTCAGATGTTGTAGTCTTTGTTGCCCTGCTTTTTCGAGTATATCTCTCGCTGTAAAAAAGCCCATTCCAGCAATGACTACAACATCTGTATCCATCGGTACAGCATCCAAACCATTGGATAAGATTGTAGTAATGTTATTGTCCAAGCCTTCAGCTTGGATATTCTTTTTCGCTACTTCTAGTGGTCCTTTTGCGATATCACAAGCATATGCTTTTTGTACTTTCTTTTCTTTGATTGCAAGTATCGGAAGAAAGGCATGATCAGTGCCTATATCAGCTAAGACCATGCCTGCATGAATCATATTTGCAATTCTTTGTATGCGTAAGCTATACATCTTACTTATCAAAGAAATCCTTTAATCGCTTAGAGCGAGATGGATGTTTAAGTTTGCGTAGTGCCTTGGCTTCGATCTGACGAATACGTTCACGAGTTACATTAAATTCACGACCTACTTCTTCCAAAGTGCGTGTACGTCCATCATATAATCCAAAGCGCAGACGAAGAACCTTTTCTTCACGGTCTGTAAGACCGCTTAGCACGTTGTTAATTTCATCTTTCAATAGCTGGTTGCTTGCATATTGATCAGGGCTAAGTGCATCTTTATCCTCGATAAAGTCTCCTAAATGAGAGTCATCCTCTTCACCAATTGGAGTCTCAAGAGATACAGGCTCTAGGGCAATCTTTTGAATCTCTCTTACTTTTTCTGGAGAGATACCTTCCATGCGTGCACTGATTTCTTCAGCAGATGGATCACGACCTAATTCCTGAACCAATTGACGTTGTACACGTGTTAACTTGTTGATCGTTTCGACCATATGTACAGGAATACGAATTGTTCTTGCCTGGTCAGCAATTGCTCTTGTGATTGCCTGACGAATCCACCATGTTGCGTATGTAGAGAACTTGAATCCCTTTGTATAGTCGAACTTTTCAACAGCCTTAACAAGACCCATGTTTCCTTCTTGGATCAAATCCAAGAATAACATACCTCTACCAACATATTTCTTTGCAATAGATACGACTAGACGTAAGTTACTAGAGATCAGGATATTTCTAGCTTCTTCGTCGCCTTCTTCGATACGTTTAGCAATTTCTGGTTCATCTTCTGGTTTTAAAAGAGGTACACGACCAATTTCCTTGAGGTACATCTTGACAGGGTCGTTGAGTTGTACGTTTCCACCGGATGAGAATGAAGCTAAATCGATTAATTTAGATGTTGGTTTTTCAATGTCA
Organism: Erysipelotrichaceae bacterium; assembly: GCA_022767445.1. GTDB lineage: Bacteria > Bacillota_I > Bacilli_A > Erysipelotrichales > Erysipelotrichaceae > Bulleidia. The sequence goes on along the minus strand of JALENJ010000065.1, from coordinate 8,593 downwards.
TCCTCATCATCTCGTTCGTTATCGCTATCTTCTTCGTCATCTTCAACGTCATCATCAATTAAATCCATGACATCATCATCTGTTGATGTCATCTCTTCGATATCGTCGTCTTCTACGATTTGAATATTCTCATTACCAAACCAATCCCATAGCTCATCTAAATCATCATCACTCATATCTAAGTGTTCAAGAGATGCCATGACATCTTTTTGTGCAATGGATCCATTTGCTTTGGCTATTGCCTTATAATCTTCTTTTAATTCATCAAGGTTCTTTAACTCTTTTACCTTGCCTGAACGTTTATAGGAATCAATTTCTTTATCGTTTTCTTTCTTCTTTGTTTTTTTAGCTTTGGTAGATGTTTTTGTTGTTTCTACCTCTTCACTTTCACTCTTTGATGCCTTCGTTACTTTAGTTGTTGTCTTCTTCATCGAGATACCTCCGTAGTTTTTGAATGCATTCCAAATATTTCGCCATCAAGACATTTTGACTTGCATCGTTTAGACCAGACTGTGATAGTTGCGCAAAATATGCTTCTTTTTCCTTCTGCAATGTTGTGATTTTTACCTTGCGGATAGCGCCTGCTAATACCGCCTCATCATATTCCACATCATATGCAGGTAAGGATACCAGTCTTGTTAACAGATCTTTTACATCTTGTTTATCTGTACGATCAATCAAATGGCTTGGGTCAACATCATGTAATGTATGTAGACTGTCTATAATTAACATTGCTAATAGCTTGTGTACCTTATCATTCAAGTACCCTAGTTCTACCTCAAAGGTATGCGCGAAACCAGATGACTTCAACATCATAATCAGGATTAAGTCCTCTGCATCCAGTGAACCATCCGGAACAACCAATCTTCCCCTAGAATAAGTATCGATAGGAACTGGTCTTTTTTGTGTAGGCACATAGTCAATTGGCATATGTGTTAATTCAGCAAGCATTTGGGTAAAATAGCGACGATCGACTTCATCACTTAAGGTTGAAATATCAGCCTGGACTTTTTGAATCAACTCTTTTTTATCAGAGTAGTTATTCATGTTTGTCTGCGAGATTTGATATTGTATCACAAACTCAATCCAAGTAATCTCATCTTTCAATAAGTCTTCTAGACCTTGTTTGCCTTGTTGGCGAACAAGGTCGTCAGGATCTTTCCCTGTTAGGTTGCGTATCACTAATACATCACAACCTGCTTTTCTTGCCATATGTACAGCACGCAGAGTCGCTGCTTGACCTGCGTGGTCACCATCATAGCAGAAAACCACTTTCGCTGCTATGTTTTTTAATAAATTAATCTGATGCTCAGTACAGGATGTACCTAATGTACATACTGCATTTTGGATACCAGCTTTAGCAAATGCGATAACATCCGTTACCCCCTCGCATACATAAATCTTACCCTCTTTGCGCGCTGTTGCCTTTGCACGATGATAGTTGTATACAATATCACCCTTGGTAAAGATTTCTGTTTCATTGGTATTGATGTACTTAGATGGGTTATTCGGATCTAGAATACGTGCACTAAAGCCAATTGGATGACCTTTTTCATCATGAATTGGGAACGTAATTCTAGATGCGAACGTATCAAATGTGCCACTTTCATTGATACGTATCAGGTTTGCTTGATTCATATCTGAATCTTTATATCCTTTGGCATGCAGGAAGTGATATAACGCACTTCCTGTTGGATTATATCCAATCTGGAAAGTTTGTATTAAAGCATCATCTAAGCCACGATCCTGTAAGTACTTACGCTCTGTACTAGCATCTGGTGTATCGAGTTGATACATCGTAAACTGTATCGCTTCATCCATCACTTTATATAAAGCCTCTTTATGAGGATCAACCACCGTATGTGATTGTTGTCCTAACTCGACCTGTAAAGGATAGTTAATTAATGAAGCGACACGGCTTACTGCTTCTGGAAATGATATGTTTTCATAGTTTTGAACAAACGTATAAACATTACCACCATTTCCACAAACAAAGCATTTATATATTTTCTTTTCAGGAGAGATAGACATTGATGGATCATGGTCATCATGAAAGGGGCATATCGATACATACGAATTCCCTTTTCTTTGAACCTGAATATAGTGACCGATGACATCTACAATATCTGCTTTTTCTCGGATAGCGTCTATATCACGATCACTTATCTTTGCCATATTCTCTCCCTTCTAGATTAGAAACGAATTTCTTGATTAATCTTGTTGCGAACTTCTTCAACCGTCATACGTTCTTGTTGCATAGAATCACGGTAACGGATTGTGACTGTTCCATCTTCCATTGTCTGCTCATCGATGGTGATGCAGTAAGGTGTACCTACCTCATCTTGTCTGCGATAACGTTTACCAATGGATCCTGCTTCATCGTAGGTGACTGTAAAGTCATAGGATAATGAATGACGAATCTCTTCAGCTTTTTCACCATATTTCTTACGTAATGGTAAGATTGCGGCCTTAACTGGAGCTAGTACTGGGCTAAAGTGCATGACAACACGTGTATCACCACTTTCAAGAACTTCTTCATCATATGCATCTGTAAAGAACATAAAGAATAGACGTTCAACACCGACAGCCGGTTCTACAACATATGGTAGATACTTCTCATTTGTGATTGGATCTAGGTATGTTAAGTCTTTACCAGATGTATTTTGGTGTTGGGTTAAGTCGTAGTCAGTTCTATCAGCGATACCCCAAAGTTCACCCCAACCCCAAGGGAACTTATATTCAATATCCGTTGTACCCTTGGAATAGAAAGATAACTCTTCCTTCTCATGATCTCTGAATCTTAGGTTTTCAGGATTACCACCTAAAGAGATAATCCAATCCATACAGAACTTACGCCAGTATGGGAACCACTCATCATCTGTACCAGGCTTGCAGAAGAATTCCATCTCCATCTGTTCAAACTCACGTGTTCTAAAGATAAAGTTACCTGGTGTAATCTCATTACGGAATGACTTACCAATCTGACCGATACCAAATGGTAACTTCTTACGGTAAGCACGTGCTACGTTCTTGAAATCAACAAACATACCCTGTGCTGTTTCAGGACGTAAGTAGATTGTATTCTTAGAATCTTCCAATGTGCCTTGAAATGTCTTAAACATCAAATTAAATTGACGAATCTTTGTAAAGTTATGTCCACCACAATCAGGACAAGCAACGTGATTCTCTTGGATGTATTCTTCCATCTGTTCATTGGACCAACCCTCTGGGTTAACTGTTCCATTGGAGAAAGTTTCGATTAACTGATCGGCACGATGTCTTGTATGACATTGTTTACAATCCATCAAAGGATCAGAGAAACCCTTCAAGTGACCAGAAGCCTCCCAAACTTTAGGATTCATCAAGATCGCTGCTTGAATCTCTTCGTTGTTTGGATCTTCCTGTATAAATTTCTTTTGCCATGCACGCTTGATATTATCCTTCAGCATGACACCTAAAGGACCAAAGTCCCATGTATTGCTTAAACCACCGTAGATTTCAGAACCCTGGAATACAAATCCAGTATTCTTTGCGTGTGATACGATTAAGTCAAAAGTCTTTTCTCTATCCATTGATACCAACCTCCCTAATAACCCATTATATCCTGTAGATTATAGCATTATGCCCTCATATTTACAATGAACTGGCATAGCCTATAATGCATTTAAATGCATGTAAAACTTCATTGTTTTTAACTTGATATCCGCATGTAGATATAGGATATCAAGTAAATATTGTAAATCATTGATATTTTCTTCAATGTACTTTGTGACAACATCGATTTTATCGATTCCTGCTTTACATAAAATACGGAATCGACGTAAATCTTCTGCTTTCATGTAAGGTATATTTGTGGCATGATCCTCACATAAAAATCCACCCTCTTTAGGACTCATAGTAACGACATGTTGCTTGCCACAAACAACACACGCATCCACATCAGGTAATAAACCAGCCATACGAAGTATGTCGACTAAAAATAGTGACACTACCAAAGTCGAAGAATACCCATTGTTTAGCTTATCAAAAGCGATACCAACCATGTTGTATATTTGATCACTATCTTCTGATAGTGAAAAAACATCAACAATCTCCGCTATCACACTGGCAGCACTGGATGCCATCATATCTTCATGCATATAACGATAGTACTCTTTACATCTTGCACTCTTAAGTTGAAACATGGTCGCATGTTCCTTATAGTCAAACAAGATTTCACTTTGTGTATATGGCATCACTGCACTAGCATTCTTGCTGGTCATCTTGCGTACACCTCTTGAGACAAAGGATAACTTACCATACTCCTTGGTAAATACTGTGATGATTGCATCGTGTTCACGATAATCCATCTGCTTTAATACATAAGCCAGTACGGTATCATTCATCTCTGGAGGCACCGCCATATCCAAACGCTGTGATACGTGCATCTTTTGAACGCCATTCGCTTTCAACACGAACAAATAACTCAAGGAATACCTTCTTACCCAATAGCTTTTCAATATCTGCTCTTGCAAGGGTACCTATCTTCTTTAACATGGACCCTTGTTTGCCAATCATGATTCCCTTTTGGCTATCTCTTTCAACAAGAATCAAAGCTTGGATATACACAGCTCCCTTTTTAAATTCTTTATTTTCGATGAGTACAGCAGAAGCATGAGGTACTTCATCTTCTGTTTGTAATAATATCTTTTCACGAATTAACTCAGCGATGCGGAAGTTCTCTGCACCATCGCTTGTCATTTCACTTGGATACAACAAGCCACCCTCTGGTAGATATTTACTTGTTGTTGTGACCAAATCCTCAAAAGAGCGACCAAACTTCGCTGAAAGTGGGAAGTATTCCGCAAAGTCAAAGCGAGCTTGCCACTGTTGAATAATTTTAATAATCTTCTCACGTGATAATTTATCGACTTTATTGAGAATCAGAAAAACTGGTAAGCCTGTATTTCTTACCATATTTAAAACAAACTCATCGCCCTTGGCGTATGGAACACTGGCATCCACAACCAAATAAATTAAGTCTACACCCTGTATGACATCCGCTGCTTCTTTATTCATTCTAGATTCTAGACGAAACTTTGGTTTATGGATACCTGGTGTATCAGTAAAGATAATCTGACATTCCTCATTTGTATAGATACCACGAATCTCAGAGCGTGTTGTCTGCGGTTTTGCGGAAACAATCGCAACCTTTTCTTTGATTAATGAGTTAATCAGTGTACTTTTACCAGCATTCGGTCTACCTGCTAATGCTACAAATCCGCTCCTCATCGAAGAACATCCTCTTTACTAAAGTGGTATGGCAATAGCTTAGCAATCGTAATATCTAACTCTTCTTTACGATTGGAAAGATAGATTGGTGTATCTCTTTCTAATAGTTCTGATAATACCTGACGGCAGATTCCACATGGAGCTGCTATTCGATCTCCATCACTGACGATCGCAATCGCTTCGATATCCTCTTTGTGGTAACCCTTGGAATATGCCGCAAAAATTGCGGAACGCTCTGCACAATTGGTTGCCCCAAAGGAAGCGTTCTCTATATTGACACCCCAGAATATCTGCTGATCCTTTGTTAACAAAGCAGACCCAACATGATAGTTGGAATAAGGCGCATAACTGTTTTCCATTGCTTTAAAAGCTTCTTCAATTAGTTCTTCACGTGTCATAAAAACTCCTTTCATTACATATGATGCAAAACGATGATGATACCTACAACAAGTGAGATCAGAGCCGAAAATAATACAGCACCTGCACCCAAATCCTTGATGTATTTGATTCTATCATCTAATTTTATCGAGTATAAATCACATAGCTTTTCAATACATGTATTCACCATCTCTGTTGTAATCACAAGTCCGATACACAAGATGATTGCTAACCACTCTAGATACTCAAACTTCAATATCCAACCAACGATACATGCGATACATGCAAATGCATATTGCGTTAAGATACTCTTATCTTTGAGTGAGGATAACAACCCCACAAAGGCAACCCTAAACTTGTTAATCATTGCGTGAAATAATTGGGTCTAGTATCTGATCCTGTAAGGCAAACATCACTTTTTCATCCTTCGGATTCATATGGTCATAGCCTAGGCAGTGAAGTAATCCATGTGTGAATAAGAAACCCAACTCTCTTCTTTCTGAATGTTGATACTCTTTTGCCTGTTTCTTTGCGTAATTGATGTTGATGAAGATATCCCCTAAATCCTTGTTTTCATCAGGGATAAAATCCTCTAGATTATCTCGTATCGCAAAACTGATGACATCCGTCGGTCGATCGATATTACGATATTCTTGATTGATACGATGTATCGTACGTGAGCGAACAAACGTCACACTAATCTCTAGGTCCTTCTCAAGCTTTAAGACCTTCTCTGCATTCTTAGCAATTGAATGATAAAAGGACTCATATGCATGCATATCTTGGTTTGTCTTGTTTATAAAAGTTATTTCCATACTAATCCCTCATCTTTACTTCTTTGTCTCATATTGACTATAGCGCTCTATAATCTTCTGTACAATTGGATTTCTGACTACATCTTCAGCATCTAACTCGATCACTTTGATTTCATCCACCCCTTGTAGTATCTTGGTTGCTTCCACAAGACCGCTCGTTTGGTTTTGTCGCAAGTCGATCTGTGTGATATCACCTGTAATCACCATATGAGAACCAAACCCAAGTCTTGTTAAAAACATCTTCATCTGTGATGCAGTGGTATTCTGTGCTTCATCTAAGATTACATATGCATCATTGAGTGTTCTTCCCCGCATGTATGCAAGTGGGGCAATCTCGATTGTTCCCTTCTCAATCAACTTATCTGTTTGTTCATTACCAAGCATATTATGTAATGCATCATAAAGAGGTGTTAGATATGGATCAACCTTTTCTTTTAAATCACCTGGCAGAAATCCTAAGCTTTCACCAGCCTCTACCGCAGGACGTGTAAGTACGATACGCTTTACATCGCCCTTCTTTAGAGCACTGACTGCTTTACTGACTGCTAAGAATGTTTTACCAGTACCGGCTGGGCCGATTGCAAAGACAATGGATGCGTTATCCATTTCCTTTACAAAGGCATATTGTCCAAGTGTTTTTGGTACAATTGCCTTACCTGTTAAAGTTCTACCGACAACTTCTGAATTTATCTGTTCAATATCAATCGTCTTGTCTTTATGTAATAGACGGCTGATATAGATGACATCTTGTTCATTGATTGTCTTATCATGTTGGGCAAGTACTAATAAGCTGAGTAGAACTTTTTTTATAATATCCAATTGTTCATTATCACAATCTTTCACGTAGAATGTATTATCCCGATATGAAATATCTTTTTGGAATTGCTTGCTGAGTGTGATGAGATTTTTATCATGACTACCGATGATATTCATCGCATACTGCTCTTTCATGCCTTCAATATAGATTGATTTTGTATTCTCCAATGCGTACATCTCCTGTCTTAGTAACAACATTTTAACAGTTTGAAAATGTTTTGACAAAAGATTAATGTATTGTACAATAAAAAACAAAAACAGGAGGACCAAAAATGAAAAAACTCTCAATCCTTTTAGCAGTATTGTTATTGGCTGGATGTACAAAACCAGTTTCTACTACTAGTACAGCATCCAGCCAAGAAACAGCCAGTGAAAAAAGCAATCAAACAGGTTGTGCTGCGTTTGAAGAATGTGAAACAAATGAAGATGAAGCAGCTTTATATGAATCATTATTAGATGCTGAAAACTCTCCATTTGAGAAGATAATAATGGAAGACTTAGTATCCTATTTTGACAACAAGGAATCTCATATTGTATTCATGGGTTTCCGCGATTGCCCATGGTGCCAAGACTTAATGCCAGTGTTAAATGATGTCGCAATCGAAAAGAACGTGAAGATCGAATATGTCAATGTACGTCCAGAAAACACAAGAGAAAGTGATCTTAGAAATGAAGATAATCCTACTTATGTAAGATTACAAGAGATTCTTGGTGATGTATCTAATGATGGCTCCAATAAGATCTATGTTCCATATGTCGCTGTGATTCGTGATGGTCAAGTTGTGGATTACATGTTAGATCTTGGCTATGATGCTGAAAGTAGACAAATCACATCAGAAGAGATCGAAGAATATCGAACAAAACTAAACGAACTCTTCAGCAAGTAGTATTCTCTAAGACCTGCAAATGCAGGTTTTTTATTTTGAGGATAAAAAAAGAAACGCTTACGCATTTCTTATTTTCCTCTTCTTCTCGCTTTGCGAGCAGCTTCGATCTTAAGCTTTCTTTTAACACCTGGCTTAACGTAGTACTCTCTCTTACGAGCTTCAGCGAGGGTTCCATTGCGGGATACCTGACGCTTAAAACGGCGTAGCGCATCATCCAAATTCTCATTTTCTTTGAGGACGACTCTAGACATTCCTAACCCCCCTTTCTCTTTCATAAAGCACTAGTATCATAACAAATTCACTCACCCATTGCAAGATATTTATCCGACAATAGCGCTTATTCTCTACATATTCTACTCTTTGATTAAATCCATGCCAGCAGAAGCACCAATTCTTTCTGCTCCAGCTTCAATCATCGCATGGAAA
>JALENJ010000052.1 GCA_022767445.1 Erysipelotrichaceae bacterium | reverse complement strand
CTAGACCTTCAAATTATCTTTGAAACTATCAAGATATTAGTAAGAAAAGATAGTACCGAAGGATTTACACAAGAGCGTGTTGAAGAAATCGCTCATATGAATAATCCAAACGAATAGGCAGACTTAGATTTGCCTATTTTTCTATAGAAACAAAAAGCCTTTCACATGATGTTTCAACATCGTATGAAAGGCTTGCATGCATGTTGCTTATTTATTTGTTTCTTTTAAGAGAATTGTTTGTTTATTATCATAGAACTTCTCAGTAATGTCGGTTATCGCTTCCGATACGTGATTTTCGATGTATGATCCGTTCCTTTGTTTAACGATAGATCGTACAAATGAAACAAGCTCATATCGAATGCCTTCACCATCTAATTGATAGAAGTATCTCTTATTATTTTCAGCATTCTCATAGCGAATTTCAAAATAATCTGTCTTCCACCAAGGTGCTGGTACATATACATATCCCTTTGTACCAGAAATCACTAATTCACCCTCAGATTTCACGCTCGCACCAACCTTTACAGATGCGACCGCATTACTATATTGAAGGTTAATTTTCGTGAATGCATCAAATTGATTCTCTTGTGGAAACCAAGAATAAATTTGGCAATCGTTATATTCAGTGCCTAGAATTTGAAAAATAGGAAGTAAAGCTGTAGGAGACCACATATTGAAGTTACTCCAACCAGCTTCAAGATATTGTGGATCATTAATATTCTTTAAGCTGGTACATGTCGCATCTACAGATACGACATCACCAATCTTTCCACTTTTCACTAGCAGTAGTAATCGATTATATGCAGGTGCGTATGCTGTTTTTATCGCATCCATCAAGATCAGATTCTTTTCTTTCGCTATCTGTGATAATTGTGCATACTCATCCTTCTTTAATGTGATTGGAGATTCGCACAAGACATGCTTACCATGCATGAGTGCAGTATGAATTTGTTCATAATGATCATCAGGCTTTGATACGATGTAAATCGCATCGCTTCGATCCAATAACTCTTCGTAACTACCTACATATTCAAGAACATGATTCGTACTAGTATTCTGTCCATAAACGCCGGATACTTCAATTCCGTTCACAAGTTTACTTTCATTGAAATACTTTGTTAGTACAGTTGAATTTCCACCAACAAATCCCAATCTGATTTTTCTATCACCAGTTCGAATATCTGTACTAGAGATTCCCTGTGTACGTTCTAGATATACAACCTTGCAGTACTCATTTAAATAGTCAAATTTACCATGCCAATCCGAACCAACTGTGAATATATCCACCCCATAACGACGTATATCATCAATTTTCTGTCCTTCGTACTCTTCGATGATAATTTCATCCGCAATATTTAATGCCTTTACTGCTTCTACACGCTCAATCAATGATTGTTGGACATTGATTTTACCACGTGCCATATCAAAGTCATCACCCGTTACACCAACAATCAGATAATCACCAAGTTCTTTTGCTCGTTGTAATAAACGTATATGTCCATGATGCAAACAGTCATACGTTCCATATGTAATTACTTTTATCATGTGTTTCCCTTTCAAAGTTATAAGATTCCCTTTTGTTGTAGTTGATGGAAAGCTGAAATCAATTGATCATAATCTGCAGTCGTTAGATTTCCTAAGTGTCCTACACGGAATACGCTATTTGCCATTTCACCACCATTTGGACAGACCCAAATATGATATTCATCTTTTAAAATTTGGAAGATTTCTTTTGCATTATTCTTGAGTGGATGCAGTGGTGTAACACCATTCGGCAAAGACTCAGATACAATCTCTAGTGTTAAATCCTTGATGTGATCTCTAAAGTAACTTGCAAGTTTCTTAACACGCTCAACTTCACTATCTACTCCACCTGCATCTTTAATTTGATGTAAACGAGTATTAATCTGTAGGAGAATTCCTACTGCAGGTGTAAATGGTGTTTGCCCTCTTTCCGCATTCTTCAAAGCATCCACCAAATTAAAATACATTGTACGAACCTTACTATTTTCCACTCTTTCAATTGCCTTTGAAGACATCAGGATAATAGAGATACCTGGAGGACAAGCTAGTGCCTTCTGTGATCCTGTGATCATAATATCCGCCCCACATCTTTGCATATCAAATTCATCTGCTAAGAATGCGGAAACACAATCACAAACATAGAACATATGATTCTTCTTACAGAAGTTACCTAGCATTTCAGCATCATATAAAACACCTGTGGATGTCTCATCAATATTCACTAACAAACCTGTATATCCACAGGAATCATATTGTTCTAACATGTCTACTGTTAACTTCTGTCCATGTCTTAAAGTTAGTGCAGTATAAGGAATACGATGAATCTCACAAATCTTTGCAAAACGATCACCAAATGTTCCACCTACAATTACAAGCACCTTGTCATTTTCATCAAAACAATTCATGACAGTCGCTTCCATTGATCCAGTGCTAGAGCAAGTCATAAATACACACTTACTACCCTTTGGC
>JALENJ010000045.1 GCA_022767445.1 Erysipelotrichaceae bacterium | reverse complement strand
CTCTGATGCGAAACTCAGAAACAACTTAGTTGAAGAAATGGCAGATGTTCTCATGTATTACAATGATGTGATGCTTTGCTATGGTATTTCGGCAGAAGAATTGAAGCAGTCATATTTGGAAAAGTATAAAAAGAATATGGGTAGATGGTAACAATGAAGGCAATTTTGACAAGTTCACTCGGTGGGCAAGTAAAAATAGATGGTAAGAGGCTTCCGGCTAAGCTGCCGGAAACCAACGGATTATTAAAGTGTATTAAGGGTGTTTGGAAAAAAGATTCCAAGGTAATGATCATCAGCGGATCTCCTGAATATTTTGACAAAAATGACAGCGTATTATTCTGTCTGACGGAAAAACACGAGGACAGTATATGAAGAAATCTAAAAAAGAACGTTAGTTTTAATGTCTAACGTTCTCATCAATTCTAGGTTAGTCCCCCAAAGTGTTTGGAGACCCGATTTGTTCCCTTATTTATGTTGATTCTTTGAATCAAATGAATATTTACATCCACAGTAATCTTGTCGATACAGACAATACGCATCTGAGATTTCTGTGGAGTGTTGTTGTCCATTGCCTTTTTTGAAATCGGAGTAGAAATACTTTGTATGTTTGTATTTTTGTTGTAAAGATCTACCGATTTCATTGAGCTTCTGGGAGTCCTTTTGGCGTGAGAATGTCATGACGGTTGTAAAGTAGTCATAGCCATTTTCATCCGCATAGCGGAAGGCTTCGTTCATTCTTTCTGTGTAACATGAGAAACAACGTAGCCAACCTTCAGGATCGTCTTTTCTTTGGGCTAATAGTTTCTTATCGTAAGCATCGTAATCATATGGTTCTATAACGAGTTTGATTTCGCCGTGCCATCTTTCTTGTAGGTACCGTTTCATATCCGCAAGTCGCATATCATATTCGGAGGCTGGCCATATGTTGGAGTTGTTATACATGATGGTCACGTCGAATACTTCGTGCAGGAATTCTAGTGGCCAACAAGCACATACAATACAACATGCATGCAAGAGTAGTTTAGGCTTCTCTTGTGTGCTTTTTTTGATTTGGTCCATCTCTTTTAAGGATGCGATGTAGTAGTTTGTTTTGTTTGAAGATTTACGATTCTTTAGATATTCAATGTAGCTTTGTTTTTCTTTTTCATTCATTGGTAATTAACATGCAGTCGCCAAAGGAGAAGAAACGGTATTTTTCCTGTACTGCGTGGCGATAGGCTTCCAGTGTGAATTCATATCCTGCAAAGGAAGCAATCATCATTATCAGAGTTGATTTTGGTAAATGGAAGTTTGTTAACATTCCATCAATTGTATGCCATTGGTAACCTGGATAGATGAATAGTTTTGTTTCGCCTGAGCATTCTGAGAACTTGCCAAAGCGATTCCATACGGATTCTAGTGTACGTACGGATGTTGTACCAATCGCAAAGATGCGCTGGCCATTGGCTTTGGCAGCGTTGAGTGTATCTGCAGCTTCTTTTGACATGAAGTAGATTTCACTATGCATATCATGGTCTTCGACGTTTTCTGTATCCATTGGTCTAAATGTACCTAGTCCTACATGGAGTGTAACATCTACAACAGTTACACCTTTTTCTTTTAGCTTGGTGAAGATTTCATCCGTGAAGTGAAGTCCTGCAGTTGGTGCTGCAGCGGAACCACGTACTTTTGCGTAGACTGTCTGATAACGTTCTGGATCATTGAGTTTTTCTTTGATATATGGTGGTAGTGGGACATTTCCTAATTCATCTAGGATTTCGTTGAAGATGCCATTGTAAATCATACGCATCTTACGGAGTCCTTTATCACCAATCTCTACGCATTCTGCGCGTAAACGTCCATCATGGAAGGACACAACAGTACCCAGTTTTACAACCTTTGCATTACCGATTAGGCATTCCCAAATATCATCTGGCAATTGTCTTAACAGTAGTACTTCTACATGGGCACCTGTTTCTTCTTTTGTGCCAAAGAGTCTAGCTGGGATAACACGTGTGTTATTGCGAACTAGGATATCACCTGCATGCAGGTAGTCTACAATGTCGTAGAAGTGTTTGTCTTCGTATGTTTTTTCTGTATTATGAATTACCAGCATACGAGATGAGGTACGATCGAGTAATGGTGTTTGTGCAATCAGTTCCTCTGGTAATTCATAATCAAAATCGCTTGTTTTCCAATTCATATTAAAATCCTCTGTGATCAAATTTCATCTTTGCGAGTGTTTCTTCTTTGAAGTCGTTGAATCGATCTTCTTTGATGGCTTGACGTGCATCTTCCATCAGCTTTACTAAGTAGCGTAGATTGTGGATTGACATCAAACGTGTACCGAATCCTTCGTTTGTGCGTTGTAGGTGATTCAGGTATGCCTTTGTGTAGTTTCTACATGTATAACAATCACACTCTGGATCAAGTGGTGTAAAGTCATCTTTATAGATTGCCTTGCGGATGGAGATTCTTCCTTGGCTTGTCATCAGTGTGCCATGGCGGGCAATTCTTGTTGGTAGTACGCAATCGCACATATCAACATTTAGGCTAACTGCCTCAAGCAAGTCATTGACAGCACCAACACCCATCAGGTATCTTGGCTTATCAAATGGTAGAGCACTAGATGCCCATTTTACCATGCGATACATTGTCTCTTTATCCTCACCTACAGATGTACCGCCAATTGCGTATCCTGGAAAATCCATCTCGATTAGCTTTTCAGCACAGTATTTACGTAAGTCTTCATGGTCGCCACCTTGAACGATTCCAAATAGGGCTTGTTCCTCAGGACGGCTGTGTGCGTTTTTACCACGTAGGGCCCAACGTAGCGTACGCTCTGTACTTTTTTCTACGTATTCACGAGAGGCAGGGTAAGGAATGCATTCATCAAAGGACATGATGATATCTGCACCAATCTTATTTTGGATTTGGATGGATTTTTCTGGCGATAGAAAGAGTGTATCGCCATTGAGGGTATTCTTAAATGTAACGCCTTCTTCTTTGATCTTTCTTTGATCAGCGAGTGAGAATACTTGGAATCCTCCACTATCTGTTAACATTGGCCCTTTGTAGTTCATAAACTTCTGTACGCCACCAGCTTTGGCAACGATATCTTCGCCTGGACGTAGCCATAAATGATAGGTGTTTGCTAGTACTACACCAGAACCAATTTTTTTTAATTCTTCTGGTGAGACAAACTTAACCGTGGCTTGGGTACCAACTGGCATAAACATTGGTGTTTCAACGTCCCCGTGTGGGGTATGTAGGATTCCGGTACGTGCACCGGATTGTTTACAAACATGGGTGATTTCAAATGTGACTGGTTGTTTCATGTTATTCCTCTTTTCCGCTATAAAGTATATCAAATATTACTTTAATTCGCTTGGAAACATCATCGTGCTATAATGTTTTTATGAAATCGAAAGAAATACGTGTTAGAAATTTACCGCAGGATGATGTGCCTTATGATGTAGTAAATGTGAAACCAACAGTATTTTTAGCGATTGCGATGGTTGCGGGTATCAGTATTCTGTGGATACGTTCTTATCTGCAGATTGTTGGTGTCATGGTGATTATGGTTTCGCTTTTTTCACTATTGATGTTGCCAGATAGAGTGTTATGTGAATTACATCATGACTATATGGTCTTCTACAATCGTCATGAAAGAACAGAATGTACAATTATCTATTATGAAGATATCGTTTCTTGGCATTATGAATGGAATCCTTCTAGTGATCAAATTGTTGTATCGCTGGTAGATGGTAGTGTTCAAACACAAGAGCTATATGGTAAGCATCGCATCGCAAAATGGCTGAATCTATTTGCGGCAGGCAAAGAAGTGAAGAGAGTCAATAGAAAGAAGGAAAGATGAAATTAGTAAATCCAGAAGCAGTTGAGAAATGCAAAGCAAATATGATTTGTGAAGCGGATGTTGATGATATGAGCTTAATCTTCGATATGTTTAGTGATAGCACACGTTTGAAGATTATGAATGCATTATTTGTCAGCGAATTATGTGTAGGGGATTTAGCTGCACTATTACAGATGAGTACCAGTGCGATTAGTCACCAGCTATCTTCACTAAAAAAGACGAAGCTAGTGAAGACAAAAAAGATTGGAAAGAATGTCTATTATTCCATGGCAGATGAACATATTGAGAAGATCTACCAGATGACATACGAGCATATTAAAGAAGATGACTAAGATTGTAGCGATAGATTTTGAAACAGCAAATCGCAGTATGGCGAGCGTCTGTGCAGTTGGAATATCTGTGATGGAAGATGGCATTATTACGGATGCGTATTATTCCTTGATTTGCCCTGAGAGTAATGTAAACTACTTTGAACCAATGAATGTACGCATTCATGGTATCTCACCACAGGATGTAAAAGATGCACCTGGCTTTGAAGAAGTATATATAGAACTTGTGAAATACTTTGAAGATGCGATAGTTGTAGCACACAATGCAAAATTTGATATGACCTGTTTGAAACAAACTTGTATTAACACAGGCAGAAAGATACCAGTATTACAATACTTCGATACAGTAGAGCTAAGTCGCAAAGTTTATCCATTCTTGGCACATCATCGCTTAAATGACATGTGTGATTATCTAGGAATCGATTTAAATCACCATCATGCGGATAGTGATGCCAGTGCTTGTCTTCAGATTGTAATGGCAGTGATGGGAGAGTTTGGCGAGTATGATATCCATTCCTTATTGAAACAGTGTCATACAAGAATCTATGAATTATAATTGTATAAACCAACTACTATATTTCTATCTTATATAGGTAATTTAAAATAACTTGGGGTTTTAGAAAAAACCGCAATAAAATTACTTAGGGTAGAAAAGGTAGAAATTATAGATGAAGTTATAGCGTTTCAAGTCTATGATCCCTACCTTTTGTTTCCTAAGAAAGTTATTGATATAGTTTGTTATTATTTGTTATATAAGCTGCAGTTTACTCATTAGGTTGAAATTACCATAGGCTGCATTCTATTGATCGCAAACTCAAATAATTTGCTTATTTACCAGCATAAATAGATGTTAG
>JALENJ010000040.1 GCA_022767445.1 Erysipelotrichaceae bacterium | reverse complement strand
AGGAATGCAAAGTTATGAGAAATTAAATGCACCCACAACTCACCAAAACACAAATATAGATAAATGTTTTGGAGTTGCTAAGGGTGTATTTTTTACTTTAGCATTCACTTGCCTGCTTTGTAGCTTCATATTTTATTTTAGGGAGGAAAAGATATGAATAAGATTTCCAAGCTGTTTCTTGGATCAGTTGTAGCTATGTCCATGGTTGGATGTGGAAACAACGGGGGAACAGAAGCTTCTACAGCAACAGGTTCCAATGACAAAACAAAGATTGCATTAATTTTACCTTACATCGGTGACCAGTCTTACTTTGACACAACGTACAAAGGTCTTGAAGCAGTTCAAGAAAAGTATGGTGATCAAGTTGAGACAAAACTAATTGAAATGGGTACAGACGCTGCTGGTTGGGATACAGCATATCGTCAAGCTGCTGATGATGGCTATGGAATTATCATCTCAGGTAATTTCCAATATGAGTCATACATGCTTGCAGTTGCACAAGAATATCCTGATATCAAGTTCCTAAACTTCGACTACAGCGATGCTGAAGCAAACTCATTAAGCAATGTTTACTCAATTACTTATGCCGCAAATGAAGCTGGTTATTTAGCTGGTGTTGTTGCTGGTGTTAAGACGGAATCTAATGTAGTAGGTTGTGTAGGCGGTGTTGATACACCGGGTATCCGTCAGTTCTTAGCTGGATTTATGCAAGGTGCATATGATGTAAATCCAGATGTAAAGGTTGTTTCTGGTTTCGTAGGTGGATTTGGTGATCCTGCAACTGCCAAGGAAATTGCATTGAACATGAATAAGCAAGGTGCTGATGTAATCTACCACGCTGCTGGTGGTTCTGGAAATGGTATCTTCGAAGCTGCTGCTGAGGAAAACTTCTGGGCTATCGGTGTTGACTCTGATCAATACGCATCTATGAGTGGTAAGCCTGAACTTGCTGCACGCATTCTTACATCTTCTGAAAAGAAGTGTGACGAAGGTATCTTACAATCCATTAAGTTAATGCTTGATGGTACAGCTGAATACGGCACACAAAAGACATTAGGCTTTGTGGATGGAGCTGTTGGACTTGCTGAAAACGAAAATTACAAAGCAAATATGACAGAAGAGCAACTACAAAAAGTTGAAGAGATGAAGACAAAGCTGATGAATGGCGAAATTAAAGTCAATGACCAATTAAAGGATGATAAAGCATATGATACTTGGTTAGAGAAAGTTGGCCTTAAGTAATTCTAGTTTAAACATATAACAGATGCTCTATCGAAAGGTAGAGCATCTTCATTAAAGGGGTTGTAATATGGACAATACGATTTTGAAGTTAGATGGTATTACAAAGATATATCCAAATGGTACAGTTGCTAACCGCAATATCAGTATCTCCTTTGAAAAAGGAGAGATACATTCCATTTGCGGTGAAAACGGTGCTGGTAAATCTACACTGATGAATATCATCTTTGCAATTGAAAAACAAACAGAAGGTAAAATCTTCTATAAGGGCAAAGAGATTAATTATTCATCCAGTATGGATGCGATTGAAAATGGCATTGGTATGGTTCATCAACATTTTATGTTGATACCATCTTTTACTGTTGCACAAAATGTAGTACTTGGTGCTGAACCAAAGAAAGCCAATGGCTTTATCGATATGGAAAAAGCCAATCGCATTACGGATGAACTTGCGAAAAAATACCAATTTGATGAGATACATGCGACGGACTTAGTAGGTGATTTAACTGTCAGCGCAAAACAAAAAGTAGAGATACTTAAGACTCTATACCGCAATGCGGAAATCATCATTCTAGATGAGCCTACGGCTGTACTTACACCACAGGAAACCAAACAACTATTTGAACAGCTTAAGGGATTTAAGAAACTTGGTCATACCATTATCTTTATTTCTCATAAGCTAAATGAGGTGAAAGAAATCTCCGATCGTATCACGGTAATTCGTTCTGGTGAAACAAAGGGTACATATGATGCTAGTGATATTACAGTTGATAAATTGACTGAGTTGATCATTGGTAGAAGTCTTGAAAATTCTTATGATGCTTTGCGTAAGCCGGTAGAGAATGTAGAGAAAGTATTATCTGTTGAGAATCTTTCTTTTACAGTTGGTGATATTAAGAAGGTTGATGATGTTAGTTTTGCGGTACACAGTGGTGAGATATTAGGTATCGCAGGTGTACAGGGAAATGGCCAAGAAGAGTTAATCAAAGTCATTACTGGTATGGAAGCTTATCAAAGTGGTAAAGTCATGCTTGCAGGTAAAGATATCTCAACTGATACAATCTATAACAAACGTAATGCTGGTCTTGCTTATATTCCAGAAGATCGTATGCAAGATGGTATCGCAGCTACCGCAAGTATCCAAGATAATGCAATCTCAACTTATTATCGTCGTCCAAAATACTCCGGTAAGTTATTTATGAAGGGCAAGAATATTCGTCAGATTTCCCAAGAGTTAATACAGAAGTTCCAGGTTAAGACTGGCTCTGAAAAGCAACGTATCAATTCTCTTTCTGGTGGTAACATTCAGAAGGTTGTAGTAGCACGTGAGTGGCAAACAAACCCTAAGTGCTTAATTGCTTCGCAACCAACACGTGGTATTGATATTGGTTCTGCTAATTATATTCATCATCAGTTAATTGATATGAGAAATGATGGAGCCGCAATCTTATTAATCAGTGCAGACTTAAATGAAGTCATGTCTGTAAGTGATTCTTTGATTGTTATGTATGAAGGTAAGATTGTAGCGTACTTTAAAAACGCGAAAGATGTGACTGCCAATGAACTTGGTTTCTACATGTTAGGTACTAAGAAACAAAGCGCAGAAGAAATTATGGAGGCTAGTAAATGAGTACAAATAAAAAGAAATTTCGTATTACAGACGATGGTCCATTTGAAGCCTTACGTATCTTAGCATCTATCGCGATTGCGCTAGCTGTAACGTTTATCGTACTTGCGTTTGTATCCAAACAACCAGTGACTGATTTTATTCGTTTATTAACATATCCACTAACAAAACCTAACTACTTTGGATATGTAATTGTTAAGGTGATTCCACTTACATTTGCAGGTCTTGCCACACTGTTATACTTTAGAACAAACTTATTCAACCTAGGTACAGAAGGCGTGTTCTATCTATCAGGTATTGTAGCGACTGTATTTGCGATCAATCCTGTCTTTATGACAGGAAACAGCTTTATTGATTCCTTGATTCCAATTGCGATGGCTACTTTATTTGGGGCTGTGATCTCTTTGATTCCAGGTATCATCAGCTTACGTTATAAAGCAGATGAGATGGTAATCTCACTTATGATGAATAGTATTCTATTTGGCATTGGTTACTATATTCTAAAGAATTTCTTAGCAGTTGGTGGTGTCAATGGTACAGCATCCGCGAACTTTATCAAAACTGCGAAACTTTCTAACTTGATTCCTCGAACACAGGTTCATACTGGTTTGATTATCATGTTGTTGGCAGTTGTATTTATCTACATTCTCTTATATAAGACGAAGTTAGGTTATGCAATTCGTATGACAGGTATTAACGCTAACTTTGCGAAGTACTCTGGTATGGGTGCTGTAGGAATGTTCATGGCAGTTCACTTCTTAGCTGGTGCACTTGGTGGTATGGGGGCTTCAGTTGAGTTGTTGGGTATGTATCAAGCATTCACTTGGACAGTTCTTCCAGGTCTTGGCTTTACTGGTGCATTAATGGCAATGCTTGGTAAGAATGATCCAATTGGTGTATTGATTGCGGCGTTTGGCATTAGTTATCTACGCGCTTCAGCGCAGTTATTGGCGAATGATTTACCATATATTGATATCAAGATGATTTCTGTTGTTGAAGTTATCCTAACGCTATTAATTTCTTCGCAATTCTTCCTACGGAAGTGGCGTTCAAGACAGTTATTAAAGGAGGAAAAGAAGAATGGCTAATCTATTCCAGCAACTCTTAAATGCAAGCTTTATCTTCATCGTTATTCGTGTTGGAGCTCCGCTTGTATACGCTTCTCTTTCTTCTTACGTATCTTCTCTTGCGGGTATTCCTAATATCGCAATTGAAGGTGTTATGAACTTTGCGGCTTTATTTGGTGTTTACTTTAGTGCGATTACTGGTTCTGCTTGGATTGGTTTATTAGGTGCGATTGGTATTGGTGTTGTCTGCGGTCTTGTGCTTGCGTTCTTTACAATCAAGATGAAGGCAAGTCCTATTATGGTAGGTATTGCGTTGAACTTGTTCTCTGCAGACTTTGCGATTTACTTGTTGCTGTTGTGGACTGGTTCCAAAGGAACAACAGCTAGCTTACCATCCAAAGTATTACCAACAATCAATATTCCATTCATCGAAAAGATTCCATTCCTTGGCAGTATCTTAAGTGGACACTACTTCTTAACTTATGTATGTGTATTGATTACAATCTTATTATTCATTCTTGTATATAAGACACCATTTGGCTTAAGAATGAAGGCCTGTGGCCTAGATGAACATGCGGCTGAATCCGTAGGTATTAAAGTGAATCGTGTTCGTACGATTGCGGCTGTATTATCCTGTGTATTGGCTGCTTTAGGTGGTGCATATCTATCTATGGGATATATGTCATTCTACTCTAGTAATATGATAGCTTCACGTGGTTGGATTGGTATTGCGGCAGCTGCGGTAGGTGGTAATAATCTTGGTGTTGTCATTCTTGTGACAATGATATTTGCGGTTGCACAAGCAGTTGTAAATGTATTATTGTTAGAGGGATTACCATCTGAGTTGGTTAATATTATTCCTTACGTATCCGTATTGGTGATTCTGATCATTATCGGTATCAGTACCAAGAAACAACTCGCATCCGTGAAAACAAAATAAATTGGATTGAGAAGATACTTGATTGCAGGTATCTTCTTTTCAAAGAGATATATTCCAACATTGTCTAATTTAGTTTAAAATAAAAGTACATATCATCGGAGGTAAAGATAATGGATTATAAACAAAGATATGATGAGTGGGTAAAGATGTTACCAGAAAATGATCCACTCAGAGAAGAACTCATCAAGATTAAAGATGACGATAATGAAATCAAAGAGAGATTCTATCAAAATCTAGCATTTGGTACAGCTGGATTACGTGGTATCGTTGGTGCTGGTACAAACCGAATGAATTTCTATACTGTTGGTAAAGCAAGTCAAGGTATTGCGGAATACATCTGTATGCAAGGACAAGAAGCGATGGATAAAGGTGTTGTCATTGCACATGACCCCCGTCATTTCTCCAAGGAATTCTCGCAATTGGCAGCTGGTATCTTTGCGGCAAATGGCATTAAAGCATATGTATTTAAAGACCTAAGACCAACACCAGAACTCGCATTTATGATTCGTAAGCTAAATACGACTTCAGGTATTAACATTACAGCTTCCCATAATCCAAAAGAGTACAATGGCTATAAAGCATATTGGTCAGATGGATGCCAAGTTAGCAGTACTGTAGCGGATGGCATGGAAGAAAAGATTAACGCTGTTGATATCTGGCATGGTATCAAGAAATCTGATTTTGAAGAAGGCGTACAAAGTGGAAAGATCGTTGTTTTATCAGAAGAATATGATCGTGCATATCTCGACTTGGTTGAAAGCCTAGCAATTCATAGTGGTGATGAGATTGATTTAGATATCCCACTGGTATATACACCACTCAATGGTGCAGGTTCTATTCCATTTGCAACGATGATGAAGGACCGTGGCTTTACAAACTGGCATATCGTTCCTGAACAACAGAATCCAGATCCAAATTTTACAACAGTTGGTTATCCGAACCCAGAAAGTCCTGCAGCTTTCAAGATGAGCGAGGAACTTGGTAAGAAGGTTGGCGCTGAGTTACTAATGGCTACAGACCCAGATAGCGATCGCTTTGCGATAGAACTACGTGATGATAATGATAACTACATTCCTCTTAACGGTAACCAAACAGGATACTTGTTAGTAAACTATATTCTAGAAGGACATAAGAGTGCCGGTACACTTCCAGCTAAGGGCGCAATGGTGAAGTCAATTGTTACATCGACAATGAGTACTATCATGGCAAAAGCCTATGGTGTAGAGATGTTTGAAGCACTGACTGGATTTAAGAATATCTGTGGTAGAATTCCGGCCTTGTTAGAACAAGGATATACATACCTATTTGGTTATGAGGAATCCGTAGGATATGCGGCAAGTGTAGATATTCGTGATAAAGACGGTATCTCAGCAGGTATGCTAGTCGCAGAAGCTGCAGCCTACTACCGCAAACAAGGAAAGACACTATGGAATGTACTACAAGAATTGTACGCAAAATATGGATTCTTTGCGGAAGATGAGCCAAACCTTGTTTTAGAAGGAATCGCAGGAGCTGAGAGAATCAAACGTATGATGGCAACAATTCGCGCAAATCTACCAACACAGATTGCTGGATATAAAGTAGAGAAAGTTATTGATTACCTACATGGATATGAAGATATCCCAGCTTCCAACGTATTGCGATTCTATCTTGATAACAATAGTTGGTTTGCGGTAAGACCTTCTGGTACAGAACCAAAGATCAAGTTCTACTTCTACACACAACAAAACTCTAGAGAAGAAGCACTTGCGGTCAATGCAAAGATCAAAGAAGCAGTACTCGGCATCGTGAATGCGATTGAGTAATTAAGATACCTTCGGGTATCTTTTTTAATGTCTATGGTAGAATAGATAGGGTGATGAAAATGAATATTAATCAACAGTTAAATAGGATAAATACCATGGAGAAAAACATGGAAGAAGTGAAAGAGAAGTTAGATCAAGCAAAGATTGCTTTTGAACAGCTAAAGGCTAGTATGAAACAATATGATCAATTAAGTGCTTACTATAGTAGTCAAGATTGGTTTGATGATGTACAGCTGTATCAAGATGGTAAACTTCCAGCTGATATCAAAGCTGGTATATTGTCGGAAGATGGCTTGTATGATGTGTTTGGTGATATGTATGAGTATGCATTATCACAATTAGAATTTGTTAGTGAGTATATGCGTAAGCATTAATGGATGGTAATATGTTGAATATGAAAAATGAGAGTGTTTATCACGTTGGTGATATTTTAGAAAATAGCGATAGTGGTATTTGGTTGGATTTTAGGGATGATACATTTTTGTTTGTCATCAAAGATGATTTTTGGCAAAAGGATGAGTTGAGTCGATTGAATCAATCGAATATCACAATCTCTTTGATTCAAAAGGGTATTGTAGATGCGTTTGTGATTGAGATATTCGATGTACTTGAGGCTAGTGATATTCCATTCTATGTGAAAGATGGAGATCAGAAGTTTATTGATTCAATCGATAGTGATCGTATCTATACTTTTGAAGTTATTGCAGTTGGTAAAGACAACAGTGTTGTATCTGTAAGACATCATATCTTTGATAAAGATGTATCTAATATAATCCATCAATGTTTGAGACAAAGATTGATGGAAGAAACAGATAGTACAATGTTTGAAAAAGCATATGATAAATTAAGCATGCAGTATGAACCATATGCTTTATTAGAATATGCGAAGTTTACACAGGTGTATCAGAAGGGAAAGTAACAAGATGATTTTATATATAGCTATTATTTTAATAACATTGATTGTTGATCAGCTATCTAAGATTTGGGCAGCTGGATTGGGTTTATTCCATGATATTCCTGTGATTTCTGGTTTCTTTCATATTACGTATGTACAGAATACAGGTATGGCTTGGTCCTTGTTGTCAGGCCAACAAGGATTGTTGGCGTTGGTTGCGGCGGTAGCGATTGGCTTTATGATTTGGTACTTACATACTAAGAAGCCTGGTAAGTTAACTGGGGTTGCGATTAGCTTTATGATTGCTGGTGCTGCTGGTAATTTAATTGATCGTCTATGGTTAAATTACGTAAGAGACTTTTTGAATTTCTATATATTTGGTTATGATTTCCCAGTGTTTAATGTTGCGGACATGGCACTATGCATAGGTGTGGGATTATTATTTATCGCAACATGGAAGGAAGAAAAAGATGGCAAAACAGACGTGGATCGTAAGTGAAGGTAGTAAAGATCGTTTAGATAAGTATTTGAGTGCGAATAGTGAGTTATCAAGATCTCGTGTACAACAGCTTGCGGAAGATGGATTGATTTTCGTGAATGATAAAGTTGCGAAAAGCGCATTGAAAGTAATAGAGGGTGATGTCATCACATGTGATGTTCCTGAGAATCAAACTGTTGATGTAGTTGCTGAGAATATCCCTTTGGATATCTTATATGAGGATAGTGATATCATCGTTATCAATAAAACAAAGGGAATGGTTGTTCATCCTGCTGTTGGTAATTATCAAGGTACGCTTGTCAATGCGCTGTTATATCACTGCAAGGACTTATCCGGTATCAATGGTGTAATACGTCCTGGTATTGTACATCGCATTGATAAAGATACGACAGGATGTATTGTTGCCTGCAAGAATGATAAAGCACATGAAAGCATTGCGAAACAAATTGAGAATAAGACATGTCATCGTATCTATAAGACGATTGTTGTTGGTAATATTGGACACGATGATGGAATGATTGACGCACCGATTGGAAGAGATCCAAGAGATCGACAGAGAATGAAAGTAACGGATGTCAACAGTCGTGAGGCTAGAACACACTTTCATGTATTGGAGCGTTTCCAAACTGCAACTTATCTTGAATGTAGTCTTGAAACGGGTAGAACACATCAAATTAGAGTACATATGAAGTATATTAATCATCCTGTTATGGGTGACGAGAAATATGGCAAGCGTTGTCCATATATGGATACGCAAGGCCAAGTTTTACACGCCAGTGAGCTAGTCTTAGTTCATCCAACTACAGGGGAAGAAATGACCTTCCATGCTCCATTGCCAGATTACTTTGAACGCTTATTAGAGATTTTACGAAAGGGGCGTAAAGCATAATGGTCACAAGGAAGACTGTTGCTACCAATACAATATTGTTGTTGTGTTGTGTTATTTGTTTATTGATTCATGTCTTTCCAACAAATAACACAATTATCAATGGCATCTTGTTTGGCGGTTTTTACAAACCGTTTATACTTGCTGGTGAATTTTGGCGTTTGTTTACTGTTGGTTTTGTTCATATCGAATTTTGGCATCTAGCAATGAATATGATGGCTTTGTATTCACTTGGTAGGATGTTTGAAACTGTATTAGGAACTAAGAAGTATCTGATTATCTTATTTACATCGATTATTGGTGGATCACTATTTATTATGGCTTCGCCACAGAATACGTTTGTAGTTGGCCTTTCTGGTGGTTTATATGGACTGATGGCTGCGTATGTGACATTGATTATACGCAGTGGAGGTTGGCGTATACCTCCAGTGAGAGCAGGTTTAATCAATATGATACTGATTAACGCTTTATTGAATTTCTTACCTGAGATTTCTGTGTATGGACATTTAGGTGGATTCGTTACTGGATTTTTAGTCTATGGCATGATGACGAGTAAGAAAGAAGAGAAAAGTAGAAAGATACATTATCGCTTTGCATTAGGTGCTTTGTTTGTTGCGGTATTATTTATGGGATATCAGAATCGACAGATTCCATTATCACAAAGATATCTACGCATAGACATTGATGTCCTACAAGTTGAAAAGAATGGTTTTCTATCTAGCTATGCGGATACTCTAGCAAATCGTTTAGATAACGTATATGGATTAGATTTTAAACTGGGTAGTTATTTAAAATAGTAGTGGAGAATGAATATGGATAAACAAGAAAATGTATTGAATTGGGATGAATACTTCATGGGTTTGGCACACTTATCAGCACTTCGTTCAAAGGATCCAAGTACGCAGGTTGGTGCAGCGATTGTGGATGATAATCATCGTGTTGTTTCCGTTGGTTACAACGGATTTCCAAAAGGATGTTCTGATGATGTCTTCCCATGGCGTCGTGAGGGTGGTGTATTAGATTCTAAGTATGCCTTTGTCGTACATGCCGAATTGAACGCTATCCTAAATTCAAAGTGGCCAGTCGCAGGATGTACAATCTATGTATCTTTGTTTCCATGCAATGAATGTGCGAAGGCAATCATCCAATCTGGTATTCATCGCATTGTATATGAGTCTGATAAATACAATGGTGTTGATACGAATATCGCTAGTAAGCGTATGTTAAAAGCTGCTGGGGTTGAACTGGTGCAGCTAAAGGATACGATCCACTTAAACGTTGAAAAGATTCCTAATCCTGAGATGTAAATGTGGCAATTATGAAATTAGTACAAAAATTATTATCGCTTGGTCTATGTACATCACTATTGACAGGATGCACGATGAACCAAGCGAAGGAAAACAATGATCAAACAACAAGTGATATAACTGTGTATAAAGATTATGCTAGTACAAACCAAATTCCTTTACAGCTACAAGAAGTAACGGATAACTATTTATAACCAGCAAGTCAACAGGGGAAGGTTGTGCAGTTTGATTACACTTCCTATACATACGATGCTGAAAATCGCAGTATGAATAAGTATGCATATGTGTATGTTCCATATGGATACGATACATGTGATGAAAAGTATGATGTATTCTATGTCATGCATGGTCATACTGGTGATGTTACGACATTTATCGGTGACTTGGATGATCCTCGTGATATGAAGAATGTATTGGATAATCTGATTGAAAAGGGTGAGATGAAACCGATGTTAATTGTATTTGCGTCTTATTATCACGATAATATCGAGGCAGACACAGATAACTATGATGTGGATTTACTACGCTCTTTTAAATATGAACTACAGAATGATTTGATGCCACAGTTTGAAAGTACATATCGTACGTATGCAAATAGCATAGATGAACAAGGATTGATTGATTCTAGAGATCATCGTGGGTTTATTGGCTTCTCTATGGGTGGTGTAACAACCTGGTTACGCTTGATGGATAGTCTACGTTACTTCCGTTACTTTGTACCACTTAGTGGTTCTTTATACTGGGTTGGGCAGGATATCGTTTCACAATATGGAATGAATAATCCTAGTTGGACTGCCAATATATTAATTCAGGCAATACAAGCTCAGGGATATACTGCAGATGATTTCTATATCCTATCTATGACTGGAACAGAAGACTTTACACATGGATCTTTAGAAATGCAAATCAACGATATGAAACAACATGAAGAGATGTTCCATTATGATGAAACAGAAGTAAATGGGAATCTAACATATTTCTTAGCAAAAGATGAAGAACATGATTATCATGCGAAAAGATTGTATCTGTTCAATGCATTTCCAATTTTAAGTGCCTTGATAGAGCGTCAAAGTAAGATTGCAATGAATTAGTGATTGACGAGAGTGAAATCTCATTGTATTCTTGTTAAGGAAAAACAGGCTTTAATATAGTACGAGATACTATGAAGGCGATGATAAATTACTCTCTCTTTATTTTAGAGTACCGTAATGGATGACTTACAACCCTTTGTATATCTTGTACAGGGTTGTTTTTTCTTGTAAAGGGAGAATAGAGATGAAAAAACTATCAAAGAATCTGACTACCAAAATGATGACAGCATTAGTATTAGGTATTTTTGTAGGAGTTGCGGTTATCATGTTACGAGAGTCACTATTAACAAATGGAAACAGTGATTTATGGAAAACAATCAACAGTATATTTTTTGCGGATATAACAGCAGATGGGAATGAAAGAGCAATTGGTTTATTCTATATCATTGGCCAATTGTTTGTACGTGCATTACAAGTTGTTATCATCCCGATGGTGTTTACAAGTATTGTACTTGCGATGTTACGTATCTCTGATACGAAAAAGCTTGGTCGTATCTCTGGTAAAACACTCGGTTATTTCTTGTTAACAACAACAATTGCGATTGTGCTTGCGGCTTGTGTTGGTATGCTTGCATACAATGCTGGACTATTTAATAACCAAGCATTAGATCTACAACAATCAACTGGAACAACTGCTAAGAATGCATTACTAGTTTTGGTTGAAGCAGTACCGAATAACCTTGTATCCATATTTGGTAATAATGGTGCGGTACTTGCAGTTGTGGTTAGTGCAGCAATGATTGGTATCTGTATCAACCGACTAGAAGATAAAGTGACAGTGCTAGTCAAACTATGTGAAGAGATCAACAGTATCATTACAGTATTCCTTGATATCATCATCAATTACTTTGGACCAATTGCAATATTCTGCTTATTAGTAAGAACATGCGCAAGCTATGGTGTAACTTACTTACAACCTGCATTTGCTTATGTTGTATTAACAGTGATGTTACTGTTGTTTACACTTGTTGTAGGATATGCAATCTTCATCAAACTATCTACTGGTTTAAATCCGATTCCTTTTATCAAGAAAATTACTAAAGTTGCTTTATTTGGATTCTCAACATCCTCAAGTGCAGCCACCTTACCACTGAATATGAAAACAACCACAAATGAACTAGGCGTTCACGAAGAGATCGCCTCCTTCGTATTACCACTAGGTATGACAGTCAATATGGACGGTACTGCGATTATGCAGGTAATCGCAACAATCTTCATTGCAGGATGTGCTGGATATCCAATGACACTAGCCAATATTCTAATGATTGGTGTACTAGCTATTGTGGCTTCTGTTGGTACTCCAGCAGCACCAGGTGCTGGAGCAGTCATCCTGTTTACAATCCTTACAGGTGTGGGTTTCCAAAGTGAGCTAGCCCTTATGACATATACATTAATCTTAGCTATCAATCGTCCAATTGAGATGCTAGTGACATCACTTAACGTTGTAGGTGATAGTGCATGTGCAATTGCGGTTGCCAAGAGTGAGGGAGCGTTGGATGAAGAAGCTTACTACGCAACAGATGCAGTCGTTACAGAAGTGGTAGATAGGGGGATATAATGAGCCGAGATGTAATTATCGCTTGTGACTTTGATAGTCAAGAAAATACATTTGCTTTTCTAAAACAATTTCAGCATGATAAGCCATACGTAAAGATTGGGATGGAAGCCTTCTATGGCAATGGTCCTGAAATTGTAAAACAGATTAAAGCAAATGGAAATAAGATATTCTTAGATTTAAAGCTACATGATATTCCAAATACGGTTTATCATGCGATGAGCATGCTTGCACAGTTGGATGTCGATATGGTCAATGTTCATGCGGCAGGAACAATTGAGATGATGAAGGCTGCCCGCAAGGCATTAGATGATCATGGTAGTAAGGCAATTTTACTTGCAGTTACACAATTAACAAGTACAACTGAAGAAGCTATGCACGAAGAATTACTTATATCAAAGTCTATGCAGGAAACAGTTGCACAATACGCATTAAACGCGAAAATGGCAGGCTGTGATGGTGTTGTATGTTCTCCATTAGAAGTGGAAATTGTAAAGAAGGTATGTGGAAAAGACTTCCAAACAGTTACTCCAGGTATTCGCTTTGCGACAGATAGCAAGGGTGATCAAAAGCGTGTTACAACACCAGTAATTGCACATCAATTAGGTTCTGACTACATCGTTGTAGGAAGATCTATCACGAAAGCAGAAAACCCAGTAGAGGCATATCGTTTAGCAACAAAGCAATTTCAGACAGGAGAGGAATAAGATGAAAAAACGTATTGCGAAAGACCTATTAGATATTCAGGCAATATTTTTAAAACCACAAGATCCATTCACGTGGGCAAGCGGTATCAAGTCTCCAATCTATTGTGACAATCGATTAACACTTTCGTATCCAAATGTTCGAGAAGATGTAGAAAATGCTTTAGCAGAAATCATTCGTAAAGAATACCCAACCTGCAATTTGATCATGGGTACTAGTACTGCAGGCATTGCGCATGCGGCTATTGTTGCGACGATACTCGATTTACCAATGGGATATGTACGTGCATCCTCAAAAGACCACGGTCGTCAAAACCAGATTGAAGGAAAACTCATTGATAACGCCAAAATTGTTGTCATTGAAGATTTGATTTCTACTGCAAGTTCAGCTGTAGAAGTTGTAGAAGTATTACGCAGAGAAGATGCAGAAGTATTGGGTATCGCATCTATCTTTACTTATGGCATGTGTAAGGCAACAGAGCGTTTAGCAGAGCATGGTGTCCGCAATGTATCAGCTTCTGATTACGATACATTGTTATCTGTAGCAGTAGCAGAAAACTATATCAAAGAAAGTGATGTAGATGCCTTATTACACTTTAGAAATAATCCAAGTGATGAAAGCTGGATGTTAAAATAATTCTTTCAAATTATCATTAACTCTTTTATAATGACATACATGGACAGAAGAAAATTAGTAACACTTACAAATCTTTGTATGATTACCAAGGGTGATGAAATTCTTGTTATCGATAGACAAAAGAAGGATTGGCCAGGGATTACCTTCCCAGGTGGTCATGTGGAGGATGATGAATCGATTGTTGATTCTGTAATCCGTGAGGTGAAAGAAGAAACGGGTTTAGATATTCAACAGCCAAAACTCTGTGGTATAAAAGATTGGGTGAACTCTGATGGATGTCGTTATATCGTATTTCTGTATACATGTGATACTTTTACTGGTGAAATTATCTCCTCTAGCGAAGGTAAAGTTTATTGGGTGAAGCGCGATGATTTCTTGAAATTAAAGTTATCGGTTGATATGGATGTTCTCATTCGAGTATTTGAAGATCCTGATTTTACAGAGTTCTATTATCAAAAAGTAAATGAAGAATGGAATATACAATTAAAGTGATGTTCCGTTTTTCTTTTATGATATGGACGTGATACTATAGTAGTAGAAATAAAGTTCATCTATAAGGAGGAATCATAATGTATATTGAAACAATGCAGCCGGTATTTATTATGATGGCGATAGTAGTTATAGGAATTTTTGTTTTTTCGACAGTATTCCAAAGATATCACTCTGCAGGTGAAGGTACAGACATCCGTAATTACAACGAGTATGGTGAACCGGTAAAATCACTCTATACAAGTCGATACTTATTTAGCTTTCATAAGGATATTGATGTGACGGATGAAAATGATACTGTTGTCTATCATTCATATTCAAAGCTATTCTCTTTTACAAATGAAACAACAATTACAGATAGGGAAGATAGAGTTGTTGCAACGATTGAAAAGAAGTTATTTTCACTACACTCAATTCACTATATTGATGTAGTTGGTGGAAAGTCGTTTGAACTTTCAAAAGAATTATTCCGTATCTTGAACATGAAATTTACAATTGACGAACTTGGTTGGACTTTACAAGGAGATTTTACGAATTTGAACTTTGTACTATATAACAATCAAGAACGTGTGATTGCGGTTGTAGGACAGAAGCTATTATCCATGCGTGATAAATATTGTATTGATCTCTATGATGTAAATGAAGAGGCAACTGTAGTTGCAATTGTTATCACGCTAGAAAATATGCTTATGGCTAGAAGAAACGCAAGTAGTTCCTCTTCATCACATTCCCATAGCAACAATACATAAGTAATAAAAATACGTGCACTGATGATTCATACACGTATTTTTTCTGTATTTTTAAAATGTAGTTTAGCAATTTCGCCAAGGCGCTCAAATCCATATCGTTCAACAAACGCTTGTGCAACGATATCTACTTTATCTCCTGAACCTTTCGGAAGGGTCATGTTATATTTTAGTTCCATTTCTTGCCAGGTCTTTAGAAAACCATTACGCGAGATGATAGAACCAACAGCGACCGATAAATACTTATCTTCAGCTTTCGTTTCAAAATGGATACCGCGTATAAGCTGTGGTTCATTTTTAAGATAACGATAATAAGAAGTCTCTGGTGTAAATTGATCAATAACTTTAAAGCTTGGAAGTTCTATTTTCTTGGCGAGATTGATATATGCTTGGTTATGCAGCTTTGCCTTAATAGCGTTTAGGTTATTTACCTCATGAACTTGATTGTATTTTTGTGGAGGTACAATCAATAAACTATGAGGAATGCGTTCCATGAGCAATGGTCCAATTTTTAACATATCCGCATCACTCATTTGTTTAGAGTCACGCACACCAAGTTTTACTAAGAAGTCCACATCATCTTTAGTAACGTAACTAGCACATACACATACAGGTCCAAAGTAATCACCAGTACCAACTTCATCGCTACCAGCTTGGGGATAATGATTTGTAGTAGTACTTTGTGTAGTCGTTGGTTCTTCCATAAATGTAGTGGCGTATACATTTGCGTCTTTTCCTTGGAAGACTGTTTTTCCTGAAGTATAGCAGGTGATGACACAGTTTTCTGGTTTCAAAGTCCACTTTGCATATTGTGGTGCTGTACTTTGAAATTCCTTGAACGCTTGAAATAGTTTTTGTTCTTGGGATGTGCTTAATTTTAATGTTATCGTTGTCTGGCTCATGGCTACTATCATAACATTGAATTGCAAGAATGAAACATTTTGTTTTATCATTTTAGTAGGAGGTTTTTTATGATTACATTACAAGAAAATTGGTCAATCTACTTTAGTGGATTTGTTGTTATATTCTTTATCTTAAAGGCAGTTCAAGGTTATCAAACAGGTATTCTAAGACGTTTTATTGCCTTGGTTGGTTCGATTGCGTCCTATTGGGGTGCTTGGATTTTGTGTGATGTCTTTGCTCGCCATATCAATATCATTCCAAAGGATTTATCCTACGTGCAAGATTCGCCATTTTCAGCGATTGCCAATGGCTTTTTAAACCAAATTATTTGGTTTATATTGTTGTTCTTTGCGTTCCGTATTGTGGTATTCGTATTGGAACGTTTGGCAAAGGGCATACAAAAGATTCCAGGTTTACATTTTGTTAGTTCATTCTTTGGATCAATCTTTGGTATTCTAGAATCATTTGTATGGATGGTCATCTTTACAATTCTTTTGACAACACCATTATTTAAGAATGGTGATTATATCGTCGAACATTCATTGCTGAAACAGGTGAATCAAGTGACAAGTCTTGTTGGAGATGAATATCTTGCACCAATGATCAGTAGTGAAGGTTTTTCCAATTTAGGTAAAGATTTTGATTCCTTATCTCAACAACAAAGAAAAGCAGTTGAAAAGTGGTTGGAAGATAATGGAATTCGTTATGAATAGAAGGTAATTATGAGTGTTATAAAAAGTTTAGAATTAGATGTCATTTTAGAACAAGTGAAAAAGTATTGTTCTTTTTCACTTGGAAATGAAATGATAGAGAGTTTAATGCCGAATTTTGATCCTTTGATTATACGGCGTGAACATGCATACATGAAAGAAGCAATTGCGATGTGTATCCATGAAGATCGACTACCGATGTTAAACATTAAGGATCTACGTACTGTATTAGAGAATGCTAAGAAGGGACGTACCCTAAGTGCAAGCGAATTGGTAGATGAAATGTTCTTCATACAAGGTGTTCGTGGGATTCAAATTTATTTTGAATCCATGAAGGAATTACCACACGATAATCTTGCGGATATCTATCAAACGCTTGTTGTACATGACAAGATTGCCAAAGAGATTGGCAATTGTTTGAATCAATATGGCGAGGTTATGGATAAGGCTTCTAGTGAGTTGCGTTCAATACGTAGCAGTATTTCTCATACAGATAGTGAAATCATGAGTGCTGCCAATCGCTTTGTCTCTACGCATACGGATAGTGTTGTAGATTCAATCATTACTAACCGCAATGGACGTGTGGTTATCTTGGTGAAAGCCTCTGATAAGAATATGTATGGAGGCTTATTACATGGTGATAGTGCCTCAGGACAAGCATCTTATATTGAGCCAAACGTATTAGTGAATCTCAATAATCGCAAGATGGAATTATTAGAGAAAGAAAAAGAGGAGATTCATCGAATCTTAACTCAACTATCACAACTGGTAGCTGGTGTTGCGGATGAGGAAATCTACAACGTTGAAACCTGCGGTATCTTGGATGCGATATTCGCAAAGGCACAATGGGGTAAGGTACATGAGGGTGTAGCTGCAGAGTTAACAGAAGATAAAAATATCGAAATTGACAAAGCAAAACATCCACTCATCGATCCTAAGAAAGTTGTCTCTAACAACTATCACTTACAAGATCCAAGACGCATTCTTTTAATCACCGGTCCAAATACCGGTGGTAAGACAGTATCCATGAAAGTCATTGGATTGTTTGTGTTAATGACATATGTAGGTATTCCGGTAACCGCTGAATACGCACGCATACCATACTTTGATAATGTATTTGTGGATATTGGCGATGATCAATCTGTTGTGGAATCGTTATCTAGTTTTAGCGCACATATCAAAAAACAAGCAGAGATTGTGAATCAAGCAACTGAAAATAGTTTAGTTTTGATGGATGAAATTGGTTCTGGGACAGATCCAAAAGAAGGCGAAAGCCTTGCGATTTCTATCTTGAACTATCTACGAGAATTACACACGATGTGTGTTGTGACTACCCACTATGGTCGTCTAAAGGCCTATGGCAAACGTCATGACGATATCCTGGTTGCCAGTGTACAGTTTGATCAAGAGAAGTTAATGCCTACGTATCGCTTTATTGAAGGCTTAAGTGGACAATCCAATGCCTTTGATATTGCGCGTCGTTATGGGCTGCCAAATCACATTATCAAATACGCATCTTTCCTAAAGGAACAAGCAAAAACACAAGAGGACGAACTCATCGCTCGACTTGAGGTTCAGCTCAATGAAACAACATTGAAAAACGATGCGTTAAATCAACGATTGAAAGAAGTAGAACAGCTAGAGAAATCGTTGATCAAACAGAGAAATGATCTCTTAAAAGAAAAAGACATGTTACAACAAAAGGCACAACAAGAAGCCAATCTCTATATTGAAAAAGCACAACAAGAAGCTGATGAGATACTCGCTAATATGCGTCAACAACAAGCAAAGTATCACGAAGTTTTAAATATGCGCTCCAAGTTAACACAACTACAATCTCAACCAGAGACCAGCCAAGAAGAAATTGTCGATGTTGAATATCATGTTGGTGATGCGGTTGAGTTACGTTCTTCCAATCAGGTATGTGAAATTGTAAAGATTGGAAGAAAAGAGATTACGATTAGTTTGAATGGACGTTTGATCCATGTTAAGAAAAATCAAATACGTCCAAGTTCTCATGTCATTCCAAAGGTAAAAGCGAATACTTCAGTGAACATACGTTCATCCAATATCTTTTCAAGTATGCCATCGGAATGTAATTTGATAGGCATGCATGTGGATGAAGGAATTACCAAGATGATAGAATATATAGACCAAGCCAAAGTCCATGGTCTTAAGACATTCCGTATCATCCATGGTGATGGCACTGGTAAACTTAGAAAAGCAGTTCACGAGAAACTACGGAACGATAAATCTGTGAAAGAGTTCCGCTTAGGCATGCCACAAGAAGGTGGTACAGGAGCAACTGTTGTAACATTGAATTAAAGGAACAAAATGGACAAAGAATACATAAAAGCAAAACTTAGAAATTTACCAAATGAACCCGGTAGCTATCAGATGAAGGATAAGAATGGGGAAATCATCTATGTTGGTAAAGCCAAGAACTTACACAATCGTGTCAATCAATACTTTGTCGGTGCACACGATTTTAAGACAACCAAGATGGTTAGCAACATTCATGATTTTGATTTCATCGTCACAAGAAGCGAAAAAGAAGCTCTTGTTTTAGAAATCAATCTGATTAAGAAATATCGACCAAAGTACAATATCCAATTTATCGATGACTCTTCGTACCCATATATCAAATTAACCAAAGAGAAATATCCAAGGTTGCTGGTGGTAAGAGACACCAAGAAAGATAAGAAGGCAAAATACTTTGGCCCATTTCCAGATGCCAACGCCGCAAGAACTACCCTAAAAGTATTACAAACACTGTATCCATTCCGCCGGTGTGCACACTTAGAAACTAAACTATGTCTGTATTACCACATGCACCAATGTATTGGTCCCTGTGTTTTAGATATCGATCCTAAGGTATTTGAAGAGATGAGCGAGAAAGTTGTACGCTTCATGAATGGTGATACAAAAGAAGTAGAAAATGAGTTAAAAGAAAAGATGGTGATTGCCAGTTCAAATCTAGAATTTGAAAGAGCACAAGAATACAAAGAGATGTTAGACTCTATCCACCATGTTGTAAACGATCAACAGAATATCGAAAAAGATAATCGTGGAGATCGTGATGTATTTGCATGGTATACAGAAAAGGGATACCTTGCGATTACGGGATTCTTAGTCCGTAAAGGCACCATCTTAAACAAAGAATTCCGCTTACGTCCTCTATATGGTGATGCTGAAGAAGAGTTCACATCATTCCTTGTACAGTATTACCAAGACCACCCAGCCGCAAGAGAACTTGTCTTGCCGAACACATTGGATGTTAGTGCTTTACAGCAGATACTGGATATGCCAATCTTTCAACCGCAAAAGGGTTATAAGATAAAGTTACTTGATTTATGTATTGAAAATGCTAAGAAACAACTCGATCTTAAATTTAATGCGGTAGCACGACAAGATTCCATGACCCAACAAGCAGTCGAAGATTTAAATCGTATTGCCAATCACCCAATGAATCGTGTGGAGTTATTCGATAACTCTCATATCAGTGGAGCGTTTACTGTAGCTTCATGCGTTGTATATGAAGATGGACAACCAGATCGAAAGAGTTATCGATTATACAAATTGCATACCGGTAATTCTGATGTAGATTCTATGAGAGAAGTCATCTATCGCCGTTATTTTCGTCTGTTAAAAGAGGGGTCAAGACTACCTGATGGAATTATTGTCGATGGTGGTAAGCTACAAATTGATGCCGCAAAAGAGATACTAGATTCCCTAAATTTAACAAGTACCATTAAACTGATGGGTCTTGTCAAAGATGATAAGCACAGTACAAATGCTTTGATGGATATGAATGGTAATACATTCGATATCGATAAAGACTCAGGCTTATTCTTCCTATTAACGCGTATGCAGGATGAAGTACACCGTGTGGCAATTAGCTATCATAGAAAGCTTCGTTCCAAAGCACAGACAAAATCCGTATTGGATGAGATACCAGGTATTGGTCCAAAACGAAAACGTCTATTATTAAAAGAGTTTGGCAACTTCACCAATCTGAAAGCAGCAAGCTTAGAAGATATCTGCAAAGTTGTACCAACAGAGGCAGGAAAAACTGTCTATGAAGCATTACACCAAGAGAAAACCGATGTCGATTGACATCGGTCATTTTGATAATTGACGTTTTAAAATAGATAATTCACGCTGTTGTTTGAATACTCTTTGACCTGCACCTACATAACCTTTAATACCATGTAGGCTATCATCACTACGATATGTCAAAATGATAGAAGTGATGATAGGGAATAAGAACTTCAATAACTTATTTTGATTCTCTTTCTTACGCTGTCTTTCTTCTTGCATCACTTGATTGGCGATTGTGATGTATTGTAGGCGTTGTTGTATTGGAGTCACTGAAGTCTTTGTTTTCTCGAGTTGTTTTTTGAGTGAACTTACTTTGATCGCAAAGTAAATCATGCAGATTACAGTGATCAGACAAGCAATATATAATAAATACATGTTGTATGGATAAATGTTCATATTGATTACCTCATCAGTATTTTAACATGATTTTCTTTGCGGAAAGCGAAAGATTCAATATAATATGAACAGTGGAGATAAAAATGAGAAAACAAATCATACTCGTCAGCGACTCACATCGCCAAACAGACTGCCTTAAGACAATCAAAGAAATGTATCCAAATGCGTACGCATTCCTGCATGCAGGAGATAGCGAACTACCAAACTACATGTTAGAGGGATATGCTTGCGTAAAAGGCAATTGTGATATGTATCAAGAATATGATAGTGAAAAGGTAATTCCCGTTGACCATCATAAGATACTATTAGTACATGGTCATCGTGACATTGGGTATGGTTCTTTGCATGGCTTAGTCATGCATGCAAAGAAAGAGGGCTGTGATATCGTTTGCTTTGGACATACACATGTACCTTATGATGAGGTGGTGGATGGTGTACATCTGTTGAATCCGGGTTCTTTGAGTCATAATCGAGATGGGTCATTACCATCCTATCGGATATTGTACATAGATGGTAATGATGTAAAAAGTGAATTATTGCGTTACAAAAATTAAATTATTATCTTGAAAAGTGGACGAATCTTTGGTATATTAATTGTGCTGTCCTCGTAGCTCAGCTGGATAGAGCTCACGCCTTCTAAGCGTGTGGTCAAGAGTTCGAATCTCTTCGAGGACGCCATATATATTCCGTCGACTTTATAGTCGGCGGTTTCTTTGTTTATGGAGGATATATGTCAAATTACTACGATGAAGTATTAGAAGAAATTAGAAGTTTCATTCAACAGAAGAAATATAATGATGCTGACTTTCTATTAAAGAAAGAATTACAGATGCCATATATTCCTTTGGATGTAGAAGATAAACTGAAAAAATTAAAGAGGGAAGTCAACTATCAACGATCTGAAAATCGTCAAATACATGAGCAGAGTCTTGAGTCTTTGTTAAACCAATTAAAGGGGAAACCTAAATCTCAATTAGCAGCTGCTTCTGTATTGATTGAACGAAATCTAAGAACTTGTTTACCTGAAATCAAAGATTACTTGAGCAAAGACCCTGTACCAGAAGCAGCTGTATTACTTGTTGAAGCACTTGCAGAACAAGAAATCTCTGATGAATTTGTTCTGATAAAAAATGGTGTGGAATATACATTCTGGTCTGATGATATTATCCCAGTTCATAAAAGTGAAGGTTTCTTAACAGCCAATGCATACTTAAAAGACTGGTTAGAAAACGATCATCCAGACTTTTATGAAATGGCCAAAACACTTTTAATTCATGAGGTATATACATTCTTACCATTATCTTATGACAAGGATGAAGGTGAATTTCTTGCGTTAGAGATGTTACGACAGGTATCCGAAATGATGGATGATGGCGCAATATATGAAAAAATCATGAAACAGCGTGAATACGCAAGAACATTACATTGACTTTATGCAATAAACTTTGTAGGATATTAGCAGGCAACAGCAAAGAGTGCTAAATATGTTATCAAACGTAAAAGCATAGCCTAAATACCGTATCTTTGATATAATATGCAAGCAATAAATAGCGAAAAGGAGTTTATAAGATGTCAAACTGGACACTAAAAGAAAAATCAATTGGAGATTTAACAGTAAAAATTGAAGGTGAAGAATGGACCAAGGCAGTTACTAAGGCATTCAACAAGATTGCTAAGAATGTAACGATCAAGGGATTCCGTAAGGGACAAGCACCTAAAGCTTTAATTGAAAGACAAGTATCAGACAACGAGAAGTTCTTAACAGCTGTTGATGATCACGCTAATGAGTGGCTACGTGCAGCTTTACAGGAGAATGATTTAAATCCAATCAGCCAACCACAACTTGATGTTAAGTCAGTTGACGCAAATGGCGTAGAACTTGTTTATACATTTGCAGTTATGCCAGAAGTTAAGTTAGGTGATTACAAAGGATTACCATACGAACTTGAAGAAGTATCTGTAACTAAGAAGGAAGAAGAAGATGAACTCAACCGTATGCGTGAACAATACGCTGAGATTCAAACAAAAGAAGGCAAAGCTGAGGAAGGCGATACAGTAAATATCGACTACGAAGGATTTAAGGATGATGTTGCTTTCGATGGCGGTAAGGCTTCTAACTACGACTTAGTATTAGGTTCTCATTCTTTCATTCCAGGATTTGAAGAACAATTAGTTGGTGTTAAGGCTGGTGAAGAAAAGGATCTATCCTTAACATTCCCAGAAGACTATCATGCTGAAGAGCTTAAGGGTGCTGCAGTTGTATTCAAGGTTAAGGTTAACGAAGTTAAGACTAAGGTATTACCTGAGGTTAACGATGACTTTGCTAAGGATGTAAACGCAACAGGTGTTGAGACAGCTGCTGACTTGAAGAAGATGATTCATGATCGTCTAGCTGATGGTAAGAAGGCACAAGCTGAAGACAAGGCCGATACAGCTTTGATGGATGTATTAACAGAAAACGCTACTGTTGATGTACCAGAGGTATTGATTGATGAAGAAATCAACAACCAAATTCAACAGCTTGCACAACAGATTTCTCAATATGGTATGAACTTCAACCAATATCTATCTATGATTGGTAAGAAGGCTGATGATTTACGTGCTGACTATGCAGATAACGCTGCTAAGACAGTTAAATTACGTCTTGTATTAGAAGAAATTGCTAAGAAAGAAAATCTTGAACCAACAGATGAAGATGTTGAAAACGAGTACAAGAACATAGCTCAACAATACAGCATGGAATTAGATCAAGTGAAGATGTACATCAGTGTTGATATGTTGAAGCGTGATTTACGTAATCAAAAGGCATACGCTTTTGTTAAGGACAATGCAGAAACTAAGAAGCCTGCAAAGAAGACAACAAAGAAAGCAAGTGCGAAGAAGGAAGCTTCTGCTGAAGAAAAGCCAGCTAAGAAGAAGACTACAACACGTAAGAAGAAGAGCGAAACAGAGGAAACTGCTGCGTAACTTTTGTAAAATAGATAAAGATCATAAGACGCTGCTCGCGTCTTATTTTCGAAAGTGTATCAAGGAGGTATGCATATGAGCGAAAATTTGAATGTTCGTGTACCTGTCGTATGTACTAGAGGAATCGTCGTATTCCCTGGACATGATGTAATGATTGAAGTAGGAAGACCAAAATCAATCAATGCCGTAAATGAAGCTGGTGCTTCATACGACAGTATGGTTTGGCTTGTTTGCCAGAATGACATTATGGTAGATGATCCAAAACAAAAAGATCTATATACAGTAGGAACAATCGCAAAGATTAAAGTTCTCCGCAAAAAAGAAGGCTTTATGCGTGTAACTTTTACCGGTATGCGTCGTGCAAAACTTGTAAAACTAGATGATAGTAAAGATGTCATGTTTGCGGATGTCGAACCACTAAACGATGTTTATGGTGATAAGAATGAAGAGTATGCTTTAGTGAACAGAGTTGTTGATAAGCTTGAAAGCATAAAACAAGTTGGCGCAATCTTTCCGCCAGAGGTATTACAACAGTTATCACTTGGTGTGAATGCGGAATCTTTAAGTGATCAATTTGGTCAGTACTTTACACAATTTGATCAAGCAACTCGTCAAAGATTACTAGAGACACTCAATATAAATGATCGTCTATTATTGATCATCGAAGAACTTGAAAAACAACAACGTTATGCGGAATTAGATTCAGTGATTAATGACCGTGTCAAAGATCGCATTGACGATAGTCAAAGAGAATATTATTTACGTGAGAAACTCAAGGCTATCAAAGAAGAATTAGGTGATGTATCAAATGTTACAGATGATACAGCACAATTGCGTGAGATGATTGAAAAGAATCCTTATCCAGATCACGTCAAGCAAAAAGCAAGGGAAGAATTACGTAAGTATGAGATGTTGCCACCAGGAAGTGGTGAAGCAAGTGTCTCTAGAAACTATCTTGATTGGTTATTGAATGTTCCTTGGTGGCAATTAACCAACGATGTAGAGGATTTAAAACAAGTACGTAATGTACTGGATGAAGATCACTTTGGTCTTGAAAAGATTAAGGATCGTATCATGGAGTACTTAGCTGTTAAGCAGATGACACAATCTCTCAACAGCCCAATCTTGTGTCTTGTAGGTCCTCCTGGTGTCGGAAAGACATCTCTTGCTAAATCAATTGCTAGAGCTCTTGATCGTAAGTTTGTAAAGATGTCTGTTGGTGGTGTACGTGATGAGGCTGAAATTCGTGGTCATCGTCGTACATATCTAGGTTCCTTACCTGGACGTATCATCCAAGGTATGAAGAAGGCTGAAGTACTCAATCCAGTATTCTTAATTGATGAGTTAGATAAGATGGGTGCTGACTATAAGGGTGATCCAAGTGATGCGATGCTTGAGGTATTAGACCCTGAACAAAATGCAGTATTCTCAGATCACTATCTAGAAGAACCTTATGATTTATCTAAGGTTATGTTTATCGCTACTGCTAACTACCTAGAGAATATTCCAGCTCCTTTACGTGATCGTCTTGAAATCATTGAACTATCTTCCTATACAGAAATAGAGAAGGTCAACATTGCTAAGGAATACTTAATTCCTAAGCAATTAAAGAACAATGGTCTAAAGGCATCTCAGTTTAAGCTAAAAGACGAGGAAATTCTCTACTTAATCCGTCATTACACAAGAGAAGCAGGTGTACGTCAACTTGAACGTATCATCGCATCCCTATGCCGTAAGACAGTACTTGCAATCTTACGTGATGGTAAGAAGTCAATGACCATCACACAAAAGAAGATTACAGAGTGGTTAGGTAAGATTATCTTTGAGTATGGCACAAAAGAAAAGAAGAACCTAACAGGTTGTGTAACAGGTTTAGCCTATACACAATTTGGTGGTGATGTTCTGCAGATTGAAGTCAATCACTTTGAAGGTAAAGGTCGTCTTGTTATCACTGGTCAATTAGGTGATGTCATGAAGGAAAGTGCCTCCATTGCGATGGACTATGTACGTGCACATGCCAAAGAATTAAATATCGATCCTAAATTCTTTGATACACATGATATTCATATCCACGTACCAGAGGGTGCAGTACCAAAGGATGGACCATCTGCTGGTGTTACATTAACAACTGCAATTGTCTCTGCACTAACAAATACACCAGTCTCTCGTGATATCGCCATGACAGGTGAGGTAACTCTGCGTGGTAATGTCTTACCGATTGGTGGATTAAGAGAGAAGTCTCTTGCGGCACACCGTGTAGGTATCAAGAAGGTATTGATTCCAAAGAACAATGTTCGTGACTTGGATGATGTTCCAGAAACAGTAAAGAAAGCAATTACTTTCATACCTGTTGAAACAGTATCACAAGTATTAAAGGAAGCGTTGGTGCGCTAATGCAGTACCATAATGCTTATCTGTTAAAAACAGCAGCGAAGAGTGATCAATGGCCAGCAAGTGATCTTCCAGAAGTCATCTTTGTTGGTCGATCCAATGCTGGTAAAAGCACATTAATTAACGCATTGGTAAATCGTAATAATCTAGCTTACTCAGGTAAAACACCTGGTAAGACTAGATTGCTGAATTTCTTTTCAGTCGATGAGAAGATCGTATTTACTGATGCTCCTGGTTATGGTTATGCGACAAGTGACAGAAAGAGTGCAATTGCTTTTGCGAATTTAATTGATCCTTACTTTGCACAAAGAGATCAATTAAAGGCGATGGTAATTGTGTTAGACGCAAGACGTGTACCAAGCCAAGATGATATTACAATGGTGATATACGGCAAAGAATCACATCTTGCGATATATGCTGTATGTACAAAGATTGATAAATTATCACGTAGTCAATTACTTCAGAATATGAAAAAGATATCTGAAGTATTAGAGATTCCACAAGTATCTTTAATTCCTGTAAATTCAGCTAAGAAGCAAGGAATGGATACAGTATGGGAAAAACTGAATCAACTATTGTAGTAAGGTAACCTATGGTTACCTTTTCTTCTTCTGCAGGAAGTAGCGTATTATGATAAAATATGAAGTGAGTCTGAGGTACAGTATGAAAGTCATGATAGTCACAGGTGGTACAGGTGGACACATCAATCCTGCACTTGCACTTGCGGAAATATTAAAACAAAAAGATCCTAAAAATGAAGTTGTATTCATAGGTTCTAAAGTACGTATGGAGTCTACCGTTATCCCTGAAAAAGGATACCGTTTCTTTGGATTAGATTTAGTTAGTATGCATGGAAATCTAATCTATAAAGCTAAATATGTACTCGATATGTATCAAGCATATCGACAGGCAAAACAAATTTTAAAAAATGAGAAACCAGATATCTGTATTGGTTTTGGAAACTATATTAGTGTACCTGTAATACTGGCTGCTCATCGTTTACATATTAAGACGATGATACACGAACAAAATAGCTTTGCTGGTAAAGCAAATAAGCTGTTAAGTCGATATGTGGATGGCGTCGTTGGTTGTTACAACAGCAATATTGATCAGATGCCTGCTGGTAATGTTCGTATCCTAGGTAATCCTGAGGCTACTCTATTAAAGGACATCACGTTTGAGACTGCGATGTTAAAAAATCTTGAACTACAGGAGGATATCCCATTTGTAGTATTCATGATGGGTTCATTGGGTTCTTCATCCGTATCAAAAGTGATCGATGAAGCAATTGGTATGTTTGATACGGATTATCAAGTCATTATCGCAACTGGTAAGGGAAATGAATATCAATATCAAAGTAAATTACCAGAAAATGTAAAGATAGTTCCGTACATCGATGGTAAGCAAGCACTCAAAGGATGTGCATTAGCAGTAACACGTGCTGGGGCAACTACCATCGCAGAAATATGTGCGATACCTGCCTCATCAATATTAATTCCAAGTCCCTTTGTGGCGAATAATCATCAGTACTACAACGCAAAGGTATTAGAAGATATTGGTGGAGCAATCATGATAGAAGAAAGCAAACTAACCGCAAAGTCACTATCAGAAACAATTAATGCTCTGATGCATGATAAACAAAAGCTTGTTGCTTTAAAACAAAATGCATATCAACTTGCAAAGATAGACGCGGCAGATAAAATGA
This sequence comes from Erysipelotrichaceae bacterium, assembly GCA_022767445.1. Taxonomy (GTDB): domain Bacteria; phylum Bacillota_I; class Bacilli_A; order Erysipelotrichales; family Erysipelotrichaceae; genus Bulleidia. The sequence goes on along the minus strand of JALENJ010000040.1, from coordinate 32,930 downwards.
TTATGTGGATTGAGGAGATTATAAATGGATAAGATATTAGATAGTTTAAAACAATACGCTCTTGTCGAGGTGGATAAACCATTATCAACGATGACAACATTACGCATCGGTGGTAATGCGAAATATGTTGTATATCCTGAGACAATCATAGGAATTGATGGTATCTTCCAAATTATTCAAGAGAATCAGATTCCTTACAAGGTGATTGGAAAGGGCAGTGATTTATTGTGCTCAGATGATCCTTTTGAGGGTATTGTGATTCGTTTTGATCGCTTCTTCAATCATCAATATTTTGATGGGAATACGTTAGTCGCTGAGGCTGGTTGTTCTATCATTTCCTTATCTACACAAGCTATGAAGAAAGGCTTATCCGGTCTAGAATTTGCTAGTGGCATTCCAGGTACTGTTGGTGGATGTATCTTCATGAATGCAGGCGCGTATAAAGACAGTATGATGAATGTCATAAAAGAAGTTCTTGTATATCGCAACCGTAAGTTTGAATGGATCAGCAATGAAGAATGTGATTTCTCTTATCGCCACAGTATCTTCCAAAGTCATCCTGAATGGTTTGTTTTAGCAGTACGTTTACAACTAACTCCAAAACCAGTACAGGAAATCGCTGATTTGATGGATTCTAGAAGAGAAAGACGTGTGAATTCTCAACCACTGAACTTTCCAAGTTGTGGATCTGTATTTAAGAATCCAGAAGGTGATAATGCATGGCGTTTAATTGATGGCATCGGTTATCGTGGCAAGCAACTTGGTGGAGCCATGGTAAGTGATAAGCACTGTAACTTCATCATCAATGTTCATCACGCAACCGCATTGGAATATCTTTCATTGATTGAAGAAATTCAAAAAGAAGTGAAGAACAAATATGATATTGAATTAATGACAGAAGTGGAGAAGTTCAATTGGAAGTAAAGAAAAGAGGGTTTAACGCCGATTTTGATAAAATCCCTGAAGCGGTTGAAAGGATTTTTAAGAATCGTCGTTTGGATAAAAACCTCAAGAAGTTTAAATCTCGTCAACCTAAATTATTTAATCTTGCGATTATCTCTGCGATTATCGTTATATTAGTCATGTATTTTATATTTCCATCCTCTTCTGTAAGAGCTGTATCTGTTGATGGAAACCAATACTTATCCGAAGAATATATCAAGAATTTATCCGGTGTGGATACATCTTCGAAGTTGTACTTAACAATTCCTGTTTTAGTACAGCGTAAACTACGTCATGATCCAATTATTTCGCAGGCTAGTGTTTCGTTACACCGTGGCAATACTGTTTCCATTCATGTGACTGAGAATAAGTTAATCGGTTACCAAGATGATAATGGAAACAGTACAATCTGGTTTGGTACAGGGGATAGTGCTGCACTATCTTCATCAAGTCAAGAAGTAAAGGCATCCATACCTAAACTAATAGGCTTTACAGATACTGACTTGTTAAAGAAAGTAGCGACTGCGTTAAATGATGTTGATGACAGTATCATTCAACAGATATCCAGTATCTCAGTATATCCACTGCGATATGATGCCAATGGGTTATTGGTACATATGCGTATTGGAACATACTTTATTGCAACATATACAAACTTATCTGTACTCAATGAATACTTTAATATCTACTCTCAAGCAACTGATAAGACAAAGTGCCTTTGGGGAACTAGCAAGGACCAAGTTGCCTATACTGCAGATTGTCCTTGGACACAAAGTGGATCCAATACCGAGTATTGGTATGATGATGCAGGTAATGTAAGAACAGATGCCAATGGTTCTCCAATCGAGAAACACTTTTACGTTGATCAAAACGGTAGCTATGCATTGGATGCCAATGGAAATAAAATTGCAATCCCAATTGATAACAATGGAATTGAAGTTATCGATGATAGTTTCCAGGAGAATTATGCGGCTGGATACTATGCGACTGGTATCTTAGATCTTCCAACACTAACACAATAAGATGAAATTGTGGTGAAAACAGATATATACAGGTTACATTTTTTGTATAAAATAATGCATTTTGATATAATACTTTAAGTTAGTAAGGAGTAACTTATGACAGTTGAGAAAAAAACAAACTATGGTAGCATCTCCGTATCAGAAGAAGCAGTTGCTTCATTAGCTGGTGGCGTTATCACTGAATCTTATGGCGTAGTCGGTATGGCAAGCAAGCAGATTCTTAGAGATGGCTGGGCAGAATTATTAAAGAAAGAAAATTACACAAGAGGTGTTGTTGTTCGTAATGGCAACACTGGTTTAGAAATTGATTTATATATTATCGTTAGCTTTGGTGTGAAAATCTCTGAAGTTGTAACAGAAGCACAAAAGAAAGTAAAGTATATGCTTGAAAAGTCACTTTCACAAGAGGTAGCTCAGGTGAATGTCTTTGTTCAAGGTGTACGCGTTGTTGCGTAAGTTGAATGGATGGGGTTAAAGTAATGGAAAAGATTAATGGTTTAGTACTAAAAGACTTACTAGAAAGTGGTGCACACAATCTAAGTAATAAACGTAAGGCAGTTGATGCGATGAATGTATTCCCAGTACCAGATGGAGATACAGGCACGAACATGTCTTTGACAATATTAAATGGTATCTCTGAAGTAGAGAAGAGCGGTTCAGAGTCATTACCAACAGTAGCGAAAATCTTTAGCCGTGGTTTATTGATGGGTGCTAGAGGAAACTCAGGTGTTATCCTATCTCAGATATTCCGTGGTTTTGCACAATATGCAAAAGATAAAGAAGAATTATCTGTCAAAGATTTCTCAGAAGCTTTGATGAATGGTTCTAAGATGGCTTATAAAGCTGTTATGCGTCCAACAGAGGGAACAATCTTAACAGTTGTACGTGAAAGCTCAGAGTATGGTGAAATCTACCTAAATGATCATCCTGAAGCTTCATTAGAAGAGTATGTAAACTACATTACAGATGAAGCTAACGCTTCACTACAACGTACACCAGAATTGTTAGATGTCTTAAAAGAAGCACATTGCGTAGACTCAGGTGCGATGGGTTTCGTTACGATCCTAGAAGGATTTAAAGCATATCTAGAAGGATATCCAGTCACAGAGAATATCGAAATTGAATCGGAGGATGCTGAGGTTTCAGATAAGGCATCTGGTTACCGTGTTGAGTATGTTGTAAACTTCAACGATAATGGTAAACAGACATTCAAGGAAGAACGTGTGCGTAAACAACTTGAACAACTAGGTAATGAAATACAATTATCTGTAAAGGAAGATAAGTTTACATTGAGCATTCATTCCATGACACCTGGTGAAGTATTAATGCTAGGACAGAAGTATGGTAAGTTTGGTAAAGTTCAAGTTGAGGATATTCAATCTGAACTTGCTACATCCTTAATGGAAGAGGAAGATACTGCAGAAGCTAAACAATACGGTATTATTGCAGTAGCTGCAGGTGATGGTCTAAAGAAGTTATTTACTGACTATCGTGTAGACTATGTTGTCAGTGGAGGACAGACAATGAATCCATCTACTGAGGACTTTGTAAAAGCAATTTCTAAGGTAAATGCGAAAGTCATCTATATCTTGCCAAATAACTCCAATATTATTATGGCAGCTAAGCAAGCAGCTGAAGTTACAGAGGATAAGCAGATTATCGTCATTGAAACAAAGTCTGTACCACAAGGACTCACCGCATGCATTAGCTTTAATCCAGAGGATGAAGTAGATGCCAATACAGAAGCGATGCAAGAAGCGATCACTCTTGTTAAGACTGGATCTGTAACATACGCAGTCAAAGATACAACAGTTGAAGGTAAAGAAATTCACTCAGGCGACTACATGGGTATCTTTGAAAAAGAAATTATCGCAACAAATACAGATAAACTAGCAGTCACAAAAGAACTTCTCAAGCAAATGGTAAACGAAGATGCTGAAGTTGTTACTGTTATCAATGGATCAGAAGCTACAGATGCAGAAAGCGAAGAGATTCGTAAGTTTATCGAAGAGAACTTCGATGTAGATATCGATGTTGAAGATGGTAAACAACCAGTATATAGCTTCATCATCGGTGTAGAGTAATCCCACATACATACAAAATGTCTATGTTAACCACTCGGTTTCATAGGCATTTTTTAGTATCATTTTACTAAACAGTTTAGTATGATAAATAATAGAGGTCAGTTATGAATATAACGAAGAAATTAAATATTGAATACTTCTCTTTACAATCATTATTTTGGATGGTCTACTGCTTAGTAGTCGGATTTTCTGTTACCTATCTACTAGCAGCTGGATATACTAATACAGAGATAGGATATATCCTTGCTAGCGCAAATATCTTTGCGGTCATACTACAACCAATCCTTGCACAAATCACTGATCAATCGAAACGGATTAACGCACTTACAATCTTCATGAGTACTTTATCTATCATCTTGATTTGCTCGATCGGCTTACTGTTTATCAGTGTTAGATCCTTTGTATTATCAATGATCTATGTTGTAATAAACATGCTAGCTAACGCATCCATCGCATTTATTACATCGATTCAATTTATTTTAGATAAAGAGGGGAAACATATTCATTTTGGAGTATGTAGAGCTGGTGGTTCTTTATTCTATGCATTACTTTCAAGTTTAATTGGTATTCTGATTGAACGAGTCAGTATCAAATCTATTCCTATTGCCTTATGTATCATTACAGTGATCATACTGACTCTTTGTCAATACTTGTATAAAACAACAAGTCAAACACCTGTAGTTAAAGATCATACAATTGATACATCGCATACATTCTCACAGTTTATTCGTCTATATCCAAAGTTCATGCTTGTATGTCTTGGTATGATCTTTGTGTACTATGCACATGCATTTATGACAAACTATACATTGTTAGTTGTACGAAATGTTGGAGGAAATCATAGAGAGATGGGATATCTTGTTGCCTTTATGGCAATGATGGAATTACCAGGTATGTTCTTCTTCCATCACATTACCAAAAGATTCAAGCTATCTACGTTGTTAGCTTTCTCCATTGTGATGTATAGTTTCAAATCAATTATTGTATACTTCGCACCATCACTATTTTGGGTATATGTTGGATTTGCTTTCCAAGCAGTTTCCTTTGGGCTCTATATCCCAGCATCCGTACAATATGCCAGTAAACTAATATCATCCAGCGATACTGTCAAAGCACAGATGATGTTTAACTTTATGCAGACAATCGGTATGGTATTCGCATCCTTAATTGGTGGTATTTTGATTGATACATATGATATACAGTTTGCTTTACTCATCAGTGCTATTGTATCTGTACTAGGTTCCTGCATATCAATTTCAGGTATTCAAACAATCATTGAGTAGCTAAGTGTGAATGCAAGGATTAACAATGGTATAATATACACATGGATTTAAGCGATAAGAAATTTAAAATTACAGCAAAAAGACTAGAGACTTTACATCAACTTGGTATTTATACAACCGATGATTTACTGATGTATTATCCATATCGATACGAAGAGATCATTGTTAGTCAGTTTGCGGATTGGAAGATCAAAGATAAAGTTTGGTTTGAAGCTGAGGTTGTCAGTTTACCTAAAAGTTGGCGTAAAGGTCGTCTTATGATGACTACTTTTCAAGTGCGTGTTGAAGATGAAATTATCAACGTCACTATTTTTAATCGTCCTTGGACGAAAAACTTACGCTTAAATCAAATCTTAACGATACAAGGTATTTACCAAGGTAAATCCAAAGTCACTGCGATTAGCTACGATACCAAAGGTATTGCAGAACATGTAGGAATTACACCTGTCTATAGTATCAAAGAGGGTATTCGTCAAAAGACTCTACAAACGATTATCCAATCTGTATTTAGCCAAATACAAGATGAAATTGTCGATGATATTCCAAGTAGTTTGCGTGCTGCATATCGCTTATTGCCTTTAAAACAAGCATATCGACAAATTCATATGCCAAATAGTCAACAGGAGATTCAAAGTGCAGTTAGAACATTGAAGTATGCTGAATTTTTACGTTACTTTACAACTATCCAACTATTGCATACATCTGAAGGAGTACGCATCGTAAAACAGCCTAAGATCTTCTCCTCTAAAAAGTTAGATCAAGCAATACATGCTTTATCCTTTGAGATGACCATCGACCAGAAAGAAACACTCAATCATATCTTAGATGATATGGGAAGTACGCATACGATGTATCGCTTGGTACAAGGTGATGTAGGTTGTGGCAAGACTGTCGTTGCGACACTTGCACTATATGCATGTGTACTGAGTGGATATCAAGGTGCCATGCTTGCACCAACGGAAATACTAGCTAGACAACACTATGAAACAGTCAACGGTTTACTAGAGCAGTTTCATGTGAAAACTGAAGTGATCTATGCTGGTTTATCATCCGCAAAGAAAAAAGAAATCTTAGAGAAAGTCGCAAGTGGACAGGTTGATATCCTGATTGGTACCCATAGTATCATCCAGGATAGTATTGCTTTCCATAAGCTTGGATTGACAATTGCGGATGAACAACAACGTTTTGGCGTTAATCAAAGACGTGCACTCAAAGATAAGGGAAATCAAGTAGACTTTCTTTTGATGAGTGCTACACCAATTCCTAGAACATTAGCTTCTTCGTTATTTGGCGATATGGATGTCAGTACAATAGAGACGATGCCTAAGGGTAGAATTGCGCCTATTACATCTTTAATCAAAGAGAATAGTTTCCGTTCCGTTCTACCATCTGTAAAAGAATTACTAGATGCTGGTCGACAGCTATATGTTATATGTGCTGCCGTCGATGAAAACGAAGAATATCATGCACGCAATGTATATGATACGACAGATTCGATACAGAAGTTATTTCCACAATATCGTGTTTCTTATCTTCATGGTCGCATGTCCCCAGAAGAAAAGAAATCGATTATGGATGCCTTCGCAGATAATCAAATACAGATACTTGTCTCTACGACTGTTGTTGAAGTAGGTGTCAATGTAGTCAATGCGACTGGTATGATTATCTATGATGCGGATAAATTTGGACTATCGCAATTACATCAGCTTCGAGGAAGGATTCAACGTAGTAATCAACAGGGTTATTGTTGGCTATTAACAAATAGCCAAGAGGAAAAAGTGACACAACGCTTAGAAGTTCTAGTCAAGACCAATAATGGTTTTGAAATATCCTACGAAGATTTACGATTAAGAGGGCCAGGTGATATACTTGGTACTAGACAAAGTGGTGTTCCAGATTTTATCCTTGGTAACATTGTTGAAGATACAGCGATGATCAATCAAGCACGTAAAGATGCCCAGATGATTATAAAATCACCAGATAATCCAGATTATCAAATTTTAATTGAATCCGTGCATCAACGTAATGCAAAGAACGCTGTATATACAGATTAGGAGTGTGAAATATGAATATCATTGATTGGTTAAAAAACCGCGGAATAAATGTAAATAATGAAAAGATGATTAAGCAAGCTTTTATACATTCAAGCTATGCACATGAACATAAAGGCAGACATGACAATGAACGTCTAGAATTCATGGGAGATGCTGTATTACAGTTATGGTCAAGCAATGCCATCTATCCATTAAATCTAAGTGAAGGTAAGATGACACGTTTACGTGCACAACTCGTATGCGAAAAAGCACTTGCGATTTATGGAAGACAATTACATCTCAATGACTATCTATTACTTGGCTCAGGCGAGGAGAAGACGGGTGGTCGTGATAAAGATGCAATTATCGCAGATATGGTAGAAGCCTTTTTAGGTGCGCTCTTTTTAGATCAAGGTATGAACGCTGTAGACAATATCCTAACGGAAGTCATTACTCCACGCCTAGCTCATCCTGAAGATGTAGGTGTAATGCATGACTATAAGACGAAATTACAAGAATACGTACAAGCAGATTCACGACGTACAGTAAAATACGAACTCGTAAGCGAGAGTGGCCCAAGCAACGCTCCAGAATTTGTGATGAATGTTGTTGTGGATGGACTGGTTTTAGGAACAGGTAAGGGACCATCAAAGAAACAAGCGGAACAAAATGCCGCAAGAAATGCTTTTGAGAAAATGGCAAAATAAGGGGAGGTTAACATGACCATTTCAGAAATCATTAAATATATCAATGCAGGAAAGCTAGATGATAGACTGTCTTTTCTCTATGGAGAAAATGCGATCACATCGCAAAAAGATAGATATCTACAAGTATTAGATTGTGCAAAAAAAATCTTAGGAGATGTAGAAGCGATACTCTTTAGTGCACCAGGAAGAACAGAAGTTGGTGGAAATCATACAGACCACCAGCTAGGTGCAGTTGTAGCTGCTAGTATCGACTTGGATGTTATCGCTGTTGTCACAAAACAAGAGAGTAATATCGTTGAATATTATGCGGATGGTTTTGATGTTCACCCTGTTGATCTAAGTGATTTAACCATTCATGAAAATGAAAAGAATACAACCGAAGCACTCATCCGTGGTATCGCAGCAGGCTTCCAGAAACAAGAATACAACTACGGTGGATTCAAAGCTTATGCCCAAAGCAATGTATTATCTGGTGGTGGAATGTCTAGTTCTGCCGCATTTGAAGTATTAATCGGTACAATCTTCAATGCACTATACAACAAATATATGATTACCTCTGTAGATATCGCTAAGATTGGACAATTTGCGGAGAACCAATACTTCATGAAAGCCAGTGGTTTATTAGATCAGATGGCATGTTCTATCGGTAGCTTTGCGTCTATGGATTTTAAGAACCCAAAGAATCCAGAAGTTGAATCTATCCCATTTAATCCAATGGATTATGGATATCAACTCATCTTAACAGATGTTAAAGCTAGTCATGCGGATTTAAGCGATGAATATAGCGCAATCCCATATGAGATGAAATCCGTAGCTAAGCTATTTGGCAAAGAAGTTGTCAGCGAGCTAACACTTGACCAACTCGCAATGAATGTTCATCAAATCCGCACAGAACTTGGCGATCGTCCATTCTTACGTGCTTATCATTTCTTAAATGAAACACATCGTGCCAAATTACAAGCCCAAGCTTTAAAGGATAAAGATATCGCTACATTCTTAAAGCTTGTCAAAGAAAGTGGACAATCCTCATATATGTATCTACAAAATGTACTAAATCCTACAGATCATCAAAACCAAGCCCTCGGTGTAGCACTAGCACTAAGTCAAATGGTACTAAAGGATGATGGAGCCTATCGTGTACATGGTGGAGGCTTTGCTGGAACGATACAAGCTTATGTTCCAGTCAAGAAAGTCCAAGAATATATTCAAACAATGGAATCCAGCTTTGGTAAAGATTGTTGTTATATCCTACGTATACGCCCATGCGGTGGTGTTAAGGTAATTTAGCATGTTAAAAGACAATGTCATTCTTCTTGGTAAATCCAATGAAACTGAAGTACATTTATTACCACAGATGTTAAATCGCCATGGATTCATCGCCGGTGCCTCTGGCACTGGTAAAACAGTTACTCTAAAGGTCATTGCGGAATCATTGAGTCAACTTGGTGTACCTACGATTATTGCCGATGTAAAAGGCGATTTATCAGGTATGATTCAACAAGGTGATATGTCACAGATAGAAGGTCGTTTGGAAAAATTAGGAATTGATAACTTCCAAACGATGAGATTCCCTGTATCCTTTTATGACGTTTATCGAAAAAATGGACATCCAGTACGAATAATCATCGAAGAATTCGAACCAGAACTATTTGCTAGAATACTAGGTTTAACAGATGCCCAAACAGGTAACTTACAAATTATTTATAAAGTTGCCCAAGATATGAATCTGGACTTAATCGATCTTAAAGATCTGCAGGCAATGGCCAATTACGTAGGCATGCATGCAAGTGAAATATCACTTCAGTATGGCAATGTAACAAAACAGAGTATTGGTGGGATTCAACGCAAGCTACTTCAATTAGAACATCAGGGCGGTAGTGTTCTATTTGGTATGCCTGCAATATCGACACAAGATTTCTTCCGTACATCCAATGGACTTGGTGTAATGAACATGCTTGAATGTAAAGAGCTATTTCAATATCCATTGTTATACGCAACATTCATGTTGTGGTTATTGAATCAACTATATATCGAATTACCGGAAGTTGGAGATCTTGATAAACCAAAGTTAGTATTCTTCTTTGATGAAGCACATCTATTGTTTAACGATTTGCCAAAGACATTACTTACAAAAATCGAGCAAATCGTCAAACTCATTCGTTCCAAAGGAGTTGGTGTATTCTTCATTACACAATCTCCAAACGATATACCATCATCCATACTTGCACAGTTATCCAATCGAATTCAACATGCATTACGTGCATATACACCAACGGAAATCAAAGCAGTCAAGTTAGCTGCGGATTCATTCCGTCAAAATCCAAATCTCGATACAGCAGAAAGAATCACCAATATGAAAACAGGTGTCGCACTCGTATCGGTATTAGATTCAGAAGGTGCACCTACGATTGTCGAAGAAACTACGATATTACCACCAGCTTCTTCCATGAATCAAGCTGATCCAACACTCATCCAACAAGAAATTCGCTCTGATGTACTATATGAAACATATGAAAAAGATATTGATCCTGAAAGTGCGTATGAAAAGATTGGTGAGATGAAAGAAGAAAATCCAAAACAAACCTCCAAGAAGAAAGAAACAGATTGGAGTGATCGTTTCACAAGGAAGATTCGCAACCGTGCAGAAAACGAAATTGTAAATATCGGAATACGTTCCGCAAAGAAATTTTTAAAGAATTTCTTTGGTTAACACTACAATTCCTCAATGATATCGTATGTAGAATTGATTGTCGACTAAGCATCCTAGAATGGGATGCTTTTTCCTTTTTTTCAATGCAGCGGAAACTTTTTACATATGCTTATCACAGTTAAATTTATGTTAGAATATTGAGACGAAGGAGTAATCGTTATGACACAGTACTTAAAAGATTTAATTTCATTACGAATAGATAGTGGTGATATTTCACCAGAAGATATTGTGATTGAAAGAGTGCGCTTATTTAAGGCTACCAATCGTTTAGAAATCTATTTAGGTACTACTTTTATACTTCCATTTGATGTATACCAAGATATCAAAACACAGTTATATTTTTTAACAAAATCAAATATCACTTTGGTTATTTCTGCCCAACACGACAAATGTAATCAAGTAGAAATACGTAAGTATCTCGATGATTATTTTGACTTAAACCGAGAATTACATGTTTTTGATAAAGGGACTTTTTCGTATACTCCAGAAAAGAATACCATTCAATATTCATTCTTATCTCAAAGTGAATGTGAGAGAACTTCCGGATATATTAAGCAAATAGAAAACTATTTACAATCCATTGGTTTTAATCATATTAACGTGCTAACAGAAACGATGATTCCAGAGATTCAAAATGAAATCAAAGAAGTCAATGTGATGGTGGTGAATGAAGAACCTGAAAAAGTTCCAGAAAGACCAACCTATAAATATCAACGTACTAAGCTAGATGATTATGAAAAGATTCAGCTAAAAGATGTACATGATGCGATTGCGGATGTTCAATTTGAAGGTGAAGTATTCGCAAATGAGATGCTTGAAATTCGCAAGAGTGGTAAGTCGATTCAGACCTTATCTATCTTTGATGGTACGGATGCGATTATGGTAAAGCGTTTTGAAGGCAGAAGCTTTACCAAGGAAGATCTTGAATCGATCAAAGAAGGGGATTATGTACGCGTATATGGTAGTATCTCCTTTGATAGTTTTGCCAAGGAGCTAACCTGTATGGCAAATAATATCGTTAAACTAGAGAAGGCTAAAACTGTTGATCCAGCAGAAAATAAGCGTGTTGAATTACATATGCATTCTAATCTTTCTGAAATGGATGGGGTTTGCGATATCAATGATATCGTTGCTTATGTGTATCAGTTAGGTCATCGAGGGATTGCGATTACTGACCATGCAGATGTACAATCCCTCGTCAAGGCTTATAATACAGCACAATCTTTGAAGAAAAAGAATCCTGATCGAGATTTTAAAGTTGGTTTGGGTTGCGAGTTAAATCTAGCTAATGATGAACTTACAATTGTTCGTAATCAAACAGATGAAGATCTCGATGATGTCACATATATATCCTTTGACTTAGAGACAACTGGTTTGTCTTGTTATTATGATCATATTATTGAATTTGGTGCTGTACGCATTAAGAATTCAACGATCATTGATCGTAAACAATTGTTTATCAAACCTCCGGTGTCAATTCCAGGTTTTATTACATCTAAGACGAATATTACAAATGATATGGTCAAAGATGCCAAACAGTTTGAGGAAGCGATTGTGGAGATTCAAGAGTATATCAAAGACGATGTACTGGTTGCCCATAATGCGACTTTTGACTACTTCTTCTTGAATGAAGAACTTCGCCGTATCGGTAGAGAGCCTTTAAAGAATGTGGTTATCGATACTTTGGATATGGCACGTGCTGTACTCTTTGATCGAAGAGCATATAAGCTAGGTAACTTATCTCGTTATTATCATGTTAACTATAATGAGGAAGAAGCTCACCGTGCTGACTTTGATGCTGGTGCACTGGCAGATGTTTTCTTGTGTCTATTAAAAGATGCTAAGGATAAATTCGGTGCTAAGACCATCGCTGACTTACAGACGAAACTACAGACAGAAAAGTCTTTTATGAAAGTACGTCGTAGTCACGTATGTGCGATAGCAAAAAATCATGAAGGTTTATTTAATCTTTACAAACTTGTTACCGAATCCAATACAAAGACGTTAGCGGTCAATGGAAAAGCGACTGGTAAAGAGGGTACGGATGTCGCTGCAGAACCTAGAGTATTGCGATCTTCCTTACTTGCGCGAAAGAAGAATCTGTTATTGGGCTCTGCTTGCTTAAACAGTGATGTCTTTGAACTTGCATGCAATGGTGATGATGCACGCCTAGAAGAAGCGATGAAGTTATATGACTATATTGAACTACAACCATTAGGTAATTATAGTACGCTTCTCGTTTTAGGTTCTTTACCAAGTCTAAATCGCCTAAAGGATGTACAGCGAAGAATCATACGTATGGCACGTAAGTTAAATATTCCTGTATGTGCTACAAGTGATGCCCATTACTGTAAACCTGAAGAGAAAATCTTTAGAGATGTATATATCATGTCACAAGGTGTTGGTGGTACGATGCATCCGTTGTATATTCGTGATGAAAACTTACGCCAACGTACAAAGAATCCTGATCAACATATTCGTTTAACAGATGAGATGAAGAAGGAATTTGCTTGGTTGGATGATCCAGATTTGATTGAAGAGATCGTTGTTCGCAATCCGAATATGATCTTTGATCAAATTGAGGAAGTTAGACCAGTTCCGGCAGGAACTTATCCTCCTGGTATTGAAGGATCTGATGATAAGCTAAGACAGATCTGTCATGATACAGCTGTAAGAATGTATGGTTTTGAAGGAAAAGTTCCTGAGATTGTAACAGAGCGATTAAATTCTGAGTTGGATAACATCATTCGAAATGGATTTGGTGTGCACTACTATATCGCTCACTTACTCGTTAAAAAGTCGAATGATGATGGATATGTCGTTGGTTCTCGTGGTTCTGTTGGCTCCTCCTTTACAGCTACGATGTCGGGTATTACTGAGGTTAATCCTTTAAGACCACATTACCTATGTCCAAGCTGTCACTACAGTGAATTCCAGGAAGATCCATCTATCGCATCAGGTTTTGATTTACCAGATAAGGTTTGTCCGCATTGTGGAAGTACGATGCATGGTAATGGTCATAACATTCCTTTCCAGACCTTCCTTGGATTCAATGCGGATAAGACACCTGATATTGACTTAAACTTCTCAAATGAATATCAATGGCGTGCACATGCATTTATCAAAGAAGTATTTGGTGAAGACCATGCTTTCCGTGCTGGTACGATCGGTACTGTGGCTGAAAAGACTGCCTTTGGTTATGTATCTGGTTATTGTGAGAAGATGAATATCACAGATATGCGACGTACGATGAAGGATTACCTAGCCCATGGTTGTCAAAACGTAAAGCGTACAACCGGTCAGCATCCAGGTGGTATTATCATCATTCCTAATGAATACCAAGCAGAGGATTTTACACCTGTGCAATATCCAGCTAACGATCCAACATCTGCTTGGAAGACAACACACTACGACTTCCATGACATTCACGATAATGTCTTGAAGTTTGATATCCTAGGTCACGTTGATCCTACGGCGATGCGTCTGTTGCAAAAGATTGCGACTGTAAAGCCGATGGATATCCCGATGAATGACCCTGAAACATTGTCTTTATTCTCGTGTGATGATGCTCTAAAAGCAGATACGAGAATCTATAAGAAGGAGACAGGTGCTTTAGGTTTACCTGAATTTGGTACCAGAACAACACGTGGTGTTCTAGAAGAGACAAGACCTAAGAAATTCTCTGACCTGGTTATTATCTCAGGACTATCACATGGTACAGATGTATGGGCAGGCAATGCCCAAGAACTCATTCGTCAAGGACACCAAATCGATGAAGTTATCGGATGTCGTGATGATATCATGACATATCTTTTGGATCATAAACTAGAACCACTAGATGCCTTTAAGATTATGGAATCTGTACGTAAAGGTAAGGGTTTAACAGAAGCTTGGGAGAATACAATGATTGAACACCAAGTTCCTGATTGGTACATTGAATCCTGTAAGAAGATTAAGTACATGTTTCCAAAAGCACACGCAGTAGCGTATGTTATGATGGCCATGCGTATCGCATGGTACAAAGTACATGAACCACAGAATTTCTATGTACAGTTTTTAACACTACGATGTGATAGTTATGAAATTGAAACGATGATAAAGGGTATTGATGTCATACGTACACGTATGAATGATATCAGTACACGCATTGCGGAAAGAAATCCTGCAGCTCCTGTATCTAACAAAGAAAGAGCCTTGTTTGATGTATTGGAAGTATGTGAAGAGATGTACGCAAGAGGCTATCAGATTGGTAATGTAGATCTATACAAATCCTATGCGACTGAATTTAGAGTATCACCAGATAATCCAAAGGTGATTATTCCACCATTTACGGTTATCGATGGACTTGGTGCTAACGTTGCTAAATCAATTGAGGAAGCACGTAGTAAAGGGGAATTTTTATCCAAAGAGGATATCGTCAAGCGTACGCAGGTTTCTTCATCCATGTTAGTAAAATTAGCACATATGGGATGTTTAGAAGGTTTACAAGAAAGCAATCAGATGAGCTTATTCTAGCTTGACGAAAAGAGAAGCTAGGTCTAAAATTTGACTATCAAATGCGATGATAAGGACATGGTCTATATGTTACTGATATAGAGAGTATTCAGGTTGCTGGAATGAATACGACGTACATATGTGATTACTACCTTGGAGCAGTACTTGAAAAAGTAACCGTAACTCTACGTTACAGAGATGAAAGTGTCAACGTTTTTCGTTGGAATTAAGGTGGTACCGCGCATTCAGCGTCCTTACAAGTTAGGGACGCTTTTATTGTGTCCCATTAGGAGGAAAACATGATTAATTTTAAAGAAGATCAAGAATTGAACACACTCAATCACAGTTGTGCACACTTGATGGCACAAGCAGTCAAACATCTTTATCCACAGGCTAAATTCTGGGTAGGTCCTGTTGTCGAGGAAGGTTTCTATTATGATATCGACTTAGGTGATGATGTCATTCGTGATGAGGATTTACCAAAGATTGAAAAAGAGATGAAGAAATGTGCAAAGGCAGATAAGCGCATTGTTCGCCATGAAATCTCTCGTCAAGAAGCTCTTGAACAGTTTAAGGATGATGAATACAAGATTGATTTAATCAATCGTATGCCTGAGGGTACTAACATTTCGATGTATACACAGGGTGACTTTACAGATCTTTGTCGTGGTCCGCACACAGAAACAACAAAGAACTGTCGTTACTTTAAGTTAACAAAACACTCTGGTGCTTATTGGAAAGGTGATAAAAACAATAAAGTACTACAGCGAATCTATGGTGTTTGCTTACCTACAGAAGAAGCTTTGGATGCTCATTTAGCAGATCTTGAAGATGCGAAACAAAGAGATCACCGTAAACTTGGCAAGGACATGCAGATGTTTATGTTCTCTGAGACTGTTGGTGGTGGTTTACCAATGTGGTTACCAAATGGCTTTACTGTAAGACGTCTATTATCTGATTACATCATGAACAAAGAGTTAGCAACTGGTTATCAACATGTCTTAACTCCATCAGTTGCTAGTACAAAGCTATATAAGATTTCTGGTCACTTAGCTCACTATAAAGAAGATATGTTCCCAATCATGGCTCGTGATGACGATGAGTTTGTATTACGTCCTATGAACTGCCCAGAACATATGATTATCTACAAGTCTCAGTTACATTCCTATCGTGACTTACCAATCCGTTTAGCAGAGATTGCCAATGACTTTAGATTTGAAGCTTCTGGTGCCTTAACTGGTATTGAGCGTTCACGTGCATTCACACAGAATGACTCTCATATCTTCTGTACAGAAGATCAAATTAAATCTGAAATCAAAGCTATCACAAAGTTAATTTTGGATGTATATCATGACTTTGACTTTAAGCAATATTCATTCCGTCTATCTTTACGCGATAAAGAAAATACAGATAAATACTTTGGTAATGATGCTTTATGGGAAAAGAGTGAAAATGAATTACGTGAAGTGTTAAAGGAAATGGATGTTCCATACTATGAAGCAGAAGGAGAAGCAGCCTTCTATGGACCTAAGATTGACGTACAAGTACGCTCTGCCTTAGGACATGATGTGACACTGTCTACTATTCAGTTAGATTATCAGTTACCTGAAAGATTTGAATTAGAGTATGTCGCAAATGGTGGTGAGAAGAGACGTCCAGTTGTCATTCACCGTGCAATTCTTGGTTCATTAGATCGTTTTGTGGCTTTCTTATTAGAAGAGACAAAGGGTATCTTGCCACTATGGTTAGCTCCAAGACAAGCAGTTGTCATTCCAGTTAACGCTGAGGCTCATGGTGATTATGCAAAGAAGGTCGTTGATGAATTACGCAAGATAGACGTACGTACAGAGCTTGATGATCGTAATGAGAAGCTTGGCTATCGTATCCGCGAAGCACAAACAAACAAACTACCGATCGAAGTTGTAGTTGGTGATGGTGAGATTGAAAACAACGGAATTACACTTCGTAGATACGGTTCCCGTCAAGAGACAAAGATGTCATTAGAAGAGTTCTTAGTCGCTATCAAAGAGGAAATTGATAGTAAGAAACTAGCTCCTGTAAATAACTAATTTATCTACATGATTTTTCAAATTTTGAAAATCTATTTCGTGATTCTTAAAAAACATAAAATAATGTGAAATTATGGTAGAATTATGTTATCAGCGAAAGCGATTTCACAAAGAAATCCACCTAAACGTGTAATTTAGGTCGTAAGAAAGGAAAAAACATGGAAGATTACAAAAAAATTGCTGAAGAAGTAGTCGAAGCTGTCGGTGGAAAAGATAACATTCTTGAGAATTCCACATGTATGACAAGACTTCATTTGACACTTAGTGATAAGTCCAAAGTAGACATGGAAAGTGTCAAAAAGATTCAGGGTGTTCTTGGCACAGTTGATGGAGAGGAATTACAAATCGTATTTGGACCTGGTAAGGTAACAAAGATTGGTGTTGAGGTTTCTGCTATCACAGGTATCTCTGCAGATGAACGTAAAGATGAAGTTCACGCTGAAGATTTACAAGAGAAGGACATTAACTTACAAGCTCGTGCAAAGGAAAACAAGGCTAAACAACAAGCGAAGCACAATGGTCCTGTACAAGTATTCTTAAAGCATTTCTCAAATATTTTCTTACCAGCATTACCTGGTATTGCTGGTGCAGGTTTGATCTACGGTATTCTAAATGTATTGAAGGTTATATTTAGAGTTCCAGGTGTCGCAAGTGTCGTACTTGATCCTGCAGTTGCTCAATCATGGTGGTATTTAGCCCTAAATACAATTGGTTGGACATTATTTGCTTACTTACCAATCTTCATTGGTATGAACGCTGCAAAAGAGTATAAGGGAACTCCTATTCTTGGTGGAATGATGGGTGCGATGTTCGTAGGTAATGCGGCTATGCCATTACTTATGAAGGTTGGTGATCCTGCAGTAGGAATTAACTTACCAATTACTAACTCTCCATTTGATGCGGCTGCTGGAGGAATCTTAGCTGCTGTATTCGGTGGTATCGTAATTGCTTATGTAGAACGTTGGCTCAGAAGCTGGGTTCCAGATACATTAGATATGATTTTGACACCACTATGTGCCTTAGTCATCACAGCATTCTTAGCTCTATTTATCTTACAACCACTTGGTGCAGTATTAACTCAGGTTATCTTCGCATTAGCTGATTTCTTACTCAACAAGTTAGGTTTCATTGGCGCATATGCATTATCAGCTTTGCAGTTACCACTTGTTTCTGTTGGTCTACACCGTGCATTTACACCAATTCATACAATTATGAATGATCCAAATGGTGCAACAGGCGGTATCAACTACCTATTACCAATCTTACAAGTTGCAGGTGCAGGACAAGTTGGTGCAGTTATCGCTCTATATGTGAAGGCTCACAAGAATCATAAGAAGCTTGGCGAAGCAATTCTAGCTTCTGTTCCAGCTGGTATCTTAGGTATCGGTGAACCATTGATGTATGGTGTTACACTACCTTTAGGTAAGCCATTCTTAACAGCTGCTTTAGGTTCTGGTTTTGGTGGAATTGTGATCTCACTATTCCATGTAGGATCAGTAGCACAAGGTGTATCCGGTGTACTTGGTTTCTTGATTGTTAACCAGGGTGGCGCATTAGGTTACTTATGTGGATATCTAACAGCGATTGTAGCTGCATTTATCATCACATATTTCTTCGGATGGAATGAAGAGAAAGTGACTGAAGTATTCGGTTAATGTTTGACTTCCATCTTCACACAACAAAGTCAGACGGGGTATTAAGCTTTGAAGAGATGCTTGATACCCTTCATTTATATTCCATCCAACCTTTCAGTATTACAGACCATAACCACGCTTTAGCGTATGAATGCTTTGATTACAAGCAATACCCATGTATCCCAGGCTTTGAGTTAGCCACAAGCTATCAAGGAGAGATCATTGAAGTCTTAGGCTATGGTATACAACCAGAGGTTGTAAATGCATGGTATCGTGATTTCTATAGTGATGCCAATCTACAACGAATTGAAGAAACATTACTATCACGTATACAATCATGTGCAACACATGAAAACCTAATCTTTGATCAAAAGATTACGCTATCCACAATTCAAAAGGGGATAGCGAAGAAAACGATGTATCAACAACTATCTAGTAACAATCCAAAATTCTTACAACAGTTTCCTACATACAAGACATTCTTTAGACAGGGGTTAAGCAATCCTGCAAGTCCATTCTTCATCGATGAAGGTAGTACATATTTATCTTTTGATGAGGCAATTCAGCTCATCCACCAAGCAGGTGGAAAAGCATTCTTGGCACATATCTTTGAGTATGATGCTTTTAGAAAGAATCACTGTATTGAAGAAGTCAGAGAAAGACTGGATGGTATGGAATGTTTTCATCCAAGTATACCGATGAAAGAATCTGTTAAGTTATTTCAATACTGCGAAAAGAACCACTTATACAGCAGTGGTGGAAGTGATTTCCATAAGTATGAAAGACATATTCCATTTGGGGTACATCTAGATCGTCGTTTATTAGATTCATCCAATTTTGATTGGGTTGATGATTCACTACGCAATCTAATGTAGCATCTTTCTAGTTGACACAACAAAAGTAACTATACTACTATTAAAAAGTTAAAAAATAGGAGAGAGAAATGTTTAATTTTTTTAAGAAAAAAGAAGAAACTATCGTAAATGATTTGGTTGTTGATGACAACGACATCGTCGCATTAGCAGATGGAAAGCTCATCGATGTAGCGACTGTCCCGGATCCTGTATTTGCAGAGAAGATGATGGGTGATAGCGTTGCCTTCAAGTATGATGGAAATAAAGTTGTATTATGTGCCCCAGCTAATGGAGAATTATCCGTATTATTCCCAACAGGACATGCATTTGGTATCACAACAAAGAATGGTGTTGAACTATTAGTACACTGTGGTGTCAATACTGTAGAGGCCAATGGAGATGGCTTTAAGTTATTAGGCAAGAAGCAAGGAGATACAGTTAAGGCTGGTGATCCTATCGTTGAAGCTGACTTAAAGAAGCTAGGTGCTAAATATGATATGAGCACAATGCTAATCATCACAAACGCAAATGGTCAAGAAATCAGTTTCATTGAACCAACTGATGTAAAACGCGGTCAATCCGTTATCAAGTAAACTATGAAAAAAGCTCTATACACTAGTATAGGGCTTTTATAATACTTCTTTAAGTTTATTTACAACATCTGTAATCTGTACTTCTTCAACTTCACCCGTACGTGATTTCAGTTCAACTTTTCCTTCGCTGATGCCTCTGCCGATGGTGATACGATAAGGAATACCAATCAGTTCCATATCCTTAAACTTAACACCTGGTCTTTCATCACGATCGTCGAGTAATACTTCGATACCTTGTTGTTGAAGGGTATCATGAAGTTGGTTGGCAATGGTTACTTGTTGTTCATCCTTCATGGAGATAATCACAATACTAACCTGGAATGGAGCTAAGTCCTTTGGCCAATTGATACCATTTTCATCTGCGTTTTGTTCAGCTAGAGCAGCCATTGCACGAGCAGGGCCAATACCGTAGGAACCCATCCATACATACTGTAGTTTGTTGTTTTGATCTAGGTATTGTAAATCAAGTGCCTTGGAGTACTTTGTACCAAGTTTAAATGTATTACCTACTTCAATACCATGTGCAAAGTGAACAACTCCATCACCATTTGGATTCTTGTCTCCTTCTTGGATATTGCGTAGATCACCATGTCCTGTTACCGTAAAATCCTTTTGATTTACACCTGTGTAGTGGTAACCAGTCTTGTTGGCGCCGACGATGAAGTTGTACATATACATGACTTCCTCATCAGCGTATAGAGGACACTTGATATCAATAGGACCAGCAAAGCCAATTTCTGCTTGTGTAGCAGCCATTACCATTGCAGGATCTGCTAACTCAACTGAATTAGCCTGTAAAAGTTTACGTAGCTTAGTTTCGTTGACATCACGATCACCACGTACCATAACTGCGACTGCTTGATCATCGACGTTATAGATCAATGTCTTAACAAATTTCTTGATATCTTTCTTTAAATAAGATGTGACTTCTTCGATTGTTCTTGCATTAGGTGTCTGTACTAGGGTTAGTGTTTCTAGTACATCCTCCTTTTCAGCAATCTCTGGGATACATGGAGCTACTTCGATATTGCTGGCAAAGGAATCATCATCACTTAATACTAGGATATCCTCGCCAATTGGTGTGATTGCTTGGAATTCTTCTGATAATAGTCCACCCATGACACCAGTATCCGCTTTAACAATACGATAATCTAGATGTAGACGATCCATGATATTCTTGTATGCTTGGAATTGCTTTGCATAAGAGATATCTAAGCTAGCTTCGTCTTTATCAAATGTATAGGCATCCTTCATCGCAAATTCACGTACGCGGATCAAGCCATAACGAGGACGAGGCTCATCACGGAACTTTGTCTGTATTTGGTAGAGTGAGAAGGGCATATCTTTATAGGAGCGAATCTGCATCTTCGCAGCAGCCGCAAATAACTCTTCATGTGTTGGGCCTAGTACATAAGAAACGCCCTTACGATCCTTGAGTGAGAACATACTATTGCCAAATCCTGCACGTCTTCCTGAAGAGATATAAACTTCTTCTGGAATTAGTGATGGCATCAATAACTCTTGACAATCTATCTTTTCCATCTCATCACGAATAATCGCATTGATCTTAGATAGAACTCGATGTCCCAAAGGCATCATCATGTATACACCTGCAGAACTCTTCTTAATCATTCCAGCACGTACTAATAGATTAGAACTGATGGAATCTTCATCTTTCGCATTCTCACGAATTGTGTAAAAGAAACTGTTTTTTAATCGCATATATTACCTCATAAAATTCATATCGATTATATCATAAGTACCTGTATATGTGTTTATCATTCTAAATGGGGTAATTTCTAAAAAATACCTGCATGCATACATGGTATATTAAATTTTCTTAGATTCTATCGAATAAATCGTTTACATTGTCATTTTACTTGATATAATAAATAAAATTATAAAAAGGGAGGATTATTTTTAATGGCTTTTTACTACAATGAACCTTCGCATACATTTAGTGAATATTTACTTGTTCCAGGTTATACAGGACCTGATAATATTCCAGCGAATGTATCATTAAAGACACCACTTGTACGTTATAAGAAAGGCGAAAAACCTGCAATTTCATTGAACATTCCAATGGTAAGTGCAGTCATGCAATCGGTATCAGGTGATCGACTTGGTATTGCATTAGCCAAGGAAGGTGGTATGGCCTTCATTTTTGGATCTCAATCGATTGAAAGTCAGGCTGCGATGGTAGCTAAAGTAAAGAATCATAAAGCTGGTTTTGTTGTCAGTGATTCAAATGTTACTCCAGATACAAAACTACATGATGTCATTGCACTGATTGAAAGGACTGGACATTCTACAATTGCGGTAACAGACGACGGAACACCTAATGGTGAACTCATGGGTATTCTAACATCACGTGATTATCGTGTATCTCGTATGACGGGTGATGAAATCGTTGGTGATTACATGACACCACGTGAGAAGTTAATTGTAGGTGGGCCAAATACAACATTATCTTCAGCCAATGATTTAATTTGGGAGAATAAGCTCAATACATTACCTGTAGTCGATGAAAAAAATCATCTACAGTATCTTGTATTCCGTAAAGACTATGATTCCCATAAGGAACATCCAAATGAATTATTGGATGAAGAAAAACGTCTATTAGTAGGTGCTGGTATTAACTCACGTGATTATGCTGAAAGAGTACCTGCACTTGTAAAAGCTGGTGTTGATTGCGTTGTAATTGACTCCTCTGAAGGATATTCCGTATGGCAAGCAGAGACAATCAAGTGGATCCATGAAAATTATGCTGATTTAAAGGTTGGTGCCGGTAATATTGTAGATGCCGAAGGTTTCCGCTTTTTAGCAGATGCAGGTGCTGACTTTATAAAGATTGGTATCGGTGGAGGTTCCATCTGTATCACTCGTGAGACGAAGGGTATTGGTCGAGGACAAGCTACAGCAGTGATCGATGTAGCTAAAGCTCGTGATGAATATTATAAAGAGACAGGCGAATATATTCCTATCTGCTCTGATGGCGGTATCGTTTATGATTACCATATGACATTAGCTCTAGCAATGGGTGCTGACTTTGTGATGTTAGGTCGCTACTTCTCTAGATTTGAAGAAGCACCTGGTGAAAAGTTAGTTGTTAATGGCAACACCGTAAAAGAGTATTGGGGAGAAGGTTCTGCACGTGCTCGCAACTGGGCTCGTTATGACTTAGGACAAGGAAAGAAGCTATCCTTTGAAGAAGGTGTAGACTCCTATGTACCATATGCAGGTTCACTCAAGGATAATGTTGCGATGACAATCCTCAAGATTAAATCTACAATGTGTAACTGTGGTGCATTAACAATTTCAGAGCTACAACAAAATGCGAAACTAACACTTGTATCATCAACTTCCATTATTGAAGGTGGAGCACACGACGTACAAGTGAAACGCAACGATAATACTTATAATAAATAGTATAAAACGACTCTCACGAGTCGTTTTCATTTGCGTGATAATATTCATACAGACTGATATTTTGTTTTCTTAGATTCTTAATTTGTTTGAAAGTGAATGCTTCACCATGATCACGTATACTTTCTAGCAAACGAGTCATCAGTGTAGCAGTACATGGATGCATGTACCTGCCATCATTGGACATCTGAAAGTATTCATAAGCAGAAGAATTTTTATATTGATCTTTTTGATAAACCTTACAAGCAGCGATACGATCACATAGACTTTCAACCACATACTCTTCAGGCATCATAATTGGTTTCCAATTTCCACCAATAATATCCCACCAATACTCCCAATGATGCTTGTTGTGACCTTTATGATGAAGCCAGCCAAGCGAATATCCCTTTACTTTCTTTTCTTTGACATAAGGGGAGCGATAGCCTTGAAAGTAATGGGTACTTGGAAGTAATTCAGATAGACCATACTTGGATAAATCATGAAGTAAACCTTGTTTATATAATCCACAAGCAAAGCAATTTTGACGTACGAGTTTACGATGGGTATGTACTGTTTTTAGATGTGCGAATGTACGATGAAATATCGACATTTTAAGATTTGTTTCCTGCATGTCGTTATTGTAAACGATGGCATGAAAACAAGCAAGAATCTATTCAAATCACCCTTGAACATGGTAAAATAGTAGCCAGGAGATATAAGAAAATGAATCGTCATGACCAAAGAGAAAACTCGATGATTACGGTATATCAATACCTAACTGTCAATCGCGATATTCACACATTGATTAGCGATACTTTTAAAGTAGATGAAAGTGAGATTGATCCATATTTCATTAAAGTCATCAATACCGCTATTGAAAATGAACCTCGCTATCGTGAGTATATTAACTCAGTTCTCAAGAAGGGTTGGCAATATGATCGTCTTGGTTTGATAGAAAGAGCTATTTTGTTAAACGGATGTGCTGAATTTGATTTAAGAAAAACGGAGGCAGCTGTCGTTATTGATGAATCTGTACAACTTGCAAAGCGTTATTGTGATACAGATACATATAAGTTAGTAAACAGTGTTTTAGATGTAATATGAGCAGACGTATTGTCCCAGTAAGCACATTAGTCAATTATTTAAAGAAAGTATTGGATGAAAATCCTGTCTTACATGGTGTCATGATTGAGGGTGAAATCTCAAATCTACGTACACCGTATAGTGGACATTGGTATTTTTCCTTAAAGGATGATCGAGCAACGATTAAGTGTGTGATGTTCGCTTCAGCCAATAAGAATCTAGGTTTCCATCCAGAAAACGGAGATAAAGTTGTATTAAAGGGTGATGTCAGTGTTTATGTAGCTGATGGTAGTATGCAGATGATTGCGACCAATATGGAACAAAGTGGTATTGGTCAGCTCTATCAAAAGTTTGAAATGCTAAAGAAAAAACTAGATGCTGAAGGGTTGTTTGATCCTGCCCACAAAAAGAGTCTACCTGCATATCCAATGGATATCGCGCTTGTGACTGGTAATAACACTTCAGCTAGAGAAGATGCTTTAATCACTTTAAAGAAACGTTGGCCAATCGCAAAGTTAACGGAGTATCCAGCGCCTGTTCAAGGTATGGAGGCTTCAGGCAAGATTATTGAGGGTTTGCAAAAGGCAGATCGTGGAAATCATCAAGTGATATTACTTGTACGTGGTGGAGGTTCCATCGAAGACCTATGGTGTTTTAATGATGAACAGCTTGCAAGATTTATCTATCAGATGCAGACACCAATTATTACTGGTATCGGTCATGAGATTGATTTTACATTAGTTGATTTCGTTTCTGATCATCGTGCAAATACACCAACTGGTGCAGTGGAAGCTGCTGTCCCTGATATCAATGAAGTAAGTACAGCACTATCAAGTTACCACGCTCGTTTGATACAAGCGATCAGAAATACACTCATGCATGCGAAAAAGCGTTTTGACTATAATCAAAATCATCCTGTTTTCAAAAAACCGGAGAGATTATATAGCGATGAAGCAACGCGTTTAGATTACTTAGCTGAAAAGCTCATGCGTTATCAAAACTTACCTGATGAATATAGAAACAGACTCAACCAGATGTTTCATCGATTATCGCAACTCATCCACACAGAAGTATCTTCACTACAGATTCAAATCCAGGATGATAAGCAAAAGTTAATCATGCATGCAAAGCAAAACATACAGACCAAACAAGTTTTACTTGATAAACACAGTGCTGATATGCAACATTTCATCAGCGTTACGCAAGATTCTAAGCGTACACGCTTAGAAAAGAACATGTCATTGTTGAATGCTTACTCACCACTATTAATCTTAAATCGTGGTTATAGCATCGCAACTAAAGACAAGAAAGTAATCCATTCAACAAAAGAGATAGCTGTAGGAGATACTTTAGATATACGATTATCAAAAGGTACTTTAAAGACAACAGTACTATCAAAGGAGAATATAAATGACAACGAAGGATAAATCTTTTGAAGAATCCATGAATCGCTTAGAGCAGATTATCAACGATTTAGAGGAAAACGAGAAACCATTGGATGAGACAATCACTTTATTTGAAGAGGGTCTTCAATTGGTAAAGTCTTGTGATACAAAGTTAAAGAAATTTGAAAATCAAATCAATGAAGTTATCCGCAAGAATGGAGAAGCAGCAGATGCAAATTGATGCTCTTCTAGAGGAATACATCTCTAAGCTTCCAGATAGCACTGTTAAAGAAGCGATGCACTATTCTTTAAGTGCTGGTGGTAAGAGAATTCGTCCTAATCTGTTATACGCTGTATTAAAGGGGTATGGCGTTGATACAACGGTCGGCGATCCCTTTTCCTGTGCCTTAGAGATGATACATACTTATTCATTAATCCATGATGATTTACCAGCCATGGATAATGATAATTTAAGAAGAGGTAAACTTACCTGTCATAAGCAATTTGATGAAGCTACAGCAATCCTTGCAGGTGATGGCTTATTGACATATGCTTTCCAGGTAGCTGCTAGTAGTCAACAAGACGCTGTTATTGTACAAGAGTGTATTTCAATTCTTTCAGGTATGGCAGGTCCAGCCGGTATGGTATATGGTCAACAGCTGGATATTGAAGCTGAAAATCAGAATATCGACTGGAAACAGCTTCAACAGATACATCAACATAAGACAGGATGCTTACTAACAGCTCCACTAATGATGGGTGCACTTCTTGCAAAACACCAAGAAGATTTACCAAAGTGGGAAAAGATTGGTTATGCATTAGGGTTAGCATTCCAAATTCAAGATGATGTGCTAGATGTAGAATTAACCGCAAAAGAATTTGGAAAATCAAATTCTGATATAAAAAATCATAAGGGGACAAGTGTATCTTTATTAGGAATTCAAGCCGCTAAAGATATGATGAACAAATTATATCATCAAGTCATGGATGATTTAGGAGCCATTGATGGCTTCTTATCAGAGTCGCTTGTTGAATATATACATCGTATCCAAATACGACGTAAATAGGAGGTATCACATGGACTTAAATGATATCCAAAGCCCAGCGTTTTTAAGATCACTAAACGAAGAAGAGCTAAATGATTTAGCTACACAAATACGTACATTCTTAATTCAATCTCTATCAAAAACTGGCGGTCATCTAGCCAGTAATTTAGGCGTTGTTGAATTAACCATTGCTTTACACTACGTGTTTAACTCTCCGGAGGATAAAATTTTCTTTGATGTAGGACATCAATCCTACGTACATAAGATTCTCACTGGTAGAGCAAACCGCTTTTCAACCTTGCGTCAATACAAGGGTCTTTCTGGCTTTGAAAAAAGAGAAGAAAGTATACATGATGTATGGGAAGCAGGACATAGCTCAACTTCGTTATCTGCTGCCTTAGGAATGGCGGTTGCTAGAGATTTGAACCATCAGAAGTATCATATCTTACCAGTCATCGGTGATGGGGCAATTGGCAGTGGTATCTCACTAGAAGCACTCAACGAAATCGGTGCAGAGAAGCGTAATATCATCATCATTTTTAATGATAATAATATGTCTATCTCTAAAAATGTAGGTGCTTTAAATGCAGGTTTTTCAAAGCTTAGAACTTTGAAGGGATATAACAGTCTAAAATCATCATTGAAGAAATCTTTATCGAGGAATTCAATCGGAAACGCTATATATAAAGGATTGAAGGCGGTTAAAGATAGTATGCGTGAAGCCGTCATTGATGGCGGTATCTTTGAAGAGTTTGGACTAGACTACATGGGACCAGTCGACGGACATAACATCCATGATTTAATTCAAATTTTATCTACCGCCAAACGTCATAGTGGTCCTATTTTAGTTCATGTCATCACAAAAAAAGGCAAAGGATATCTACCATGCGAACACGATAACGATGGTCAATGGCATGGTGTAGGTCCTTTCAATATCGAAACAGGAAAACAACTTCATGAGGTACCACAGGGATATTCATCTTGGGGTAAATTCATGAGTCAAAGCGTAGCTGATCTTGCAAGTACGAATAAAGATATCGTTTCACTAACACCTGCAATGATCAACGGTAGTGGTATGGGCGTGTTATTTGCGAAATACCCAGATCGTTGTTTTGATACAGGCATTGCGGAAGAACATACCGTTACTTTTGCGGCAGGTCTTGCGATTTCTGGTAAACGTCCATATGTATGTATCTACAGTTCTTTCTTACAAAGAGCGTATGATGAAATTAATCATGATGTTTGTCGCATGGACTTACCTGTTGTATTCGGTATCGATCATGCAGGACTGGTAGGGGGAGATGGTGAGACACACCAAGGTATCTTTGATATTGGTATCTTGTCAGGACTACCAAATATGATTATCTCGCATCCAAAAGATAGCCAAGAAGCCAAAGATTTACTCTTTACCGCATTCCAACAAAATCATCCATTTGCGATACGTTTTCCTAAGGGAGAAGTAAAGACGAATGACATCACCAACGCAAAACAAATACCAATAGGTAAATGGGAAATCTTAAACGATAAACCAGACAATAAAGTTGCGATTATCACCTATGGTGAAATGGTCAACAAACTATATGAACGTGTGATAGCCAATGATTTACCAGTATCCATTATCAACGCAAGATATATCAAACCACTAGACTCTGAAATGTTGCAGACGCTTGCAAGTAGGGATATCCAGTTGTTTGTCTATGAACAAGACTATAAGACAAATGGACTGGGATCTTTGATCCTACAACATCTCAACGACATTGGTATTTCAAAACATATCAAGATTTATGGTTTGCCTGATAAGTTCATTCCACAAGGAACAAGTGGACAACTACGTAAGGAATTCCGTATTGATTTAAATACATTATTTGCGGATATACAAAACTACTTATAGCAAGGAGGTTCTATGCTAAAACACCTGTACATTAAAAACTTTATCTTAATCGATGAACTAAGCCTAGATTTTAAGAATGGATTTAGTGCTTTTACTGGTGAAACCGGTGCAGGTAAATCGATTATGTTAGACGCGATATCTGTTTTATGTGCAGAGCGTGCAGGTGCTTCCTATATCTCCAAGGGAAAAGATAAAGCAATCATTGAAGGTACTTTTGATTTATCAAATAATCCACATGCACTCCAAGTACTCACTGAAGCAGGATTAGAAACTGGAGCAGAAGTTACATTTACACGTGAAATACTATCATCTGGTAAGTCCATTGTACGGATTGATCATCGCATCGCTACGATGTCACTGACTAAGGATTGTTTACGTGATGAGATTGATATCCATGGACAACGCGACAATGCATATCTGCTAAATGTATCCAATCATATCCATTTGCTAGATTCCTTTTTAAACTTACAAGAAGAAGTAAAACAAGTATCAAATGCGTACCACAACTATGATAAACTTGTCAAAGAAAAAGAACATGCATTACAAGAAGAATATAACGAGAATGATTTAGAGTACTTCCAGTACCAAATTCAAGAAATTGAAGATGCCAATCTACAAGAGGGAGAAGATGAAGAACTCGCTGAGAAAGAAAAGCAGTTCAAACAGATCAAAAATTCTCTAGAGAAATATCAACAAGTCTTCTCTATTTTTGATAATGGATTGTCTGATTCGCTCTATGATCTTGTTAAGATTAGTGATTCATTAGGTAACAGTGATCAATTATCATCGATTCAAACAAAGATATCTGATGCGTACTATGCGATTCAAGATGGGATTCAAGAGTACCGTGATATCGTAGAAGACTTTGATATGGATGAAGATGAAATTAATACGATGGAAGAACGTTTATTTACGATTCAAAAATTGAAACGTAAATATGGAAAATCCATCTCTAATATTCTCGTCTATCAACAACAACTTCAAAAACAAGTTGAATCTTTCGTACATCGTAAAGAATATATTGAAAAGATGGATCAAAAGATTCAAAAAGCATTCCAAGAATATCAAACACTTGCAAAGAAGTTAAGTGCTAAGCGACAACAACATAGTGATGAATTAGATCAAGCAGTTCGATCTAATTTAAAGGAATTGATGTTGCCAAATGCACAGTTTAAAACAGTATTTACTGAATGTAATCCTAGCATTCATGGCAATGAAAATGTTGAGTTTATGATATCCATGAATAAAGGAGAGAGCCTAAAACCACTCGTAAAGACTGCCTCTGGTGGTGAATTAAGCCGCTTAATGCTAGGATTAAAAGTCATCTTCACAAAGCTACAAGGCATTCAGACTGTTATATTTGATGAAATCGATACAGGTGTTAGTGGTCCGGTAGCGACATCAATCGGACAAAAGATGAAGACATTGTCCAAGTACTGCCAGGTATTTGCAGTAACACACTTAGCACAAGTAGCTGCTTGTGCAGATGTACATTACCTTGTCACAAAGGTTGATGAACAAGAGCGAACAGTCACTACAGTTAAAGAACTAGATGAAAAAGAGCGTATTGAACAAATTGCACTTATCTCAAGCGGCAGTATTACTGACATTTCTAAAAAGGCAGCGAAAGAGTTATATCGGAGAAATCATAACTAATGTATCATGTATATTTTCACATCGATTTAAATGCATTCTTTGCGAATGCCGAAATACTTTTAAATCCAGAGTTAAAAGGAAAACCTATCGTTATATCAGGTGCTACACGACGTAGTGTTGTTTCAACAGCTAGTTATGAAGCACGTGCTTTTGGCATACACAGTGCGATGCCTGTCAGTGAAGCAAAGAAGCTATGTCGTGATTTAATCATCGTGGAAGGACACTATACCTGGTATCGCAATCTATCTGATCGCTTTATGGAGATCGTACGTTCATATACCAATCTTGCAGAACAAGCATCTGTTGATGAGTGCTATGCAGATATGACAGAGACGATAAAAAGCTATGAAAAACCATTAGATCTTGCATGGTCCTTACAACGAAAGGTTTATACCGAACTTGGTTTAACATGTTCGATTGGCGTTGCACCTAATATGTTTTTAGCCAAGATGGCTAGTGATATGAAAAAGCCAAATGGTATTACAGTCCTAAGAATCCGTGATATTCAAGAAAAACTATGGCCACTACCAATTCAAGATATGAGAGGTATTGGCACAAAGACAGTTCCATATATGTTGGAGATGGGTATCCATACAATCAAAGACCTTGCGAATTACAAAGATGTCAATCGTCTAAAAGATATCTTTGGCAAGAATACACAAGAGATCATTGACCGTGCCAACGGCATAGATCATCGTGAACTTGAAACAGAATGGGATGCGAAATCTATGGGTATCTCAGAAACACTATTAGAAGATATGAATGAGTATGAAGAACTCGTTGGACTCATACGTGCTCTTTCAAGAGATTTATCTAGACGACTCAAGAATGCTGGTAAAGTGGGTAGTTCGATTAGTATTCGTATCTGTTATTACGACTTCCGCAATGTCACACGTGCTCGTAAGTTAAATGAACCAATATGGCGTGGTGATGATATTTACAACGCCGCTATGTCCCTGTTTGAAGATAACTGGGATGAAGGGGAAGCTGTTCGATTATTAGGCATTACTATCGGCGACTTTGCGGATGATAACTATATGGCATCCCAATTAAATCTATTTGATGAAGCTTCAGCTTTTAAATCAGAAACCAAGAGTATTATCTTAGATTTAAACCAAATGCTCGGTAACAAGAAAGCATTTGTAAGAGCTAGCAATCTTCTCAAGGAGAAACAAAATGAAGATTCATGAAGCACTTGATGAATATATTACATATCAAAGAATGAATGCTGGCAAAAGTGAAAATACAATTTCTTCCTACCATCATGATCTATCACAATATATTCAATATCTACAAGATCATAATATACAGAATACAAAGAAGATTAAACCTGAACTCGTTGAGGAATTCATCGGTGAACAAAGTGATTATAAATCATCGACATCCATCGCTAGAATGTCAGCTTCCATACGTTCTTTCCATCAATATCTTGTCATGATGCACAACGAAGCTGATCCTAGTCTAAACTTACAAGTTCACAAAGGCCCTAAGAAATTACCAGTATTTTGTACGGTTGATGAAATCAAGAAATTGATGGAATCCTTTGATGATAAAAAACTGGAGGATGTCATTGATCATACAATCTTAGAGACCATCTACAGTTGTGGATTACGTGTATCTGAATTATGTAATCTAACAGTGAATCGCATTGATTTAGATGCTTGTAAGATACGTGTATTGGGAAAGGGGGACAAGGAAAGGATTGTACCTATTCCTAATGGTAGTATTCCTCTTTTAAAACACTATTTATTTATCATACGACCAGTATTAGTCAAAAAGAAATCAGCATTATTCTTCTTAAACGTACACGGTCGTAAAATTACCAGTAAATATGTAGAACTATTACTACAAAGAAAGTGTACTGAATTAAATATCAAAAAACATATCACACCTCATAAGTTGAGACATAGTTACGCAACTCATATGTTACAAGGAGGTGCTGATTTAAGAAGTATTCAGGAGATACTCGGTCATAGTGATATACGAACGACTGAGATATATACGCACGTTCAAAATAAGCAATTATTTGATGCATA